>NZ_JBHVYZ010000005.1:0-228601 GCF_042880295.1 Streptomyces sp. NPDC058307
CCCCAGCCACACCATCGGCCGCGACTCATGAAGCTGCTGCGGCGCCTCGTCCGCACCCCGGTCCGACTCGAAACACGCGGCCAGCGTGTCGAAGACGATCCGCGCGTCCTCCGCGCTGCCTCCGCTGATCTCCAGGGAGACGGACTCCTCGTGCGCTTGCTCACGATCCATCGTGGTCGCTCCTCTCGTGGCGATGACCAGAACGCCGGGTTCCCCGCGAGCCGCGCCACATCCCCGGATAAGCACCACCTTTCCCGGATCACTACCGGCGGCGGTCTCCAGCATCGTGGGGGGCCGGTACGGATCGGGGACGGCGAGCATGACAGCGAGACGGTCGGCAGGCCGACCCGGCCGACCCGGCCGCCGAGGCCGCCGAGGCGGGCGAGGCGGGCGAGGAACGCGGCGGCCAGGAAGGCGCCGGGGTGGTCGCGCCACCGTCGTATCCGGCCGCTGGGCCCCGCCAGCGGGGCCGGCCCTCATTTCGAGGAGGACCGGCACCCGCCCGTCAGAGGCTCAGCTCCTGGTGAAGCGGTACGTCTTGCTGTCTGTCAGCACACAGAAGCCGGGCGAGACGACGATCACCCGCAAAGTTCCGCTCCGGCGGTCGTAGTCGATGCCCTCCGCCTCGAACTCGCCCGAGCAGGAGCTGCGGAGGGGCAGCTGGCGCAGCGCCGTGACATGCCCGGAGACGTTCGCCGAGCCGGTCGGGGCGGCGGACAGGTCGATCTGCAGGAGCGGCTTGGTGTAGCCGAAGAGCGTGCCCGCGGGGTCGTCGGAGGAGCACAGCAGCTGGGTGGCGCTCAGGAAGTCGCAGCCCTGTACGTCCCGGACGGCGTGGTCGAGGGTGACGGTGGCCGCCTGCGGAAGGTTCGCCGAGGGCGAGGTGCTCGCGTTGACTCCGGGTGTGGGGAAGACCAGGAAGCGGGTCATGGTGCCCCACTCACCGGACAGCGTCCACTGTCCGTCGGGCGAGATCGCGACCCAGGAGTTGTTGAGCGCCTCACCGGGGCTGAGCGAGTGGACGTACTCGGACCAGGTGCCGTCGGGCGCCTGCACCCGGAACATCTTCGCGGTGCCCGAGTCGGCCTGGTAGGGCTCGATGTAGTGGCCGTCGTAGGAGGCGTCCGGGTCGCCCACGTGGTTCCAGCCGCGGCTGGAGACGCCGATGGGGATGGTGCCGATGCCGGTGTAGCGGTTGGCGGATCCGGCGGGGACCTCGACCGAGGTGAGGCCCTGGCTCTCGGTGAGCGGGTCGGCCCGGTCGGCACCGGTCTCGGTCCAGGTGTCGGCGGCGGAGGCCGGCGGTGCGGCGGCCAGGAGGGCCGTCGCGGTGAGGGTGACGAGGGCGGCGAGGAGCGCGTGACAACGCTGTCCGGCGCGCAGGGGCATGAAGGACTCCTGGGGCTCCTGGGGCGGGGGTGCGGTCGGTCGGCGGACAGTCTGACGTGCCCACGGCAGTCATGTACATACCAATCGAGCAGTCATGTACAGACTGATCGAACGAATGAGCGGCCTTCGTCACCCCGGCGCACTTCACCGGACGCGCGCCCTCGTGTTGAGGGATGGTGGAAGAACACGACCGCGTGGTCACGGAGACGGTTGAACGCGGTAGAACAAGGGGAGTCGGCACGGGGGTACGGCGTGCCGCGAGGACGGTCTAAGGCGGTTCGTGCAATGGGTGCAGCCGGAATACCCGCGTCAGAGGGCGGAGACCCGCCGCGCGGGGCGGTACGGCGGAGCGGGCTGCTCGACGAGTTGGGCATGGCCTCGGTGGTGCTGGACGCCCAGGGCCGCATCGTGCTGTGGAGCCCGCAGGCCGAGGAGCTGTTCGGCTACACCGCGCAGGAGGCGCTGGGGCAGTACGCGGCCCATCTGATGATCCACGAGCAGCACGCCGACCTGGTGGTCAAGCTGTTCGCCGACGTCATGGAGACCGGCCAGAGCTGGGCCGGCGCGTTCCCCATCCGGCGCAAGGACGGCTCCACCAAGCTGGTGGAGTTCCGCAACATGCGGCTGCTGGACGACCACGGTGACGTCTACGCGCTCGGGCTGTGCGCCGACCAGTCGACCGTGCGCCGCCTGGAGCGGGACGTGGCGCTGTCCACCCGGATGGTCTCCCAGTCCCCGATCGGACTGGCCGTGCTGGACACCGAGCTGCGGTACGTCTCGGTGAACCCTGCTCTGGAGCAGCTGAACGGTGTGCCGGCCGAGGACCACGTCGGGCGGAAGATCGGCGAGGTGCTGCCGCAGCTGGACGTGGCCGCGTTCGAGGCCGCCGCCCGCGAGGTGCTGCGGACCGGCAAGCCGCTGGTCGACCAGCACACGATCGGCCGTACACCCGCGGACCCCGACACGGACCACGCCTGGTCGGTCTCGCTGTACCGCCTTGAGGACGCGCTGGGGACCGTCCTGGGCGTGGCGGGCTCGGTCCTGGACGTCACCGAGCAGCACCTGGCGACCGTGGAGGCCGAGACCGCCCGGCGCCGGCTCGCGCTCGTCGCCGACGCCTCCGCCCGCATCGGCACCACCCTCGACCTGGACCGCACCGCCCGGGAGCTGGCCGACGTGGCCGTGCCGGAGCTCGCGGACGTGGCGGCCGTGGACCTGCTGGAGGCGGTGGTGCAGGGCAGACCGAGCACCCTGCGGCCCACCGAACCCGCCGTGATGCGTCCGCTGGCCGTCGAGGCGGCCGGTGCCCCGGACGCCCTGGCCGCGGCCGATCCGCCCGGACAGGTCGTCCGGTACGCCCCCGAGCGCCTGGTCACCGAGTGCGTCCGCACGGGGAGCCCGGTCCTGGTGGCGCAGGTCGGGCCCGAGGACCTCGCCCGCATCGCCCGTTCACCCGAGGCGGCCGCACAGCTGGCCAGGGCCGGACTGCACTCCTATCTGGCGGTGCCGCTGATCGCGCGCGGCGAGGTGCTCGGCGCCCTCGACCTCAAGCGCGTCCGCAATCCGGAGCCGTTCGGCGAGGACGACGTGCTGCTGGCGCGGGAGCTGGCGGCCCGCGCGGCGGTGCAGATCGACAATGCCCGCTGGTACCAGGACGCCCGCAACACCGCTCTCACCCTCCAGCGCAGCCTGCTGCCCAGCCACCCCTCCGTGACCGGCGGCCTGGAGGTCGCCTCCCGCTACCAGCCCGCGGGCGCCACCGCCGAGGTCGGCGGCGACTGGTTCGACGTGATCCCGCTGGACGAGGGCAAGACCGCGCTGGTCGTGGGCGATGTGATGGGCAGCGGCATCAACGCCGCCGCGACGATGGGGCGGCTGCGCACCGCGACCAACACCCTGGCCTCCCTCGACCTCGACCCGGCCAGGCTCCTCGAACACCTCGACCGGATCACCCAGGAGCTGGACCACTCCATCGCCACGTGCGTGTACGCCGTGCACGATCCGCGGGTCGGGCAGTGCCGCATCGCCAACGCCGGGCATCTGCCTCCGGTACGGCTGCGCCCCGGCCGCCCGCCGGAACTGCTCGAACTCCCGACGGGGGCGCCGCTGGGCGTGGGCGGTGTCGCCTTCTCCACGACCACCGTCGACCTCGCGCCGGGTGACCGGCTCGTGCTGTACACGGACGGTCTCGTCGAGACCCGCCAGCACCCGCTCGACGAGCGCCTGGACGCGCTCCTGGACCTGCTCGACACCCCCGACGGCCCGCTGGAGGAGATCTGCGACCTGCTGCTGCGCACCCTGCACCAGCCGGACAACTCCGACGACGTGGCCCTGCTGATCGCACGGGTGCAGACACCTGGGGCGTGACACCGTCGACTCGCACACCGGGGGGTGCACGGGGCGCCCGGCGTCACGGGGACCCGGCGGAGGACGGCAGGGCGTCCTGACTCGCGTCGGGTGCGGCGGCCGGTCGCCGGGGCAGCAGGAGCGGGGTGGCCAGCAGCAGGAGACCGGCGAGCGCGATCGCCTCACGGGTTCCGGTGAGCGTTGCCAGCAGGCCCCACAGGGCGGTCAGGGCCGCGGTGGTCAGTTTGCCCGTCACCGACCAGGCGGAGAGGGTGCGCACCACCCGGTCCGTCGGTGTCATCCTCAGCCGGTGGGTGGAGAACACCGGGTTGAAGACGGCGCAGGAGGTGATCACCCCGAGCTCGACGGCCATCACGAGCAGCAGCCCGCCCGTACCGGGTCCGACGAAGGCCAGGCCGAGGGCCCAGCACGCGCGCAGGATGCCCGAGGTGATCAGGACGCGGTCCTGTCCGAACCGGGTGACCAGGGGGCGCGCCATCCGTGAGCCGAGCAGGCCGCCGAGGCAGGGCACCGAGAAGGCGAGGGCGTACTGCCAGGGCGCGAAGCCCAGCGGGCCCAGCATGAGGACGGTCAGCAGCGGCACCGGCACCATGATCAGGGCGTTGACGAGGACCGTGTTGAAGAACAGGGGGCGCAGGACGGGGCTGGCGAGGATGTGCCGCCAGCCCTCCAGGAGGGACCCCTTCCCCGCCCCGGCGGTGGGCACGGGCCGTGGCTCGCCGCCGCCGATGGCGCGGATCCCCAACGCCGACAGCAGGTAGCTGACGGCGTCGGCCAGCAGGGTCGTCACAGGACCGAAGAGCCCGATGGCGGCCCCGCCGAGGGGAGGCCCGATCACGATGCTGGACCAGTTCGTGGCCTCGAACCGGGCGTTGGCGATCAACAGGTCGTCCGGGCCGACCAGGGACTTGAGGAAGGCCCCGGAGGCGGCGCCGAAGGTGATGTCGGCCGCCGCCACGACCACCGACACGGCCAGGAGCTGGACGTAGCCGAGCACACCGAGCGCGTACGCGGCGGGAACGCTGAGGAGGGCCGCGAAGCGCACGAGGTCCATCGCGACCATCACCGGCCTCTTGCGGCGGAACTCCACCCAGGGCCCGAGCGGCACGGCCACCGCGGCCCCGACCGCGAGCCCCGAGGCCGCCAGCGCGGACACCGCGGCGGGGCCGGCGTGCAGCACCAGGACGGCGATCAGGGGAAAGGCACCGAACGACAGCGAGGTGCCGAACGCACTGACCGCGTAGGCCGCCCACAGCCACCCGAACCGCCGCCCCAGCGACCGTCTCCCACCCACGCCCAACCCCCTCGCCGACAACCTCACGTTGACCGACGCCATCCAACCGAGTGCCGGGCCTGCCGATCAAACAACCAGCGCACCTACCGACCACAACCCGTGGTTGTGCAGTGACGGCCTAGGCTCGTGGCATGGATCTCGACGCCGTACGCACCTTCGTCGCCGTGGCGGACGCGGGGCGGTTCCAGGAGGCCGCCGACCGGCTGGCGGTCACCCAGCAGGCCGTGTCGAAGCGGGTCGCCGCGCTGGAGAAGGACCTCGGGGCGCGGTTGTTCACCCGTACCCCGCGCGGCGCGCGGCTGACCATCGACGGACAGGCGTTCCTGCCGCACGCCCGCGAACTGCTCCGGGTCGCGGAACGGGCGGCCGCTTCGGTACGGCCGGGCAGCCGGGCCCTGCGCGTCGACGTGATCGGCCGTCGGCTCGCCCCGGCGGAGCTGCTGCGCGCCTTCCACCGCGCGCACCCCGGTGTCGAACTGGACGTCGTCACCCTCTTCGACGCTGACGCGGCCCTCGCCGCCCTCCGGTCCGGCACGATCGACGCCACGTTCCGCGCCGTCCCGCACTCCGCGGGGCAGTCGACCGATGGCATCGAGTCCGTGCGGGTCTACGACGAACCGGTCCAACTGCTCACCGGCCCCGGCCACGCGTTCGCGGGAGCCCGCTCGGTGGAACTCCCCCGGCTGGCCGGGCACCGCATCTGGATGCCCGGCCTGGTCACCGGAACCGAGTGGGGCACCTACTACGACGACCTCGCCGCCGCCTTCGGCCTGACCATCGAGGTCACCGGCCCCGACTTCGGCACCGACCCCCTTCTCGACACCATCGCCGACTCCCCCGCCCTGGCGACCCTGGTCGGCGAGCTGACCCGTCTGGTCTGGCTGTCCGACCAGGACCTGCGCCGCATCCCGGTCCACGGGCCCACCCCGGTCTACCCCCACTCCCTGCTCTGGCGCGCCGACAACCCGCACCCGGCGCTCGCCGCCCTCCGGGCGCACCTGCACGCGACGCGGCCCGAACCGCCGAGCGCGGGGACATGGGCCCCGAGCTGGGCCTAAGCCGCCCTGGTGCCGATCACGACATGGGCGTAGAGCTCCTCCGAGACCGCCAGGCGGGGTGTCAGGCCGCTGCGGGTGAAGGCGTCGAGGGCGGCGTCGGCCTGGCGTTCGCTGGTCTCGACGAGGAGGCAGCCGCCGGGGGCGAGCCACCGAGGGGCCTCGGCCGCGACCCGGCGCAGGACGTCCAGGCCGTCCGTGCCGCCGTCGAGGGCGACCAGGGGCTCGTGGTCACGGGCCTCGGTGGGCAGGAGAGCGACCTCGTCGGTGGGGACGTAGGGCACGTTGGCCGCGAGGATGTCGATACGGCCGCGCAGCTCGGCGGGGAGGGCCTGGAAGAGGTCGCCGGTGTGGACCCGGCCGCCCGCGTCGGCGGTGTTGCGGCGGGCGCAGTCCACCGCGGCCGGGTCGATGTCGGCGGCGTGCAGCTCGACCGGGCCCAGGGCGACGGCGAGCGCGGCGCCGACCGCACCCGAGCCGCAGCACAGGTCCACGACGACCGAGGCGTCCGGCACCCGGGCGAGGGCCTGGTCGACGAGGAACTCGGTGCGCCGGCGCGGCACGAAGACGCCGGGAGCCACGGTGACGCGCAGTCCCCGGAACTCGGCCCAGCCGACGACGAGTTCGAGGGGGTGGCCGATGACCCGGCGGTCGACCATGTCGGCCAGTTCGGCCGGGGTACGGGCGGCGGCGAGGATCAGCCGGGCCTCGTCCTCGGCGAAGACACAGCCCGCGGTGCGCAGGGCGGCGACGACGGAGTCGGCGGAGGTGAAACGGGGAGACAGTGAAGGCATGGAAGCCGGGGGCCTTTCGAGAGCCGAAGGGCGCTCCCGCGGTCACCTGGGCCTAGCGGCGGTGATCCGCGCCGGTTCGAGGAGAGAGCACCCGAGCTGACACAGCGTTGATGGGTCTCACCTCCTCGGTACCTCACGGCTGGGACCGCCCTCAGCCGGAGGGCCACCCTACCCCAGAGCTCACCGAGTTGTACTCTGCAACCAGTACTGCGAGGGAGGTCCAGTGGAAGCAGCAACGACCGTGGAGACGATCCAGCGTGAGATGACGGCCTTCGCGCGACGGGCCCGGGCCTCGGCGGGCCGCCTGCATCCCGAGCTGTCACTGGTGTCGTACACACTCCTCGGGCATCTGGAGGAGCGCGACGGCTGCCGCGCCACCGACCTGGCCGCCCATTACGCCCTGGACAAGTCCACGGTGAGCCGTCAGGTCGCCGCTCTGGAGCGGGCCGGCCTGATCGAGCGGCGCCAGGACCCGGAGGACCACCGGGTCCAGGTGCTGCATCTGACCGCGGCCGGCCGGCGCATCCTGGGCCGGGTCACCGTGAGCCGCCGCGCCGCCGTCGGTGAACGGCTCGCGGAGTGGTCGCAGGAGGACCTGGAGCGGTTCGCCGAGTACCTCGTGCGGTACAACGCCTGGCCCGGTCCGCCCGACGACGGCGGCTAGGAGACCGCCTCCGGCAACCGCTCGGTTGTCCGTGCGGCGAGGAACGCGGTGGTGCGCCGCAGCCGGAAGCCGAGGGCCTCGTAGAGCCGGATGGCCTGGGTGTTCGCGGCGCTGGTGTGCAGGAAGGGCGTCTCACCGCGCTCGCGTATGCCGTGGGCGACGGCGCGGATGAGCCGGGTCGCGAGGCCCTGGCCACGGGCGGCGGGGTCGGTGCAGACCGCGCTGATCTCGGTCCAGCCCGGCGGATGCAGCCGCTCCCCCGCCATCGCGACTAGGGCGCCGTCCCGGCGTATGCCCAGGTAGGTGCCCATCTCGATGGTGCGGGGCAGGAAGGGCCCGGGCTGGGTGCGGGCAATCAGGTCGAGGATCTCGGGCACGTCGGCGGGGCCGAGGCGGACCGCTTCCGGGTCGGGCGCGGCGTCGAGACCCTCGTCGACCAACTGCACGCCCTCGATCTGGAAGGTGATCTCCCAGCCCTCGGGCACCTGGCCCGCGTAGCCCGGCAGCGGCACCTCCACGCCGGCACCCGCGAGCGCCGCGAGGTCGGCCCAGTCGCCGGCGTCGGGCTCGTCGGGCAGGGCGAGCCACGGCGAGACGTCGGTCGGGTAGCGGAGGACCCGGCCGCGCCTCTCGGCGAAGTGGGCGTGCGGGCCGGTCAGGGAGGCGAGGGCCGGGTTGTCGAGGACGTGCCGTGCGCCGGCGCTCATCGGGTGACCTCGATGACCGTCTTGCCGCGGGCGTGGCCTTCCTCGACCGTGCGCAGCGCGTCGCCCGCCCGGTCGAGGGGAAACGTCTCGGTGATGTGCGGGTCCAGGTCCCGCTTGACCACGAGCCGGGCGACCTCCTCCAGTACGGCCGCGTTGCGGGCCCGCGCCACTCGCGCGCCGCCCAGCCGCCGCACCTCCTCCTCCGGGGCGCCGGCGGTGATCAGCTTCGTGCGGTCGGTGAGCAACTCGGCGGCCTCGGCGAGCACCTGACCGCCCACCAGGTCGTAGACGGCGTCCGGTGCGCTCGCCCGGGCCCGCTCGGCCCATCCGGGGCCGGAAGCCACGTGGTCGGCACCGAGCGACTCGACGAAGTCCTTCTTGGCGTCGCTCGCGACGCCGACGACCCTCAGACCGAAGGCGCGGGCTATCTGTACGGCCGCGGCGCCGACTCCCCCGCCCGCGCCGGTCACCAACAGCGTGGCGCCCGGGGGCAGGTCGAGCTGGCGGACGCCGTCGTACGCGGTCGCGGCGGCGACGGGCAGGGTGGCGGCCACCGTGTGGGACAGCTCCGCGGGCTTGTGCGCGGCGATGGCGGCCGGCACCAGGGTGTACTCGGTGTAGCCGCCGGTCAGTGCGGTGCCGAAGACCGCGTCCCCGACGGCGAACCCCTCGACGCCGTCCCCGATCTCCTCGACGACACCGGAGACCTCGTTGCCGAACACGACGGGGAAGACCCGATCGTCGCTCTCGCCGGGGCGCCGGTAGCCCGTGCGCTGCTTCCAGTCCACGGGGTTCACGCCCGCCGCGCTGACGGCCACGAGAAGCTGTCCGGGGCCGGGACTCGGCCGGTCCACGTCCACGAACGCCTCGGTCTCCGGTCCGCCGTACCGTGTGAAGACGTACGCCTTGGGCATCTGCTTCCTCACTCTCTCGCACTGTCACCGGGACACCGGCCCGGCACTCCAGCGCCAAGGATCGGCGCGCGGCGGCTATTCCCGGTGCCGCACAGTGTTCATACGGCCGCAACGATAGGGGCACTGACCTGGGGAGGAGCACGCGCGGGGACGGCGTACGGTTGATGCATGAACGTCACCCGAGGCTTCACCGGACGCCCCCGTGTCCAAGGCGGCGGGCTGCCACCCGGCCAGTACGACGCGGGCGACGACTGGCCCGTGCTGTCCGCTGAGGTCACGCCGGACCTGTCGCCGGCCGACTGGACGTTCCGGGTGGACGGGCTGGTCGAACAACCGCACACCTGGGACTGGGACGAGGCGCACACGCTGCCCGTCTCGGCCTACGAGGGTGACATCCACTGCGTGACGAGCTGGTCGAAGTTCGGGGTGCGGTTCGCGGGTGTGTCACTGGACGCGTTCCTGGCTGTGGCGCGGCCACATGGGTCGGCCACCCATGCCGTCGCGTACTCGCACACCGGGTACACCACGAATCTCCCCCTCGCGGACCTGACCGGCGGACGGGCCTGGATCGCGTGGGAGTACGACGGGAAGCCGCTGCCCGCCGAACACGGCGGTCCGGCGCGGCTGCTGGTGCCGCACCTGTACTTCTGGAAGAGCGCCAAGTGGGTCGCGGGGCTGACGCTGCTCGACCACGACGAGCCGGGTTTCTGGGAGCAGAACGGCTATCACGCGCGAGGCAACCCGTGGGAGGAGCAGAGGTACTCCGGTGACTGAGACGCTCTCCTCGCCCGCCTTCGCTCCCGTCACGCGGTTCGCGGTGCCCGGGCGTATCGCGGTCAGCAACCGTGCCGCCTCCGAGTGGCAGACCGCCACGCTCACCGAGGTACGCCGCGAGACCCCCTACGCGTCCACGTTCCGCTTCGCCGTGCCCGGGTGGCAGGGGCAACTGCCCGGCCAGCATCTGCTGCTGCGGCTGACCGCCGAGGACGGCTACACGGCCCAGCGCCACTACTCGATCGCGTCGCCGCCGGAGGACTCCGGGCACATCGAGCTGACTCTGGACCATGTCGAGGGCGGCGAGGTCTCGACCTGGTTCCACACGGTGGCCGCACCCGGTGACGAGGTGGAGGTGCGGGGGCCGCTGAGCGGTTTCTTCGCCTGGCCCGGCGACCGGCCCGCGCTGCTGATCGGGGCCGGTTCCGGGGTCGTACCGCTGATGTCGATGGTGCGCCACCACCGGGCGCGCGGGCTGTCCGTGCCGCTGCGGCTGCTGGTGTCGGCGCGCAGCCCCGAGGAGCTGATCTACGCCCGGGAGCTCGGCGCCGAGACGACCCCCGTGTTCACGCGGAACGCCCCGGACGGGGTGCCCGTGGGACGTATGTCGGCCGCACATGTGGCGCCACTCCTGGCCGAACAGCCCGAAGATGGATGGGAGGCCTATGTGTGCGGTTCCAACGCGTTCGCCGAGCATGCCTCGCGACTGCTGGTGGAGGCCGGTCAGCCGGTGGACCGTATCCGCATCGAACGCTTCGGCTGACGGTCGTGCGCAGGCACACCAGGCGCATATGTGCGCCCCACCACACGTGAACGACGCGAATGGAGGGGTACTACATCTGTAGGCCCACTCGCAGGGGTGCGGGGTGCGGAGGTCGACATGCGAACCCGGGTGCGCGGCTGGCGCTGGCGGCGCAATCCGCTCAGGCGCCGGTCGGACGTCGTCGAGGCGTGGACGGTGCTGGCCGTCGCTGTACTGATGCTGCTGGCCGCGCCGCTGATGGGCGCGGTCGTGGGCTGGTGGGCGCATGACGACGCCCGCGCGGTGGCGGCCGAGCAGCGCTCCGAACGCCATCGGGTCCGTGCGGAGGTCGCCGGCAGGGTCCCGGACTCGCCGCCCACGGTCCAGGGCGGCCGGGAGCGCTCCTACCGGGTGACCGTGCGCTGGACAGAGGCGGGCGGCGCCACGAAGACCGCCACCGCCCGGGTCCCGGCGGGTACCGACCAGGGCGACAAGGTCGACGTGTGGTTCGACTCCCGGGGCCGAAGCGTGCCCGCGCCTCCGGACGAGACCGCGATCTGGCAGCACACCCTGGTGATGGGCGCCTGTGGCGCCGGCGGCACGATCGCCGTGATCCTCCTCGGGCATTCACTCGTCCGCGGCGTGGCGGACCGCCGCCGGCTCGTCGAGTGGGAACGCGACTGGGCTCTCACCGAGCCGCAGTGGACCCGTCGCCGGGCCTGACCGCGTGGGCCCCGGGGCGCCCGCAAAAGCCTGGCGATTCGTCCGACGACACACGTACGGTGTGATCATCCGGCACTGTCCCTTCGCAAAGGCGGTCCTGCATGGCCCTGTTCGACCTCCCCATCGACGAGTTGCGCGAGTACCGCAGCGACTCCACCGAGCCCGAGGACTTCGACGCGTTCTGGTCCAAGACCCTTCAGGAGGCCCGCGAGCACGATCTGGACGCCCGCTTCGAACTCGTCGACACGGGCCTGTCCACGGTGAAGGTGTACGACGTGACGTTCGCCGGGTTCGGCGGCCACCCGGTCAAGGGCTGGTTCACGATCCCCGCCGAGGTCTCCGCGCCGGTCCCGGTGGTCGTGGAGTTCATCGGGTACGGCGGCGGCCGCGGCCTGCCCCACGAGCATCTGCTGTGGGCCTCCACGGGCCGTGCGCACTTCGTGATGGACACCCGCGGTCAGGGCAGCGCCTGGGGCGGCGGCGGTGGCACCGCCGACCCGGTGGCCGGCGCGCCCTCGTACCCCGGGTTCATGACCCGGGGCGTCGACGCCCCCGAGAACTACTACTACCGCCGGGTGTTCACCGACGGTGTGCGTGCGGTGGAGGCGGCCCGTTCGCACCCGCTGACCGACCCGGCGCGCACGGTCGTCCTCGGCGGCAGCCAGGGCGGGGGCATCTCGATCGCCGTCGGCGGCCTGGTCCCGGACCTGGCGGCGGTCGCCCCGGACGTGCCGTTCCTGTGCGACTTCCCGCGCGCGGCGACCCTCACGGACCGTCACCCCTACCGCGAGATCGGCCTCTACCTCAAGACGCACCGCGGCCGCTTCGAGGACGTCCTCGCCACCCTCGCCTACTTCGACGGCGTGCACTTCGCGAGCCGCGCCCGCACCCCGGCGCTCTTCTCTGCGGCCCTCGAGGACCAGACCTGCCCGCCCTCCACCGTCTTCGCGGCCTTCAACGCCTGGGCCCACGACGACAAGACGATCGAGGTCTACGACTTCAACGACCACGAGGGCGGCGGCCCCTACCAGGAGGCGGCGAAGCTGAACTGGCTGCGCTCGTACGTCTGAGTCCTGCCGGGAGCCTTCCCTCCAGCCCGACCAGTCGGTATGTTCTCGGGACCCGGATCGCAGTGTGGCGGTCCGGGCTTCCGGCGACGACGGAGGGTCCATGTCAGAGCCCCGGCCGACTGTCCACGGCCACTGCGACGAGCGCTTCGCGGCTGTGCGGGCGGCGTTCGAGGAGAACTTCCGGGACCGTGCCGAGCTGGGCGCCGCGGTGAGCGTCACGGTCGGCGGCGAGACGGTCGTGGACCTGTGGGGCGGCTGGGCCGACGCGGCCCGCACCCGCCCCTGGGAGCGCGACACGCTGGTCAACGTGTGGTCGACGACGAAGGGCCCGACCGCCCTGTGCGCCCACCTCCTCGCCGACCGGGGCCTGCTCGACTTCGACGCCCCCGTGGCCGCCTACTGGCCGGAGTTCGCCGCCGCGGGCAAGGAGAAGGTCCTCGTACGGCACCTGCTGTCGCACCGGGCCGGCCTTTCCGGACTGCGCGAGCCCCACACCCTCGCCGACCTCTTCGACTGGGAGCTGACGACACAGCGGCTCGCGGCCATGGAGCCCTGGTGGGAGCCGGGCACGGTGTCCGGATACCACGCGTTCACGTACGGTTTCCTGGTCGGGGAGGTCGTCCGGCGGGTCTCGGGGCTGCTGCCGGGCGCCTTCCTCGATCGGGAGGTGACGGGGCCGCTCGGCATCGACTTCACCATCGGCCTGCCGGAGAAGGAGGCCGGGCGGGCCGCCGAGCTGGTGCATCCGCCGGTCACTTCGGCCGGTGAACAGGCCGCGGTCTTCGCCCGGTTGGCGCCCGCAGCGATTGCCGCCCTGACCAACCCCTTGGCGGGCGCCGCGGAGGCGAACACCCCTGAGTGGCGGGCCGCCGAGATCCCCGCCGCGAACGGCCACGGCACCGCCCGGGCCGTCACCGCGCTCTACGGGATCTTCGCGGGCCGCGGTTCCCACGACGGCCACCGCGTCCTGTCCCCCGAGGCCGCCGAACGGGTCCGCGAGAGCCAGGGCAGGTGCCGCGACCTGGTGCTCGGCGCGGGGCTCGACAGCGAGACGGAGCTCGGGCTCGGCCTGTGGCTCAGCGGGCCGAAGGGCTCCTACGGGCCCAATCCCCGGGCCTTCGGTCACGACGGTTTCGGTGGGTCGTGCGGGCTGGCCGATCCGGAGGCGGGGGTCGCACTGGGCTATGTCATGAACCGGATGGGGCCGCACATCGCCGACGATCCACGGAAGACGGCGCTGATCGAGGCGTTGTACAGCGCCCTGTGACAGACGGCAGTCCGCCACCAGGGCAACCGCTGCGACCTCTGCAACCTCTGCAACCTCTGCGACCGACTAGAGCGGGCGCCGGGCCACGACCATCCGGACCCGCGGACTGCCGTCCCGACGCACGCCGAACCCGGGCAGGGCGTGCAACTCCACCTGAAGGCCGGCCCATTCCAGTTCCCGGCGCACGTCCCCGAGCCGGAAGGCCCGGTAGTACATGACGAACGGCGGTCGCCACAGGGCGTTGCGCACCCGCATCACGGCGTCGAAACCGAGGAGCGTCCAGTAAGCGGGAGACGACGGTCGCGGTGGGGCGACGATCGGGAAGGCGAAGCAGCCGCCCGGTCGCAGCACTTCGCGGGCCTGGGCGAACAGGCCGGGCAGTTCGCGCGGCAGGAAGTGGCCGAAGGCGCCGAAGCTCACGACGAGGTCGAAGGAAGCGGGGGCGAACGGCAGGGCACGCGCGTCACCCCGCACCCAGAACACCCGCGGCCCCCCGGACCGGGTCCGTTTCCGGGCCACGTCGAGCATCCCGGCGCTGAAGTCGACCCCGGTCACGCTCTCCCGGCAGACCCGCGTCAGCACCCGGGCCCCGGCACCGGTGCCGCAGCACAGGTCGAGTCCCGTTTCGAAGGGGCCCAGCCGGCGGAGCGCGGACGCGACGGCGTCCAGCACCGAGTCGGGCGTGCGGAAGGGGGTGTGGTCGAACTTGGGGGCGAGCAGGTCGTAGCCGCGCTCGACGGACGACAGCGCCTGGACGGCGAGTTCGCGGAGGCTGGGGCCTTCTGGGCTGAACATCCGGGTCAGCTTAGGGGAGCGCGGCGTTTCAGGATGCCAAGCGCGCGCTCGCACCAGCGCATGGTCTGCGCCTCCAGGGCGATTCCGCCGATGAGCGTGAGGTAAGGGCCGATCCGGTCGGCCTCCGCGAGGTACTGCTCCTCGGTGCGGCCGTCGAGGAACCGGTCGCGGACCCGCTCGTAGCGGGCGAGTTTCCCGCGCGCCCAGGACAGGCGCTCCTCGACCAGCGCCCGGGTGACTCCGGGGTCGACGCCGTCCATGGCCTGAATCTTGATCAACAGCTCGTCGCGGAGGGCGGCCGGCCTGCGGGGCGGCTCGGCGGCGAACGCGCTCAGCTCGCGCCGGCCGGTGTCGGTGAGGGTGAACAGCCGCTTGTTGGGCCTACGTTCCTGCTGCACCACACGTGCCTCGATCAGCCCGTCCCGCGCCAGGCGCTCCAGCTCGCGGTAGAGCTGCTGAGGTGTCGCCGGCCAGAAGTTCGCCAGCGAGAGGTCGAAGGCCTTGGACAGTTCGTAGCCCGAGGCCTCGCCCTCGAGGAGGGCGGCCAGGACGGCGTACTTGAGCGACATGTGGACACGCTAGCAGCGGGTGATTAGTCTACTCCACACCTACTCAACAAATTGACTATGGAGGCGGCGTGCGAGCGTACCGAGAAGCGGTCGAAGCGGGTGACCTCGGCGCTGTGGAGGCGTTGCTGGCCGAGGACGTGGTCTTCACGAGTCCGGTGGTCTTCAAGCCGTACGAGGGCAAGGCCATCACGGCGGCGATCCTGGGCACGGTCGTCAAGGTCTTCGAGGACTTCCGCTATGTGACTGAGCTGAGCAGCGAGGACGGCCGTGACCACGCGCTGGTCTTCGCGACCCGGGTCGGTGAACGGGCGCTGGACGGCTGCGACTTCATCCATCTCGACGACAACGGCCTGATCGACCGGCTGACGGTGATGGTCCGTCCACTGTCGGGCGCGCAGGCCCTCGCGGCGGCGATGGGGGCGCGGTTCGAGGAGGTCGCGAAGGAGGCAGCGGTGAGGGCCGCCGCCTCCTGAATCCACCCACCTGAGTTGGGACGAGCTGCTCATCAGGGCGGGCCGCGAGTACGAGCCGACGCCCCGTGACACGCGGGGCACGAAGCAGCACCAGCGCGCAGACCAGGCCGGTCACGGCGAGCACGACACATGCGGTGAAGGAGGCCTGGTAGCCGTTGGTCAGAGCCGCGAGCCGCTCGGTGCCGGCGGTGTGCGACACGGTCGCGGAGGTGACGACGGCGACACCGAAGGCCCCGCCGATCTGGAACGCGGCCGTCTGGACCCCGGAGGCGACCCCCGAGTCCCGCTCGCCGACACCGGTCAGCGCGGCGATGGACCCCGCGACCGCGCAGGCCCCGACGCCCGGCCCGAAGAGCAGCAGCGCGGGCAGCAGATCGCGCAGGAAGCCGCCGTCCACCGGCACCCCGGCCAGCAGCAGGGCGGCGAGGCCGGACAGCGCCAGGCCGCCGGCGGAGACCGCGCGGGCGCCGACCCTGGTGACCAGGGCCTGCCCGGCGTACGACCCGGCGACCGCCCCCAGCGGCATCACGACATTGGCGAGGCCGAAGCGCAGCGGCGACCAGCCGAGGACGCCCTGGCCGTACTGGGACAGCGTGTACGACATCCCGAAGGCGGTGGCGCCGAGCAGGAACACGACCAGGTTGGCGCCGCTCACCGTCCGGGAACGCAGCAGGCGCAGGGGGACGAGCGGAGCCTTCGACCTGGACTCGGTGCGCAGGAAGACCAGGGCGAGCACGACCGCGAGGGCCAGCAGGGCGATCGTCCGCGGCGACAGCCATCCCGCGCGGGGCGCCTCGACGACGGCGTACACGCAGGCGACCAGGGCGCCGGTGGCGGTGAGGGCGCCGACCGGGTCGAAGGAGCGGGTGCGAGCCTCCGTGCGGCTCTCGCTGAGCAGCAGCGGGCTCAGCACCAGCATGACCAGCGCGACGGGCACGTTGAGGAAGAAGACCCACTGCCAGCCGAGGACGTCGGTGAGGGGTCCGCCGATCAGCAGGGCGGCGGTCGCGCCGAAGCCCCCGCTGCCGGACCAGAACGCGAGCGCCTTGTTGCGCTCGGGGCCCTCCTCGAAGGTGTTCAGCAGGATCGACAGGGCGGTGGGCGCCATGACGGCGGCCGAGACGCCCTGGACGGCTCGGGCGGCGATCAGCACGGCGGCCGAGCCGGCGAACCCGCACAGCAGCGAGGAGAGCCCGAACAGCAGAGTGCCCGTCATGAAGACGCGGCGGCGGCCCAGCAGGTCGGCGATCCTTCCGCCGAGCAGCAGCAGTCCGCCGAAGCAGAGCAGGTAGGCGCTCATCACCCATTGAGCGCCGCTCGCGGAGAAGCCGAGGCCGTCGGTGATCGACGGCAGGGCCAGGACGACGATCTGCGCGTCCAGGATCACCATGAAACCGGCGACGCAGAGCAGACACAGTGCGTACCAGCGGCGGGAGTCGGTGGCGGTCATGGGGGCCTCCGGTGTCTCGGGGTTGCCTTCACCCCACCGACGAACGCCTCCTACGCGGATCGACACTCCGCGAGCCGCTTTTCCAGGAAGTGCCGCTCGGCGTCGTTCTCCACCAGCTCCAGGGCCCGTTCGTAGGCCCGGGCCGCCTCGGTCGTACGGCCGCTGCGGCGCAGCAGGTCGGCGCGCGTGGCCGGGAGCAGGTGGTAGCCGGTCAACTCGCCCTCCCGCTCCAGTTCCGCGACCAGCGCGAGTCCGGCCTCTGTGCCCTCCGCCATGCCGACGGCCACCGCGCGGTTGAGGCGGACCACGGCCGAGGGCACGAAGCGGAGCAGTTCGCCGTACAGGGCGGCGATGTCGGCCCAGTCGGTGTCCTTCGCCGTGGCGGCGGTGGTGTGGCAGGCGGCGATGGCGGCCTGGATCTGGTACGGCCCCGGCCGGCCGCGTCGCAGCGCCGTCTCCAGCAGGGCTGCTCCCTCGTCGACCTCCGCGTGGTCCCACGCGGTGCGGTCCTGGTCCTCCAGGGTCACCAGTTCGCCGTCCGCGTCCACCCGGGTCCCGCGGCGGGCGTCGTGCAGGAGCAGCAGCGCGAGCAGGCCGAGGGCCTCGGGCTCGTCCGGCATGAGGCGGGCCAGGACCCGGGCCAGCCGGATCGCCTCCGCGCACAGGTTCCGTCGTACGAGATCGGTGCCCGAGGTGGCCGCGTAGCCCTCGTTGAACAACAGGTAGATCACGCCGAGCACGCCCGTCGTGCGCTCGGGAAGCAGGTGGGCGGGCGGTACGCGGTAGGGGATGCCGGCGTTGCGGATCTTCTTCTTGGCGCGCACCAGGCGCTGCGCCATGGTCGCCTCGGGGACGAGGAAGGCGCGGGCGATCTCCGGTGTCGTCAGGCCCGCGAGGGTGCGCAGGGTCAGGGCGACCCGGGCCTCGATGTGCAGCGCGGGGTGGCAGCAGGTGAAGATCAGCCGCAGCCGGTCGTCCTGGACACCGCTGTCGTCGTACGGCTCCTCGGGTGCCGTGAGCATGGCCGCCTCCCGTAGTTTCCGTGCTCCGACCGCCTCCCGGCGCAGTACGTCCATGGCCCGGTGGCGGGCGGTCGTGGTGAGCCAGGCGCCGGGGCGGCGCGGGACGCCGTCGCGCCGCCACCGGTCGAGGGCCTGGGCGAAGGCGTCCTGCGCGCACTCCTCGGCGAGGTCCCAGTCACCGGTCACCCGGATCAGGGTGGCGACGACCTGGCCCCACTCCTCCCGGAAGGCGGCGGCGACGGCCTCTTCCGGGGTCACTCCCACACGGGCCGTACTTCGACGGAGCCGCCGCCGAGGGCCGCCGGATGCCGGGACGCGAGGGAGATCGCCTCGTCCAGGTCGGCGACCTCGATGATGTCGATGCCGGCGATGTACTCCTTGGACTCGATGAACGGGCCGTCGGTGAGCAGGACCTCGTCGCCCTGGACGCGCACGGTGGTGGCGTCGGATGCGGGGCGCAGACGGGCTCCGCCCTTGACGAGGTCGCGGCTGCGGACCTCCTCGATGTAGGAGATGAAGCGGGGGTCCTCGGCGATCTCGGCGGGGCTGAGTTCCTCGCCGGCGACGGGGGTGCAGATCAGCAGGGCGTACTTCATGACGTGGCCTCCGTGACGTGCTCGTGGACGATCAGCCAGCGGGGGCCGATGTCGCGGTAGCCGGTGGTGACGCGCAGCAACTTGTCGTCGCTGCGGATGAGGGCGTGCCCGAAGGCGATGCTCTCGTCGAGGTGGACCCGGAATTCCAGGACCTCGCGGGTGACCGGCCCGGTGGGCGCTTCGGCGAGGGCCTTGCGGAGCGCCTCGACACCCTTGTGGTGCCGGCCCTGCGTCACGACCTCCGCGTCCTGCGCGTAGCAGGCGACCCTGCGCTCGGTGTCCCCCGTGCGCGCCGCCTCCGTCAGTTCGGCGTCGAGGCGGCGGATCTGCCCCTCGGGGTCCTCGTCCTCCCAGAACGGCCGCACTTCCATGGCCCCGATGGTCGCCACGGGGTGCTTCGCGGCCGCCTCGATCGCCTCCTCCAGGCTGTCGCACTCCAGGACGTCGAAGCCGGCGACGTACTCCTTGGTCTCCGCGAACGGCCCGTCGGTGCGCAGCACCTCGCCGCCGCGCACCCGCACCGTGACCGCGTCGGCGGGCTCGGCGAGCCGGTGCCCGTGCAGCCGTACGCGGCGGCCGCCGAGCTCCTCGACCCAGGGTTCGACGGGGGCCATGCCCGAGGCGTCGTTGGTGTCGTCGCCGCAGACGAGCAGCATGTACTTCATGGTTCCTCCTGGTCCTCATGAGCTTCCTACACCCCGCCGACGAACGGGACCGGTCCGAATCGACACCTGGGCGCAGAAAAAGGTTTTGGATGGTGTCATGACGTCCGACGAGCACGCGCGGCTGATGAGGGTCAACCAGGCCAACTGGGACGCCCGCACCCCCGTCCACCTCGCCAGCCGGTTCTACGGCCTCGACCAGGACCTCGATCCCGAGCGCTGGTTCGCCGCCTTCGAGTGGGAGGACCTCGGCGAGCTCGCCGGCCGTGATGTGCTCCACCTCCAGTGCCATCTCGGCACCGAGACCCTCGTCCTCGCCCGCCGTGGGGCCCGGGCGGTGGGCCTCGACTTCTCCGAGGCTTCCGTGGCGGCCGCACATGGGATCGCGGAGCGGGCGTGCGTGGACGTCGAGTACGTGCGGGCGAACGTGTACGACGCCGTCGAGGCGCTGGGAGGGCGGCGGTTCGACGTCGTGTACACCGGGAAGGGCGCCCTGTGCTACCTACCCGACCTGGAGCGGTGGGCGGCCGTGATCGCTCAACTGCTGCGCCCGGGCGGTCTGTTGTACGTGGTCGAGTTCCATCCGCTGCTCAACTCGCTGGGCCCGAAGCCCGCACCGGACGAGGGGCCGGAGTTGCTGCTGCGCCACGACTACCTGGGCGGCGACGGCCCCGTGCACCGGGACGCGACCCACACGTACACCGACGGCCCGGCCGTCGAGGGTGCCACGGCGAGCTACGAGTGGATGCACGGAATAGGAGAAGTCATCAACGCGTTGACGGGGGCGGGACTGACGATCCGGCACCTCCGCGAGAGCGACGAGTTGCCCTGGCCGCGTTGGCCGCAGATGGTGCGTACACCGTCCGGCTGGTGGCGCCTTCCCGCTCCGCGGATCCCGCTTCTCTACGGCCTTGTGGCCGACCTCTGACACACCCTGTGCTACTCTGCGGCTAGCACTTGTGTACGCCCCGTCTTGGGCGCCGGTGCCGGTTACCACTCCCCGCTGACAGTCAGGTCAGCTCTTCAGCAATACCTCGTGATCAGGGCTCTCACAGCCGTACCCGAGGCGCTGTTCCCCGCCGCCGAAGGCGTTCTCCGCCTTCCTTCTCGCGGCTTCACCCCTTCCTTCCGCATGTCCCATGCCTTCCGTCCTCGAAAGGACAGACCACCATGACCACCACTCTCGAAACCCCTCCGGGCCAGCAGCAAACCCCGGTCCGCGCCGTCACCGGCGTCCTCGACGTCGACTCCGGCGGGAAGGGTCACCTGCGCGCCGCGAGCCTGCTGCCCTCGCCCTCCGACCTCCAGGTCTCCCCCGCCCTGATCCGCAGGTTCGGCCTGCGCAAGGGGGACGTCGTCGACGGGGTGCGCGGCACCCAGCGCGCCCTGACCGAGGTCGCCCGCGTCAACGGCCACGACCCCGACCGGGGGCGTCGGAGCTTCCACGACCTCACACCACTGCACCCGCGCGAGCGGATCCGGCTCGAACACCCGGCGTCCGGCGTGACCGGACGGGTCGCCGATCTGATCGCGCCCGTCGGCAAGGGGCAGCGCGGGCTGATCGTGGCCCCGCCCAAGACCGGCAAGACGGTCCTGCTCCAGCAGATCGCGGCCGCCGTCGCCGGCAACCACCCCGAGTGCCGCCTGATGGTGGTGCTGCTCGACGAACGCCCCGAGGAAGTCACCGACATGCGGCGCTCCGTGCGCGGTGAGGTGTACGCCTCGACGTTCGACCGCACACCCAAGCAGCACATCGCGCTGGCCGAGCTGGTCATCGAGCGGGCCAAGCGGCTCGTCGAGGCCAGCGAGGACGTCGTGATCCTGCTCGACTCCCTGACCCGGCTGTGCCGGGCCCACAACAACGCGGCCCCCGGCAACGGCCGCACTCTCAGCGGCGGCGTGGACGCGACCGCGCTGATCGGGCCGAAGAAGTTCTTCGGTGCCGCCCGGCTCACCGAGGAGGGCGGCTCGCTCACCATCCTCGCCACCGCCCTGGTGGAGACTGGCTCGCGCGCCGACGACTTCTACTTCGAGGAGCTCAAGAGCACCGGCAACATGGAGCTCCGCCTCGACCGCGAACTCGCCTCCCGCCGCGTCTTCCCGGCCGTCTCGATCAACCCCTCGGGCACCCGCCGCGAGGAACTCCTGCTGGCCCCGGCGGAGTTGACCGCCGTACGAGGACTGCGGCGGGTTCTCCAGAACGGAGACGGCCAGGGCAATCTGGAGACGCTCCTTCAGCGGATGCGCGAGACCCCGGACAACGCGACCTTCCTGCGGCGCATCCAGCCGACCCTGCCCGCCGGCTGACGGGCCATCCCCCGTCCGGGTGCTCGCGGGCCCCGCACGGCCCGGGCAGCACGATGTATGGCGGGTCCGTTCCTAGCTTTGCGGTATGACAATCGGTTTTCCCTCTCGGATGGCCGTCTCGGCCTGCGCCCTGTGCACGACGGGCCTGCTGGTGTTCACGTCCGCGACAGCGGCTGCCCACCCGAACGCCGACCCCGGCGCGCCCGGCGCCCCACCGGCCGCGGCCGCACCGCCCGCCCTGCTGTACCGCCCCGGCATCCAGGTCCGGCCGCACCCGGGCGTGCCCCCGGTTCCGGAGGTGTCCGCACTGTCGTGGGTGGTGGCCGACGCCCACAGCGGGGAGATCCTCGCGGCGCACGACGCCCACCGCCGGCTGCCGCCGGCCAGCACGCTCAAGACCCTGTTCGCCCTGACCGTCCTGCCGGTACTGCCCGGCGGCCTCAGGCACACGGTCGGCGAGCAGGAACTCGCGGGCATCGGGCCCGGCAGCAGTCTCGTCGGGGTGGCCGAGGGAGAGACGTACCAGGTGTCCGACCTGTGGCGCGGGGTCTTTCTCAACTCCGGCAACGACGCCGTGCACGTCCTGGCGGAGCTCAGCGGCGGCTGGAGTACGACGGCCGCCCGGATGCAGGCCAAGGCGCGCGCCCTGGGCGCCCGCGACACCCACGTCCGCTCCCCCGACGGCTACGACACCCCGGGCCAGGTCTCCTCCGCGTACGACCTCGCGGTCTTCGGCCGGGCGGGACTGCGTAACGCGGACTTCGCCCGGTACTGCGGCACGGCCGAGGCGCGGTTCCCCGGCCGGGGCGGATGGTCGTACGGGATCCGGAACACCAACCGGCTGCTGACCGGTGCCGACGGGGTGGAGCCCTACGACGGGCTGATCGGCATCAAGAACGGCTACACGAGCCACGCCGGCAACACGCTCGTCGCCGCCGCCCGCCGGGGCGAGAGGACGCTCGTCGTGACGGTGATGAATCCTCAGTCGGGCGGTGGCTTCGCCGTCTACGAGGAGGCGCGCGCGCTGCTCGACTGGGGGTTCGGCGCGGCCGGACGGGTGGACCCGGTGGGCTCTCTGGACGCGCTGCGGGCGAGGCCACAGCCGGGGCCCGCGGCCGTGCCGGTCGCGGCGGCGGTCCCGCCACGGGACGCCGGGCCCGGCTGGCTGGAGACCTGGGCCATCCTGGGCGCCGCCGGGCTCGGTGCGGGGTCGATGGCCGTGGCGCTGCGGTCCCGGTTCGGGCGCGCGGTGCGACGCTGACCCGCCGGGAGCCATCGGAGCAGGCCGAGGGTGATCCAGGTGTAGTGAGCGGGCTCACCAGACAGGCGGTCAGTCCGGTCAGCGCGCTGGTCGGGGCTGGGGCGCTCAGCCCGCCTCAGAACACGGACACACCCGTCAGTGTCGTGAACCTGTCCAGGGCCGCCACCCCCGCCACGGAGTTGCCGCGCTCGTCCAGGCCCGGACTCCAGACACACAGCGTGCAGCGGCCCGGTACCACCGCGATGATCCCGCCGCCCACTCCGCTCTTGCCGGGCAGGCCCACCCGGTAGGCGAAGTCGCCCGCCGCGTCGTACGTGCCGCAGGTCAGCATGATCGCGTTGATCTGCTTGGCCTGGCTGAGGGTGAGCAGGCGGGAGTCGTCCGCGCGGATGCCGTGGCGGGCCAGGAAGGTGGTGGCGAGGGCCAGGTCGGCGCAGGACGCCCTGATCGAGCACTGCCGGAAGTACTGGTCGAGCAGGACCGGGATGTCGTTGTCGATGTTGCCGTACGCGGCCATGAAGTGGGCCAGGGCGGCGTTGCGGTCACCGTGGGCGGACTCGGAGGCGGCCACCTCCTCGTCGAAGTCCAGGGCCGGGTTGCCGCTCTCCTCGCGCAGGAACGACAACAGCTCGCCCGCCGCGTCTCCGGTACGGCTGTGGAGGCGGTCGGTGACGACGAGAGCGCCCGCGTTGATGAACGGGTTGCGCGGGATGCCGTTCTCGTACTCCAGCTGCACCAGGGAGTTGAAGGGGTTGCCGGAGGGTTCGCGGCCCACGTGCTCCCAGAGCTCGTCGCCCTCGCGGGCCAGGTCGAGCGCGAGCGTGAAGACCTTGGTGATGGACTGCGTCGAGAACGGCTCCCGCCAGTCCCCGACGCCGTAGACCGTGCCGTCCAGCTCCGCGACGGCCATGCCGAAGCTGCGCGGGTCGCACGCGGCGAGCGCCGGGATGTAGTCGGCGGCTCGGCCGCGGCCCGGGCTGCGTCCGATCTCCTCGGCGATGCGCTCCAGGACCGGCTGGAAGGTGAGCGACGAGGTCGTTGTCATGATCACTATTGTGCCTCCGGGCCTGTCCTGGCGCGTGTCTCCACGGGTGGGGCCGTCAGGCAGACGGGGAGCCGCTGCCCGCGAGGACCTCCGGGCGCAGGAGTTCGGTGAGGGTTTCGGCCGGCAACAGGCCCTTCTCCAGGACGAGTTCGGCCACTCCGCGACCGGTGGCGAGGGCTTCCTTGGCGATGTCCGTGGCGGCCGTGTAGCCGATGTGCGGGTTGAGGGCGGTGACCAGGCCGATGGAGTTCTCCACGCTCGCCCGGAGCGCCTCTGTGTTGGCGGTGATGCCGTCCACGCAGCGCGCGGCGAGGGTGAGGCATGCGGCACGCAGGTGCGTGATCGACTCCGAGAGGGAGTGCAGGATGATCGGCTCGAAGGCGTTGAGCTGGAGCTGTCCGGCCTCGGCGGCCATGGTGATGGTGACGTCGTTGCCGATCACCTCGAAGGCGACCTGGTTGACGACCTCGGGGATCACCGGGTTGACCTTGCCGGGCATGATCGACGAACCGGCCTGTACGGGCGGCAGGTTGATCTCACCCAGGCCGGCGCGCGGCCCGGAGGACAGCAGCCGCAGATCGTTGCAGCTCTTGCTCAGCTTGACGGCGATCCGCTTGAGCACACCCGACATCTGGACGAACGCGCCGCAGTCCTGGGTGGCCTCGACCAGGTTGGCGGCGGTGACCAGCGGCAGGCCGGTGATCTCGGCGAGGTGGCGGCGGGCGGACTCGGCGTAACCGACGGGCGCATTGAGTCCCGTCCCGATGGCCGTGGCACCCAGGTTGATCTCATGGATCAACTGGACGGCCTCGTCAAGACGGTGGCGGTCCTCGTCCATCATGACGGCATAGGCCGAGAACTCTTGACCGAGCGTCATGGGCACCGCGTCCTGCAACTGTGTACGGCCCATCTTGAGCACATCGCGGAACTCGACGGCCTTACGGGCGAACGCGTCCTGCAGTACAGCCATCGCCTCGAGCAACCCACGCACGGCGAACACGGTGGCCACCTTGACGGCGGTCGGGTAGACGTCATTGGTCGACTGACCCAGGTTGACGTCCTCGTTGGGGTGCAGGAACGAGTACTGCCCCTTCTCGTGGCCCAGCAGCTCCAACGCCCGGTTGGCGATGACCTCGTTGGCGTTCATGTTGGTGGAGGTGCCGGCCCCGCCCTGGATCACGTCGACGACGAACTGCTCGTGCAGTTTGCCGTCCCGGATCTCCCGACAGGCCTCGACGATCGCGGCCGCCTTCGTCGGCTCCAGCAGCCCGAGCTCCTCGTTCGCGAGCGCGGCGGCCTCCTTCACGGCGGCCAGGGCGTCGATGAGGTGCGGGTAGGCGGAGATCGGCGTCCCGGTGATGGGGAAGTTCTCGGTGGCCCGCAGGGTGTGGACACCCCAGTAGGCCTCGGCGGGGACGTCGCGGTCGCCGAGGAGGTCGTGCTCGCTGCGGATGATGACGGTCATGAGGGTGCGGGTCCTTGTCTGCAGGCGGTCAGGTGAGTTCTTTCAGGGGCGCGGGGAACTGCGCGATCAGCCACAGCCGCCCCGCAGCCGCACAACGACATGTCGTCCCGAGCCCTTAGGCGCACGCCGAGGCAACAACCGGCTCCAGCGAACGAACGGGCCGCACACACCCGACCTCAACGCCGCCTCCAAGCAGCGCCTCCCCCTGGAACTCCGTGAGCAGATCCGGCGAAACCCCGGCCCACGCCAGCGCCGCCGCCGCGACCGGCACTCGCGCCCGGTTCGCCCCGTCGGAGATCTTCACGGCGACAGCGCGCCCATCCGGAAGCGCGGCGACCTGAACGCCCTCGAACCCGTCCTTCGCGAGCAGCCCCGGTACGGCCTTCATCAGCGCGGCCACGTCCCGCCCAGCCCCGGACGCCATCTCCGCGTGCTCCCGCATCGCGTCGGCGACCCGGGCCTCGGGCGTACCGGGAGCCGCCGAGGTGATCCGGGCGGCGGCTCGGGCGAGGCCGTGCAGCGAGACGGAGAACAAGGGCGCACCGCAGCCGTCGACGGTCACCCGCGCGATCCGCTGCCCGGTGAGGTCCTCGACGATCTCGGCGATCGCCTGCTGGAGCGGGTGCGAGGGGTCGAGGTAGCCCTCGAGAGGCCAGTCGTTGAGCACGCACGTGTACAGCATCGCCGCGTGCTTGCCGGAGCAGTTCTGGGCGAGCCGCGAGGGCCCGCGGCCCTCCCGGATCCAGGCGTCCCGCACAGCCGGACCGAACGGCATGTCCGGGACGTTGCGCAGGTCGTCCTCGGACACACCCGCGACCTCCAGGATCCGCCGGGCCCCGGCGAGGTGGCGTTCCTCGCCGGAGTGGCTGGCCGCGGCGAGCGAGAGGAGCTCGCCGTCCAGCGGCAGCCCGGCCCGGACCATGGCGACGGCCTGGACGGGTTTGAGAGCCGAGCGCGGATAGAACGCGGCCTCGATGTCGCCGAGTTGGAAGCGGACGTCCCCGTCGCCGTTAAGGACGACGACGGAACCGTAGTGGGTGCCCTCGATCAGCCCACCGCGGATGAGGTGGGCGACCGGAGCGTGGAGGGGTTCACGGACCAGGGGTGCGGCCGCGACGGGACTGCTGTGCATCACTTCCTGCTTCTCCGGGACGTCACGCGGATCACGCGTGCGTGCCGGTCGATTCGGGTGCGGTGTGCGCGCGAGCGATCACGCGCCAGTGGATCGGCTTTCGGTGGAGGTACGGGAGACCCTGCCGCGCACGGCGAACCACCCGGCGACCAGTGCCGCGACGATCAGCGGGAGACACAGCACGGTGGTGCGGCCGGCGCCGCCGTCGGCGTACATGAGGACCAGGACGGAGGCGAGGAAGGCCAGCGTCACGAGTTCGGTCCAGGGGGATCCCGGCAGCCGGTAGCCGGGGCGGGTCAGGTCGCCCTTCTCGGTCTTCTGCCAGAAGAGCAGGTGACAGACCATGATCATGCCCCAGGTGGCGAGGATGCCGATGGCGGCGAAGTTCAGCACGATCTCGAACGCGTCGGCGGGGACCACGTAGTTGAGGCCGACACCGAGGACGCAGACGCCGCTGGTGAGCAGGATGCCGCCGTAGGGGACCTGGCTGCGGCTCATCACGCCGGTGAACTTCGGGGCGGACCCGGACATCGCCATGGAGCGCAGGATGCGGCCGGTGCTGTACAGGCCGGAGTTGAGCGAGGACATGGCCGCGGTCAGGACGACGAGGTTCATCACGCCGCCGGCCGCCGGGATGCCGATGTTGGACAGGACGGTCACGAAGGGGCTCTCGCCGCCCGTGTACTTGTTCCAGGGCAGCAGCATCGACAGCAGGAGGACCGAGCCGACGTAGAAGACGCCGACGCGCCACATGATCGAGTTGATCGCCTTGGGCATGATCTTCTCGGGGTTCTCGGTCTCGCCCGCGGCGACGCCGACCAGTTCGACGGAGGCGTAGGCGAAGACGACACCCTGGATGATCAGCAGCATGGGCAGCATGCCGTTGGGGAAGACGCCGCCGTTGTCGGTGATCAGGGACGGACCGGGGTGGTGGCCGTCGATCGGGTGCCTGGTGGCCAGCAGGAAGACGCCGATCAGCATGAACGCGACGAGCGCGCCCACCTTGATGATCGCGAACCAGAACTCCAGCTCGCCGAACATCCGCACCGAGATGAGGTTGACGGTGAGGACGACCGCGAGCGCGACGAGGGCGATCACCCACTGCGGGACGTCGGAGAACATGCCCCAGTAGTGGGTGTAGAGGGCGACGGCGGTGATGTCGGCGATGCCGGTGGTGGCCCAGTTCAGGAAGTACATCCAGCCGGCGACATAGGCACCCTTCTCGCCGAGGAACTCCCGGGCGTACGACACGAAGGCCCCGGAGGACGGGCGGTACAGGACGAGTTCGCCGAGGGCGCGCACGACGAGGAAGGCGAAGACTCCGCAGACGGCGTAGGCGATGAACAGGGAGGGGCCGGCGTCGGCGAGGCGGCCGCCGGCGCCGAGGAAGAGGCCGGTGCCGATCGCGCCGCCGATGGCGATCATGTTGACGTGCCGTGACTTGAGGGACTTGCTGTAGCCCTGGTCTCCGGCGTCGACATGGCCGGATCGTTTCTGCACTCCGTCGTGCAGGGACTGCTCGCTCACGCCTCTGATCCGCCTTCCGTGGAACCGCCCGTGCGCGGGGAACGCACGATGTCGGTGAGGGTGGTCTCTACGCGGTCGAGATGGTGGGACATGGCCTCCACCGCGTCGTGCTCGGAACCGTCGATCAGCGCCTCGACGATCGCGCGGTGTTCGCGGTTGGACTGCTCCCGGCGGCCGCCCAGCTCGTTGAGGAAGGCCGACTGACGCGCCAGTGCGTCCCGGATCTCCTCGATGACCCGGCGGAAGACCGGGTTCTGGGCGGCCTCGGCCACGGCGAGGTGGAAGAGGGTGTCCATCGCGACCCAGGCCGTGGTGTCGGTCTCCCGTTCCATCCGGTCCAGCAGGTGGGCCAGGTGGTCGAGGTTCTCCGCAGTGCGGCGCAGCGCCGCGTACCCGGCGACCGGGATCTCGACATGGCGGCGCACCTCCAGGAGGTCGCTGGCCGCGTAGTCGCCGAAGGTGGGGTCCTCCACCGCGTTGGCCACGACGAAGGTGCCCTTGCCGGTCTTGGAGACCGTCAGGCCCATGGTCTGCAGGGCCCTGAGGGCCTCGCGCAGGACGGGCCGGCTGATCTCCAGGGTGCGGCAGAGCTCCGCCTCGGAGGGGAGCTTGTCGCCGATGGCGTACTCCCCGCGCTCGATGGCGTCACGCAGATGCGCCAGGACCGCCTCCATGGCGCTGATGCGCCTCGGCGGCTGACTGGCTGTCCGGCTGTCTGACAGGTTCACGGGAGTGATACTCCGGGCGACGGGAGGGTGCTGTCAAGGGTGCGGGTGAGACGGGGTGCGAGGAGGCGGGTGAGACAGGCGGTGAGGAGGCGCGGTGCACGGGGTGCGAGCAGCGCAGACCGTTTCGCACCCCGTGACGGTCACCGCGTCGCTGCAATACGGCCGCCGAGCCCTCGGCCACGTCCGGAGCCGACGGACCCGGACGAGGGCACTCCCCCGGGTCTCCAGGTCTCCCGAGGGCCCTCGGCGCGCCCGTGGCGGCTCCCGACGCGGACAGGGCCGCCGAGCGGCAGGGACGGGCGCCGACGCCGGGCCGACGGGCCCGGTGACACCCGGTGGCACCGGGCGGCACCATGCGGCACCCGGCGAGGGCGCTCCCCCGGGTCTCCATGGTCTCCCGAGCGCCCTCGTCGCGTCCCTGGCGGCTCCCGACGCGGACAGGGCCGCCGAACGGCAGGGACGGACGCCGACGTCGGGCCGGCGTGCCCGCTGCCACCCCGTGGCGGTGCGGTCAGGTCAGCTGTCGAGCGTCCCCGTGGCCAGCAGGCCGAAGAGGAGCAGGCCCACGACGATGCGGTAGATCACGAAGGCGTTGAAGGAGTGCTTGGCCACGAACTTCAGCAGCCAGGCGATGGAGGCGTAGGCGACGACGAAGGAGACGGCCGTGCCCACGGCGAGCGGGGCCGCGCCCACGCCCGCGCCCAGGGCGTCCTTGAGCTCGTAGATGCCGGCGCCGGTGAGGGCGGGGATACCGAGGAAGAAGGAGAGGCGGGTGGCGGCCACGCGGTCGAGGTCCAGGATGAGCGCCGTGGACATGGTGGCGCCCGAGCGGGAGAAGCCGGGGAAGAGCAGCGCGAGGATCTGCGAGCTGCCGACCAGCATCGCGTCCTTGAACGAGGTGTCGTCCTCACCCCGCTTGTGCCGGCCCATCTGGTCCGCCGCCCACATCACGCCGCTGCCGACGATCAGGGAGCCCGCGACCACCCACAGGGACGCGAGCGGCCCCTCGATGAGCGGCTTGGCGGCGAGGCCGACGACGACAATCGGGACGGTCGCGGCGATCACCCACCAGGCGAACTTGTAGTCGTGGTGGTACCGCTCCTCCTTGTTGACCAGCCCGCGCCCCCACGCGGAGACGATCCGCACAATGTCCTTGAAGAAGTACACGAGCACGGCGGCGATCGCGCCGACCTGGATGACGGCCGAGAACCCGACGACGGCGTCGTCGTCGACGGGGATGTTCATCAGCCCCTCGACGATCTTCAGATGGCCGGTGGAGGAGACGGGCAGGAACTCGGTCACTCCCTCGACGGCTCCGAGGACGACGGCCTGACCGACGCTGATGACGCTCATGGGATCCAGTTCTTCTCAGGGGAACGCAGGTGCGGAGGCCACAGTCTTACTACACGCGGGCGAGAACGGATTCCCTACGCCCACACCACCTGCGCCAGCGCCGCCCCCGCGAACGCCGCCCCCAGCCCCGCCCCCACGCTCGCCACCACGTTGGCGGCGGCATAGACGCCTGCCCCGGTCTCCGTCAGCCGCAGCGTCTCGTACGAGAACGTCGAGTACGTCGTCAGCGCCCCGCACAGACCGGTGCCCAGCAACAGCTGGAGGTGGGACCCGGCGGCCCCCGCCGCCACCGCGCCGGTGAGCAGGCCGAGGACCAGACAGCCCGTGACGTTGACGGTGAAGGTGCCCCAGGGGAAGACCGAGTCGTGCCGCGACTGCACCGCGCGGTCGGTGAGATAGCGGAGCGGGGCGCCGACCATGGCACCCGTGACGACCAGCAGCCAGTTCACAACGACTTCTTACCCTTCCTGCCCGCTCTGCCCTGACTTGTGCCCTGGGTGCCTTCGCGGCCGACGTACCGGATGACCTCGCACTCGTCGAGGGTCACCAGGCCCTCGGTGACGAGCTCGTCGAGCTGTGGCAGGAACTCCCGTACGCGTGCCTCGGTGTCGACGATGACGACTGCCACCGGCAGGTCCTCGCTGAGGGAGAGCAGCCGGGAGGTGTGGATGAGGGAGGAGGCGCCGAAGCCCTCGATGCCGCGGAAGACGCTGGCCCCGGCGAGGCCGGCGGCGTGGGCGCGGTGCACGATCTCGGCGTAGAGGGGCTTGTGGTGCCAGGTGTCGTTCTCGCCGATGTGGACGGTCAGGCGCAGGGCGTTGCCGGTCAGCCTCGTCATGGCTGCCTCCACTTCAGGACGCGGCGGGCCGCCGTGGACGCGAGCCACACCGCTGTGAGGGCCGCGAGCAGGGTGGCGGCGAGATAGGCCAGGCCGGTGCCGGGCCGGTCGTGGTTGAGGAGTTTCCGAATGTCGACGGCGTAGGTCGAGAAGGTGGTGAAGCCGCCGAGGACGCCGGTGCCGAAGAAGGGGCGGACCAGGCGGTGGGCGGCCCACACGTCGGTGATGACCACCATGAACACGCCGATGAGGGCACAGCCGACGACGTTGGTCCAGAAGGTCGCCCAGGGGAATCCGCCGGGCGGGGTGGGCCAGTGCAGGGAGAGGGCGTAGCGGGCCGTGGCGCCCAGGGCGCCGCCGAGCGCGACCACCGCGACCACGGGTGCCTGGCCCTGCCGGAGGGACCGTCGTGGGGGTTTTACGGGGGCCTGCACGCTCTCCGGGGCTGTCATCGTCGTGCTCTCCTACTCGCCGGGGCCCGGGCGTACGGGCGCGTTCCATCGCGAGTAGGGACCGTTGGCGGCGCCTTCGCCGCGGTTCGGGTACGGCGGGCCCCACCGCCGTGCCGCGAGGGTGATCGCGACCGAGGACCAGGGTAACGCCGGGTCGCCGCCGGGGTCACTTCACGACGGCCGGCTCGCACCGGGCCTCGCAGACACTGGTGGCCATGCGGAAGCGGAAAACCACCGGTGCGGCCGCTACCAGCCCTTCTCGAACATCCGGGCCACCTCGGCGATGCGCATCTCGTCGCGCCGGTAGTAGGTGCGCCACCGGATTCTCCTGGTGCGCAGCAGGCCGATGTCCACGAGGAGGCCGAGGTGGGTCTGCGCGACCGAGCGGGGCACGCCGAGTCTGGCCGCGACCGCGTCCGCGGTGACTCCGTGCTGGGCGGGATCGCCGTGCCGCTGCGGCGGGAAGTGCCTGGCGGGATCCTTCAGCCACTCCAGGATGTCCAGGCGCCTCTGGTTGGCCGGAGTCCTCAGCATCTCGTCCCCTCCGCCCCTCCTCTGCGTGTCTCCACTGTCCCGCAGTCGAAGCCGCCGTGTCCCGGAGTCGCCGAGCTTGTCCGAGATCGAACTCCCCGGTGGCAAAAGGCCGTTCGGTGTGTACGGCCCGTCGGGAGGGGAAGGTGCGCCACCTGGTGGCGTGAGGCCCCCTCCGCCCGCGGCTCGTGGTCTCGCGGGCGGAGGGGAGTCGGTTCAGCCGTCGAGTCGTACGACCCGCACGGCGCCCGCCGGGACGGCGAGTCGGCCCGCGGCGCGTTCGCCGGTCAGCAGTTCGGTGCCCGCCGCGTCCAGGGGCACCTTGGCCTCCGACGCGGTGTGGTTGATCACGAAGACGTAGGAACCGGACTCCCCGTCGCGTCGGACCACCTCGACGTCGTGGGGCAGGTCGGCGCGCGAGGGGAGCTGGGCGTCCTCGGCGGCCCAGCCGAGCAGCGCGTCCAGGCCCTGGGCGGCCAGGCGCGTGGAGACGTACCAGGCGGTGCCCTCGCCGTGCCGGTGCCGGGTGACGGCCGGGTGCCCGGCGGCCAGGCCGTCGGCGTACGTCCACACGGTCTCGGCACCGCGCGGCACCACGAACTCGGTCCACACGTCGCCGGTGAGCTCGGAGCCGTCGGGGCCGGTGATGCGGACCAGCTGGTCCGGCAGCAGCGGCGAGAACTCCTCGACGGTCAGGCCCAGGACGTCCCTGAGCGCGCCCGGGTACGCGCCCGCGTGGACGGCGTCGTACTCGTCGACGATGCCGGAGAAGTACGACACGACGAGCGTGCCGCCGTTCGCGACGTACTCCTTGAGGTTGTGCCCCGCGGTCTCCGTCATCAGGTACAGGGCGGGGACGACGACAAGGGGATAAGCCGACAAGTCGGCTTCCGGGTGGGCGAAGGCGACCGTGAGGTGGCGGTCGTAGAGGGCCTCGTAGAAGGCGTCGGCGCGCTCGCGGGCGTCGTGGTCCTCGCTGGGGCGCCAGTCGAGGTTCTGCGCCCACCAGGAGTGCCAGTCCCACAGGACGGCCACGTCCGCCTGAGTGCGGGTGCCGCGGATCGTGCTCAACGAGTCCAGAGAGGCGCCCAGTTCGACGACCTCGCGCCACACGCGTGTGTCGGTGCCGCCGTGCGGGACCATCGACGAGTGGAACTTCTCGGCGCCGCGCCGGGACTGGCGCCACTGGAAGAACATGGCGCCCTCGGAGCCGCGGGCCACGTGCGCCAGGGAGTTGCGGGCCATCTGGCCGGGGGCCTTGGCGGGGTTGCGGGGCTGCCAGTTGACGCCCGAGGTGGAGTGCTCGAGCAGGATCCAGGGGGCGCCGCCCGCGACCGAGCGGGTGAGGTCGGCGGCCATGGCGAGGTTGACGTGGGTGCGGCGGCCGTCGGTGATGAGGTAGTGGTCGTTGGTGACGATGTCCACCTCGCGGCCCCAGGCCCAGTAGTCGACGGAGTCGCACTGGCTGAGCGCGGTCATGAAGTTGGTGGTGACCGGGACACCCGGGGAGAGCCGGTGCAGGATGTCCCTCTCCATGACGAAGTTCTCGCGCATGGTCGCGTCGGCGAACCGCTTGTAATCCAGCGCCTGGCCGGGGTTGCCGACGGTGGCCGCGGTGCGCGGCGGGTCGATCTGCTCGACGCTCGTGTAGTGCTGGCCCCAGAAGGCGGTGCCCCAGGCCTCGTTGACGCCGTCGACACCGCCGTACGTCGTCTCGAGCCAGCGGCGGAAGTGGGCGGCGCAGGAGTCGCAGTAGCAGGCGGAGACGGGGACGCCGTACTCGTTGTGCACGTGCCACATCGCCAGGGCCGGGTGGTCGGCGTAGCGCTCGGCGAGCCGGGTGGTGATGTTCGCGGCGGCGGCGCGGTAGGCGCCGTTGCTGTGGCAGATGGCGCCGCGGGAGCCGAACGCGAGGCGGGTGCCGTCGGCCGTGACGGGCAGCGCGTCGGGGTGGGCGCGGTAGAACCAGGCGGGCGGGACGACGGTGGGCGTGCCGAGGTCGACGCGGACGCCGTTCTCGTGGAGCAGCCCGATGATCCGGTCCAGCCAGCCGAAGTCGTACACACCCGGTTCCGGCTCCAGGAGCGCCCAGGAGAAGATCCCCACGCTGACCATGGTCACCCCGGCCTCGCGCATCAGCCGGACGTCCTCGTCCCAGACGCTCTCGGGCCACTGCTCCGGGTTGTAGTCCCCGCCGAAGGCAAGCCTGGTGAGGCCCCTGGGGGTGGTCTCCGGCATGGGTCTCTCCCGTTTCAATTGGATGGGAACGTGCACACACGGCTCCAACAGCGTGCGGCCCAAGATAACCGTACATAGGCGAGGCTTGCCAAGTGCCTTACCTGAGACATTTCTGTGCACGATCCCAGCCAGTTCCCGTCCTTCTGGAACCGTCCCGCCGTACGCACACCCCTCCGCGCCCGCCAGGGCCTTAGAGTCGTGACCATGAACAATGCGGGGGGCCGGCGCAAACCACCGACGATCCACGACGTGGCCCGCGAGGCCGGGGTCTCGCGGGGCACCGTCTCGCGTGTGCTCAACGGCGGACACTACGTCAGCCCTCCCGCCCTGGAGGCGGTCAACGCCGCCATCCGCAAGACCGGGTACGTCGTCAACCGGCACGCCCGCTCACTGATCACCGGCCGCTCCGACTCGGTCGGCTTCCTGCTCACGGAGCCCCAGGAGCGGTTCTTCGAGGACCCCAACTTCAATGTGCTGCTGCGCGGCTGCACCCAGGCGCTGGCCGCGCACGACATCCCGCTGCTGCTGATGCTGGCGGGGACGGAGGACGAGCGGCGCCGGATCAAGCGGTTCATCACGGCGGGCCACCTCGACGGCGTCCTGCTGGTGACCAGCCACTCCGCCGACCCGGTGGCCGAGGAACTGCACAAGGCGGGCGTGCCCGTCGTGCAGTGCGGCAAGCCGATGAGGTCAGGTTCGAAGGTGAGTTACGTGGCCGCGGACGACCGCGACGGCGCCCGGGACATGGTGCGCCACCTGCTGTCGCTGGGCCGCCGCCGGATCGGCATCGTGACCGGACCGCTGGACTCGCCCGGCGGGGTCGACCGGCTGGCCGGCTACAGGGAGGTGCTGACGGAGGCGGGTGTCGAGATCGACGAGCGGCTCGTCGTCTCCGGCGACTACAGCCGGGCCGCCGGAGAAGCGGGCGCCGAACGGCTGCTGGCGCAGGCCCCGGACCTGGACGCGGTGTTCGTCGCTTCCGACCTCATGGCGCTCGGCGCCCTGGCGGCGCTGCGCCGGGCCGGCCGCCGGATCCCCGAGGACGTGGCCGTGGGCGGCTTCGACGACTCCGTCGCGGCCACGGAGGCCACCCCTCCCCTCACCACGATCCGCCAGCCCTACGACCGCATCAGCGCCGAGATGGTTCGGGTGCTGCTGGCCCAGCTGGGCGGCGAGGATCCGGCGGCGGTGATCCTGCCGACGGAGCTGGTGCGACGCGAGTCGACGTGAGCCGGGGTGGGGATGGCCCGGTGGGCCACATGAGGTCCGTCGGCAGGGGGCACTGACAACCGACCCCGCTCGCCGACGCGTTCATGCTGCTCGGCGACCCGGTCAACGGGGCGGGCCGACAGGCTGACGAGCAGCGGCAGCGTTGTCTGCCGGTGCGTACGGCCGCCCGGGTACCTTCTGGAATCCCGCGTCGGACAACAGCCCACGGTGGGCGCGGGCAGCCCAAGGCACGGCGATCAGACCGGCACGCGCATGCACGCTCTCAGGGGTCCCGACGACGGAGGGCGACATGTCCGACGGGCGCGAGGACGGGGCGCGCAGCAGCCCTGCATGGCGCGGTCCGTGAAGGCAGTGCGCACGATGGTTACGAGGCCGCCTACGACATTCCACGGTCACGGAGACCGCCTACGACAACCACGGTCACGGAGACCGCCCACGACAGCCCACGTTGCTCCAGCAGGCCGCCGGGGCCGTGACCGGTCAGGATCGGAGAAGCGCACTCGGCCTCCCCCGGCCTAGCGTGAAACCACCGACACCGACCGTCGGGACGATCTCACCGAGGAGCACACCATGACTGCCGGCCTCAAGACCATCATCTACCCCGTCAAGGACCTGACCGCGGCGAAGGCCCTGTTCAGCGCGCTGCTGGGGGTGGAGCCGTACGCGGACGAGCCGTACTACGTCGGTTTCAAGGACGCGGGCCAGGACGTCGGCCTCGACCCGAACGGGCACTCCAGGGGCATGACCGGCCCGGTGCCGTACTGGCACGTCGACGACATCCGGGCGACGCTCGCGGCGCTGGTGGCGGCCGGGGCCGAGACGTTGCAGGACGTCCAGGACGTCGGCGGCGGCAAGCTGATCGCCTTCGTCAAGGACGCGGACGGCAACCTGGTCGGGATCACGCAGGACCCGCAGGCCTGAGGATTACTTGCATACGCAGTAGTTGCACAGGCAACAAAGGCCGGATCGGTGTTACCGTGCATGTATGGCGGTGAACACGGTCGTGACCGGCCTCGAAGAGCGGTGGCGGGACATCCTGTCGGTGCACGCGCGCACGATGTGCGAGATCGACCGCGTGCTGCACCCGTACGGGCTGGGAGCGAGCGATTTCGAGGTGCTCGACATCCTCGCCACCGAGTCGCCCCGGGAGGGCGACCAGTGCCGGGTGCAGAACCTCGTCGGGCGGGTGCATCTGAGCCAGAGCGCGCTGTCCCGGCTGATCGGCCGCCTGGAGAAGGACGGCCTGGTGGAGCGGTCCATGTGCGTGGAGGACCGACGGGGCGTATACGTCTCCCTCACCCGCAAGGGCCGCGACCTGCACGCCGAGGTGCTGCCGCTGCAGCGCGGCGTGCTGGCGCAGACGCTCAGCGACTAGCAGGCGGTCCCTCACCCCTCTCACCCTGAGCGCGGCCACAAACCGGCCCAGCCGGGCGACACGGCCTACGCCAGCAACTCCCGCACGGCGGCGAAGGCGGCCTCGACGGTCGCCGGGTCCGCGCCCGGGCGGGCGAGCGCGCTCATGGGGATCGGGGTGACCTCGGGCAGGCCCTCGTACGGGGTCAGCCCGTCGGGCGCGGGTCCGACCGCCGCGAGCAGTGCCACTCCCTGCCCGGTGCGGGCGATGTCCAGGACGCCCGCGAGATAGCCCGCGTCCCCGACGACCGCGGCGGGAACCCCGCGCGCGGCCAGCGTCGCGATCGCCCGGCGCCGGATCGCGCACGGGTCCTCGATGGCCACCAGCGGAACCGGCGCGGGGGCCTGCGGCGGCTCCCAGCCGGGCACGGCGTGCCAGGTCAGCGGGAGGCCGCCCACCCGGGTGCCCTCGGTCGCGGCGGCCTCGGTGACGTACACCGCGACATCGACGCTCCCGCGCTCCACGGCCTCCACGAGCCGGGCGGAGCGGTCGATGCGGAAGCGGACCCGACAGCCGGGACGCACCTGCTGCACGGCGGCCGTCAGCCGGGGCAGGAACTGGTCGGCGGCGTGCTCGGTGGAACCGATGGTCACGACGTCGCCCTCGGCGCCGAGGAGTGTGCGGACGGCCTCGTCGTGGACGGCGAGGATCCTGCGGGCCTGTTCGAGCAGCAGGCGTCCCTCGGGGGTGAAGCGGGTGCCGCGTCCCTCGCGCTCGACGACGGGACGCCCCAGGGTCTTCTCCAGCTTGCGGACATGCTGGCTGACCGCGGACTGGCTCAGGGCGAGGACCTGGGCGGCGCGGTGGAAGCCGCCGCAGTCGGCTATCGCGGTCAGACTGCGCAGGGCTACGAGGTCCAGGACGGGCTGGGGCATGCCGCGACACTAACCGCTCCACACGATCGATCTCGATTGCTGATCGGTTTCGATGCGGAATCGTCGTTGGACGCGGTCCGTCACGGCCGGTCATGATGGGCGCATGCACACGACCGCTTCTGCTGCCTTTCTGACGCAGCGCCGAGTCATCGACTTCGGCGTGGCGTGCAGCGCGCGCTGTCGCTGACCTTCCCCGCGGTGCCCGGCCACCGCTGAACTGATCACGCATTCTCTCCGTCGCATTGCCGCGCTGACACGTGACAGCTCTCTCCGTCTGCCCCTTTTCCCCACCTCTGTCCCGCCCCTTTTCCCTGGCTCTTTTCCTGGCTCTTTTTCCTGCCCCGACAAGGGAGTTGCCCCCTCATGCCCTCACCCTCCTCCTGGGACGAACCCGAAGGTCTCGCCGCGCGTGGCACGCTGATCGTGCTGGCCGGCCGGGGCGAACACGGCGGTGTGTACGAGCGGTTCGGCCGCCGGCTCGCCTTCGACGCCTACCGGGTCCGCGCCCTCGGTGACGCGTCCGCCGATCCGTCCGTGCTCGACGAGGCGGCCAAGCTGCTCGCCGACGAGTCGCTGCCCGGCCCGAAGGTGCTGGTCGGATCGGACACCGGTGCGCGGTACGCCGTTCAGCTGGCCGCCGAGCGGGCCGGGGACGTCGACGCCCTGATCCTGGCCGGTCTGCCCACCTCCGCCTGGAGTGCGGGCAGTTGGGAGGCCGAGGCCGGGGCCCGCACCGCCTGCCCGACCCACCAGGGTCGCCTGACGAACGACCCGGACTTCCGGCGCGGCGCGCTCGGCTCCGTCCCGGAGCCGCCCGCACCGCGCCTCGACCTGGTGAGCGTCCCCGTCCTGGCCCTGCACGGCGAGGACGACGTGGTCAGCCCGCTCGACGAGGCCCTCCGCGCCTACGGCGACGCGCGGACCGTGGTCTTCCACGGGGGCCGGCACGACGTCCTCAACGACGCCCTGCACCGCACCGCCGCCGCCACGGTCGTCCTCTTCCTGGAGCGGCTGCGCCTGTCCCCCGAGCTGCCGCTGATCGCCGAGGAGCGGGCATGACCGTCACGACCACCGTCGCGGAGCTCCGCGAGCTCCTCGCCGCCGACACTCCCCCGGCCCTCCTCGACGTCCGCTGGGCACTGGGCGATCCGCACGGCCGCGCGCACCACGCCGAAGGACACGTCCCGGGCGCGGTGTACGTCGACCTGGACACGGAACTGGCCTCCGCTCCCAGTCCCCAGGGCGGTCGGCATCCCCTGCCCGCGATCGAGGACCTCCAGGAGGCGGCTCGGCGCTGGGGCATCCGGCAGGACCAACCGGTCGTGGCGTACGACGACTTGGGCAACACGGCAGCCGCCCGTGCCTGGTGGCTGCTGCGCTACGCGGGCCTGACCCGGGTGACACTGCTCGACGGTGCCCTCGGCGCCTGGCGTGCGGCCGGGCTGCCCCTGGAGTCGGGACCGGTCGCCGATCCGCCGCGGGGTGACGTCGTCCTGCGGGTGGGTGCGCTTCCGGTGGTCGACGCGGACGGGGCCGCCGAACTCATCGTCTCCGGACTGCTGTTGGACGCGCGGGCGGGCGAGCGGTACCGCGGTGAGGTGGAGCCGGTCGACCCCCGGGCGGGCCACATCCCGGGCGCGGTCTCGGCGCCGACCGGTGAGAACCTCGCGGCGGACGGGACCTTCCTGCCGGCCGACGAACTGCGCAAGCGGTTCGAGGAACGGGGCGCCGGTGCCGCGGACCGCATCGGCGTGTACTGCGGCTCGGGCGTCACCGCCGCCCACCAGATCGCCGCGCTTCAGATCGCCGGTTTCGAGGCCGCCCTCTTCCCCGGCTCCTGGTCCGCCTGGTCGGCGGATCCCGGCCGCGCGGCGGCGGCGGGAGGCCGGCCATGACGACGAAACCGTTGGAGCTGCCCGCCCTGGAGACGCCCCCGCCCTCCACCCGGGTCACCATTCGCGGCGTCACCAGGACCGGCCGCCGCTTCACGCTCCCCCGCTCCGTGCGCCGGGCCGTCGGCCCCGTGGGACTGGTCCTCCTGTGGTTCCTGACCTCGGCCACCGGAGTCCTGCCGGAGTCCGTGCTGGCCTCCCCGGTCGACGTGGTCAAGCAAGCAATCGAGCTCACCAGGAACGGCGAACTCCCCGACGCCATCGCCGCGTCGGGCCGCCGGGCCGCCACCGGCTTCCTGATCGGAGGGACGATCGCCCTGGGCCTGTCCCTGCTGGCCGGACTGTTCCGGCTCGGCGAGGACGTCATCGACTCCTCCATGGGCATGTTCCGCGCGATTCCCTGGGTCGGACTGATCCCGCTGTTCATCGTCTGGTTCGGCATCGAGGAGACCCCGAAGATCGCCCTGGTCGCGCTCGGGGTGACCTACCCGCTGTACTTCAACATCTACGGCGGCATCCGCTCCACCGACTCCCAACTCGTCGAGGCCGCGCGGATGATGGGCCTCGGCAGGCTCGGCCTCATCAAGTACGTGATCCTGCCGAGCGCGCTGCCCGGCGCCCTCGTGGGGCTCCGGTACGCGCTGTCCACCGCCTGGCTGGCGCTGGTCTTCGCCGAGCAGATCAACGCGGACGCGGGTCTCGGCTATCTGATGAGCAACGCCCAGCAGTACTTCCGCACGGACGTCATCGTGCTGTGCCTCGTCGTGTACGCGCTGCTCGGGCTCGCCTGCGACTTCGCCGTACGGATCCTTTCGCGCCGCCTGCTGACCTGGCGGGCCAACTTCGAGGGCGGGGCGTGAGTCTCATGGCCAACAGCGTGGAGATACGGGGCCTTTCGCGGGCCTTCGACGGCAACACGGTCCTGCACGAGCTCGATCTCGACATCCGTGAGGGCGAGTTCGTGGCCCTGCTCGGGCACAGCGGCTGCGGCAAGTCGACGCTGCTGCGGATCCTGGCCGGGCTCGACGAGGAGATCGGCGGCGAGGTGACCGTGCCCGCGCGGCGCAGTGCCGCCTTCCAGTCGCCGCGGCTGCTGCCCTGGCTGAAGGTGTGGCGCAACGTGGTCCTCGGCCTGCCGGGCCGCCCGGACCGGGCGCTCGCCGACAAGGCACTGGACGAGGTCGGCATCGCGGACCGCGCGACCGTCTGGCCCAAGACGCTCTCCGGCGGCCAGGCCCAGCGGGTCTCCCTGGCCCGCGCCCTGGTCCGGGAGCCCGAACTGCTGCTCCTGGACGAGCCGTTCGGCGCCCTCGACGCCCTGACCCGGGGCCGGGTGCAGCAGTTGGTGGCCGAGCTGTGGAAGCGGCACGGCTGCGCGATCCTCCTGGTCACCCATGACGTCGAGGAGGCACTGCTGCTCGCCGACCGCGTCCTGGTGATGGACGAGGGCCGCATCGCCCACGAGCTCACCGTCGACCTGCCCCGCCCCCGTGACCTGACCGCCCCCGAGTTCGTGACCCTGCGCGCCCGCCTCCTGAACTGGCTCGGCGTGACCCGCACCCTGGAAGGAACCCCCTCGTGATCCGCAGAATCGCCGCTGCCGCGCTCGGCCTCTCCGCACTGCTGACGCTGACCGCCTGTGGCGCGGACTCCTCCGCCGAGGCCTCGTCCTCCAAGCAGGTCACCCTCACCATCGGCGACCAGGCCAAGACCCTCCAGACCATCGTCGCCGCCTCCGACGCCCTCAAGGGCGCCAAGTACAAGGTGAAGTGGGCCGAGTTCCAGGGCGCGGCCCCGCTCTACCAGGCCGTGCAGGCGGGTGCCGCCGACACCGGCTACTCGGCGGACCTGCCGGCGCTCCAGGCGCTCAGCGGCGGGGTGCGGGTGAAGAACGTGGCCGCGCTCCAGAACGACGGCAGGCATGTCGGGATCGTCGTCCGCAAGGGCTCCGGCATCGGCAGTGTGAAGGACCTCAAGGGCCAGAAGGTCGTGGTGTCCTCGGCCAGGGGCAGTGTCGCCGAGTACCTGCTGGCCAACGTGCTCAAGCAGAACGGCCTCAGCTACAAGGACGTCCACGTGCAGTACCTGCTCCCGACCGACGCACAGGCCGCCTTCGCCTCCGGGAAGATCAAGGCTTGGGCCACCTTCGGGGTCTACCAGGCCGTCGGTCTGGAGCAGGGCGGCAAGCTCCTGGTCGACGGCGCGGACGGCCGGGTCAGCGGCATCGGGTTCATCAACGCCTCCGACGAAACCCTCGGCAACTCGGCCAAGAAGGCCGCGCTGGCCGACTTCCTCAAGCGCCTCGGTACGGCCCTGCAGTGGACGAGCACCCACCAGGACGCCTACGCGAAGGCGATCCAGGAGCGCAACGGCGCCGACGCCACCGTGGCGAAGACGCTGGCCTCGGCGGCGTACGGCAAGGTCCTGCCGATCACCGCCGACGTGAACCGGACCGTCCAGGGCGTGGCCGACCTCATGAACGGCATCGGGGTCCTGGACCCGAACGTCGACGTGGCGAAGTCGGCCGACACCTCGCTCCTCAAGTAACCCTCACGACACGGGAGTTCCTCATGCCTGTCGAGTTCATCAGTGCCGTCCACACCGACTCCGGCACCAACAGTCCCGCGAGCGTCCGCACCGGCTTCGACCCGGACTTCGTGCGCAGGTACGCCCGCGCCCTGGACGACGGCGGCTTCGACCACACCCTGGTCGCCTACCACTCGGCGTCCCCGGACGCCTTCCAGATCGCCCAGTTCGTCGCGACCCACACCGAGCGGATCCGCCCCATCCTGGCGCACCGGCCGGGCGTGATCTTCCCGACCCACGCGGCCCGGGCGCTGGCCACCCTGGACCTCATCAGCAAGGGGCGGCTGTCGGTGCACATCATCTCCGGCGGCAGCGACGAGGAGCAGCGCCGGGAGGGCGACTACCTGGGCAAGACGGAGCGGTACGAGCGTTCGGACGAGTACATCCAGATCCTGAGGAAGGTCTGGCAGGCCGACGGACCGGTCTCGCACGAGGGCAAGTACTTCAGGTTCGAGGGCTACGCCTCCGACGTGAAGCCCTACCACGGGCTGATCCCGGTCTCGGTCGGCGGCTCCTCGCAGGACGCCTACCGGGTCGGCGGGCAGCAGGGCGACATCTTCGGCCTGTGGGGCGAGCCGTTGAAGGAGACGGCCGAGCAGATCGCCGCCGTGAACGCGGTCGCGGATGCCACGGGGCGTCCCCGTCCCCGTATCTGGGTGTCGTTCCGCCCGATCATCGCGCCCACCGACGAGTTGGCCTGGGAGAAGGCGCACCGCACGCTCGGGGTGCTCAAGGACCAGGCCGCGAGCGCCGAGTCGCTGCGTCACTACCGCACCGCCGGCCGCCCCGATAACGTCGGTTCGCAGCGGCTGCTCGACATCGCCGAGCGGGGCGAGGTCCACGACCGCTGCCTGTGGACCGCGCCCGCGGTCGCCACCAACGCGGCCGGCGCCTCCACCGCGCTGGTCGGCTCCCCGGAGACGGTGGCGAAGGCCCTCCTCGATTACGTCGACATCGGCTGCGACCTGCTCTCGATCCGCGGCTACGACCCGCTCAACGACGCCATCGACTACGCCCGTCACGTCCTGCCGCTGGTCCGGCAGGAACTCGCCCACCGCGCCGTCGGCGCCCACGCAGCCTGATGGAGACCCCGTGTTGTTCCACCGTTCTCTGCGCACGTCCGCCGCCGTCCTCGCCCTGCTGCTGCCCTTCGCGGCGGCCTGCGGGGGCGACGCCCAGGCCGAGTCCCCCACCGTCACCCTCACCGTGGGTGCCACGGGCTGGAAGGTCGAGGAGGCGGTGCTGAAGTACGCCCACCTCGACGACACCCCGTACAAAGTCAAGTGGAGCCTCTTCCAAGGCGGTGACAAGCAGCTCCAGGCCATCCGGGCCGGGGCGCTGGACCTCGCCTCCTCCAGTGAGATCCCGCCGATCTTCGCCGCCGCCGACGGCAGCCCCAACTTCAAGGTCGTCGCCGTGCAGAAGGGCGCGACCCTCAACCAGGAGGTCGTCGTCCCCAAGGGCTCCGCGGTCACCGGCATCGCCGGTCTGAAGGGCAAGAAGGTCGGCTACGTCCAGAACACCACCGCCCACTACTTCCTGTACGAGCTGCTCAAGCAGGCAGGCCTGAAGTGGTCCGACATCGACGCCAAGCCGCTGCTGCCCAATGACGGCCTGGCCGCCCTCAACGGCGGCGGCATCGACGCCTTCGCCTCCTACGGCACCTCGATCATCACCGCCCACCAGCAGGGCGCCACGACCATCGGCTCGGGCAAGGACATCCTGTCCGGCAACTTCCTCTGGTCGGCGCGGGACAGCGTGCTGAAGAGCCCGGCGCAGAAGGCGGCCGCCGCCGATCTGATCGCCCGGATCACCAAGGCGTACGCGTACGTCCGCGACGGACACCTCGACGGCTTCGCGAAGGTCACCGCCGACGCCACCCACCAGCCGCTCGCCCAGGCGAAGAAGGACCTCGCGGACGCCCAGGCGCAACGCCCGACCCGGGCCCGCACGGTGGGCGCCGACACCATCGCCTCGCAGCAGAAGGTCGCCGACGCGTTCACCGAACTCGGAGCACTGAAGGAGCACTTGGACGTGAAGTCGTTCTGGACCACCGCCCTCGACGCCGACCTGAAGAAGGCGCTGTGACCGAACGCATCGCCGAACTGGCCGCGGAGTACGACCGATCGGCCGCCTTCCCCGCCGAATCCCTGCGCGTCGCCCACGAGGCGGGCCTGCTCACCGCCACCATCGGCGAGCGGTACGGCGGCCGGGGCGCGGGCGTCGAGGAGAGCGCGCGCATCCTGCACACCCTGGGCCGGGGCGACCCGTCCGTCGCCCTCATCGCGGCGATGACGCTCGCGGGCCACGCCCGTCAGGCCGTACAGCCGCACTGGCCCGAGGAGTTGTACGCGCGCGTGGTCAAGGAGTCGTTCGAGCGTCCCGTGCTGCTCAACCACGCGCGCGTGGAGCCCGATCTGGGCTCCCCAGCGCGGGGCGGGCTGCCCGCGACCCGGGCCAGGCGCACCGCCGACGGGTGGGCGGTCAGCGGCACCAAGCGGTTCGTGACGGGGGCCGAGGGGCTCGACTGGTTCCTGGTGTGGGCGACCACCGACGAGGAGGAACCGCGGGTGGGCACCTTCCTGGTGCCCGGTGACTCGCCCGGTGTCGAGATCACCGGCCGCTGGGACCAGTTGGGGCTGCGGGCGAGCGGCAGCCACGACGTGACCTTCCGGGACGCCGAGGTGCCGTACGAGCACGTGATCGGGCTCGCGCCGCACGGGCCGGGCGCCGAACAGGACAACCGGGCGGGCGCCGCCCTGCATCTGCCGCTCGCCGCCCTCTACCTGGGCGTGGCACGCGCCGCGCAGGCGTTCTTCCACACCTTCGCCCACGCGCGCGTGCCCGCCAACCTCGGTCATCCGGTGGCCCGGACGGAACGCTTCCGCCGCACGGCCGGGGAGATCGAGGTCCTGCTCGCCGCCGCCGAGCAGCTGGTGTTCGACGGTGCCGCGAAGCTGGACGCCGACGACCCGGCGTACACCCCCGAACAGGCCCTGGGCGCCCGGGTGCTGGCCGACCGGCACGGGGTGCGGGCCGTGGAGCTCGCCGTACGGCTGCTGGGCAACCCGGGCCTGTCCCGGGGCAACCCGTTGGAGCGGCACTTCCGGGACATCCAGTGCGCGCCCGTGCACGCGCCCCAGGAGGACATCTCCCTGCTCGCCATCGGAACGAAGGCACTGAACCCGTGACAGCAGCACCGGAGACCACCGTGTCCGCGCAGTTCCTGGGGCTGCTCGCCCGCGATCTGCCGCCCGACCGGCTGACCACCGACCCGGACGTGCTCGCCGCCCACGCCACCGACCGCTCCGGAACCGCACCGGGCGGCGAACCCCTCGCGGTCGTGCACGCCCGGCGCACCGAGGACGTGACCGTCACGCTGCGGCACGCGCACGCCCTCGGGGTGCCGGTGGTGCCGCGCGGGGCGGGCACCGGCCTGTCGGGCGGGGCGACCGCGGGCGACGGCGTGCTCGTCCTGGATCTGTCCCGGATGAACCGCGTCCTCGACCTGTCGGCCGACGACCAGCTCGCCGTCGTCGAACCGGGGGTCATCACCGCCGAGTTGGACCGGGCGGCGGGCGCGCACGGCCTGCGGTACGCGCCGGACCCGGCGAGCGCGGCCCTGTCCACGATCGGCGGGAACATCGCGACCAACGCCGGCGGCCTCAGATGCGCGAAGTACGGGGTGACCCGGGACAGCGTGCTGGGCCTGCAGGCGGTGCTGGCCGACGGGACGGTGATCAGCACCGGCCGCCGTACCGTCAAGGGGGTCACCGGCTACGACCTCACCGCGCTGCTGACCGGCTCGGAGGGCACGCTCGCGGTGATCACCTCGGCGACCCTGCGGCTCAGGCCCGTTCCGGTCGCGACGGCCACGCTCGCCGCGTACTTCTCCTCCTTCGAGGCGGCGGCCGAGGCCTCCTACACCCTCACCCGGGCCGGGGTCGAGCCCGCGCTGGCCGAGCTGGTCGACGGGCCGGTGCTGCACGCCGTCGACCCCGCGCTGCGGGAGCGGGGCGCCGCGCTGCTGGTGGTGCAGTGCGACGGCGCGGGCGCGGCGGCCGAGGCAGCCACGGTCGCCGGGCTCCTGGCACCCCTCGCCTCGACGGTGGAGGTGACCGAGGACCCGGCAGAGGCGGAGGCCCTGCTGTCCGCGCGCCGTCTCGCGCTGCCCGCGCTGGAACGGCTGGGCCGCCCGCTGATCGAGGACATCGCGGTGCCGCGCTCCCGGCTCGCCGAGGCCGTGCGCGAGATCCGGGCGATCTCGGCCCGGCATGACGTGCCCGTGTTCACCATCGCGCACGCGGCGGACGGGAACCTGCATCCGATCATCGTCGTCGACCGGTCCCTGGACGGGCTGCCGGACGCCGCGTGGGAGACGGCCGGCGAGATCTTCGCGCTGGCGCTGCGGCTCGGCGGGACGCTGACCGGGGAGCACGGGGTGGGGGTGCTCAAGCGGCAGTGGGTGGCCGAGGAACTCGGGCCCGCCGCCCACGCGTTGCAGCGGCGGATCAAGGAGGTGTTCGACCCGCGGGGCATTCTCAACCCCGGAAAGGCGTTGTAGTCCCGGCTTGGGGTCATGCTGGACAGCAGACGCCGAAGACGCCGAGCGGGGAGGAGTTGGGGACGCCGTGGCCGTGGAAGCAGACGTGGCGGCCGAGTTCAGCAGCTACTCCACGAACTCGCTGGACGAGGCGCACGACGCCATCGCGGCCCACTACTACGACCTGCGGCTCGAAGTCGTCGGGCACGCCTCGGAGTTCGCCACCCGGCTCAGTGTCGTGGAACTCGGTGCGCTCACCGTCGGCGACATCCGCTTCGGCACCGAGATGCGGATGAGCTTCGGCGAGCCGGGCGTGTACCACGTCGCCGTCCCCTTCGGCGGCTGCTTCAGCCTCCGGGAGGGGCACGGTGACGTGGGGTTCGCCGACGAGCGGCGGGCGCTGGTCTTCGATCCGGCGCGGGACATCCACATCGACGCCTGGTCCGCCGACTGCCAGGCACTCACCGTCAAGATCGACAAGACGGCCGTGCTGCGGCAGCTGGAGGTGCTGCTGGGCCGGTCGGTGCGGCGCCCACCACGCTTCGGGCCCTGCATGGACGTCTCGCGGGGGCCGGGCCTGAGCTGGGTGCGCCTCGCGCTGTGGAGCCTGCTGGAGCGGGATGTCCCGCTCGGGCTGCTGAGCCATCCGATGATCCGTGGCAGTCTCGAGCAGACCCTGCTGGAGGGGATGCTGCTCGCCACCGACCACACCTTCCGCGCAGCGCTGGAGGCGCCTCCCCCACCGATGCGCCCGGCGTCGGTGAAGCGGGTCATGGACGCCGTACAGGAGCTGCCCGCCGAGCCCTACGACGCGAACCGGCTCGCGGCCATCGCCCAGGTCAGTCTGCGCACCCTTCAGGAAGCTTTCCGCAGGCATGTCGGCATGTCGCCCATGGCGTACGTCCAGGAGGTGCGGCTCCAGCGCGTCCACCGGCAGCTGCGGGCGGCGGCGCCGGGGACGACGACCGTGACGGACGTGGCCCACGCGTGGGGGTTCGTCCATCTGGGCCGGTTCGCGCGACGGTACCGGGAGCGTTACGGGGAGTCGCCCTCGCAGACACTGCGCGCCGCGTGAGCCGGCCCGCCCGCCGATCCGCCGCGTTTTGCGGACACGCGCCACGTTTTCCGGAGCGACGGCCTGCCGGATCGGTCCTATGGTCGGGGCACGGCGATCGCACGGCCCGGGGATGAGCAGAGTCGGCGCCGCTCATCTCTGTTTCCGCATGCGAGAACCAAGGTGCGGCAGCGGGAGTTCGGGTCGCACCCTCGGCGGGCCCGGCCGCTCTCCCTCCGTCGTATGTGGTGGCCGGGCCCCACCGTGTGAGGCCCGGCGTGCGGCTCAGCCCTGCGGCCGCGCCAGCAGTGTGCGCACGCCCTCGGATGTGAGCGTCAGCGGGTGGGTGGAGCTGGCGTCGATCGACAGCGAGAGATCGCCGTCCGGCCACTGCGCGGCGAGCGCGCCCAGCGGCACCAGACGGTAGCGGGAGACGAACGGCAGAAGTTCGGCCATCTCCGTCTCCGAGGTGAACACGGGCACGATGGGGGCGCCGTCCTGCTGCTCCAGCACGGGCAGCGCCACGGTCGAGTCCTCGTCCGCGGCGTCGTCGGGCACCGGGATGAGCACGTCACTGGTCGCGAGCGTGTCCAGCGCCGTCGCGTCGTCGGTGTTCTGCGTCAGCGCGTCCAGGGCCCGCTGGGCCGGGGTGGCGCTGTGGTCATTGGCGGGTGTGTCCATGGCAGATCCCCTGGTAGCGGCGGTCGTGCGGCCCGCCCACGGGCATGATCGCCCGGAGGCGCGGTGCTGCTCGCGTACCCGAGGGTGCCGAGAGCATGCGCTCGGACGTCAGGGAATCAGCGCGATGTGCTCCGAGGGCAGCCCCAGGGTGTCGCATCCGACCCGCCGCACGAGGGGCTCGTACATGCCGGGTCCCACATGGGTCCAGTACGTGGCCGCGTCCCGGAAGTAGCGCTGCATCCGTTCGCCGTCGCGCGCGTGGCGGGAGCCGGCCGTGCGGAACAGGATGCCCTGGAGGACGTCCCAGGCCAGGCGGCCGGCGTTGAGGAACGTCAGGGCGAGCCGGTTGTCCTCGGCCGCGGTGAAGGGTGCCTCGCCGCTCACGTTGCGGCGGCAGGCCTCCATCCAGTCCTCGGCACTCTGCCGGAGGGCCGCCTCGGCCAGGTTGATCATGCCGAGGGCCTCGCCGAGGTGGCGCTGGTAGTCGGGCAGGTCGGCGCGGGTGCGCTCGGGTTCCAGGAGCAGCGGGCGGGCGGCGACGATCCGGGCGTACTCGTCGGCGGCGGCGTATGCGGTGCCGATCATGACGGCGGCCAGCTCGCCGTGGAAGAAGCTGGGCGCGCGTCCCGCGTACATCGGGTTGCCGTGCAGCTTCGAGCCGACGCTTCCGCCCTCCACCGGCAGGTCCGGCAGGCTCGTCTCGCGCGTGAAATGCGCGGGGACACGGGCCTGTTGCATGCGGATGCTGTTGGATCCGGTGCCGCGCAGGCCGAGGGAGCCGCGCCAGTCGTCGAGGGCCGTCCACACCGAGCGCGGGGCGACGAAGAGCACGGGCGGGCCGGGCGGGTCGCCGGGCTTCTCGGGGGCGCGCAGGGTCTGGCCGAGGTAGTGCGTGGAGTAGGGGGCGCCCGAGGAGTAGGGCCAGGTGCCGTCGAGGATCACGTGGTCGGGGCCGTCGGGTCGCGCGACGCCGACGGGCGCGACCGTGGAGGCGGCCCGGAAGTCGCCCTCGGCGCCGAGGAGCTCGTCCTGGGCTTTCTCCTCGAAGACCGTGCAGACCTGGAGCACATGGGCGGCGGTCAGGGACAGGGCCCAGCCGCTGGAGGGGCAGCCGCGGGCGATCTCGACGACCACGCGGTAGAAGACGGGCAGGCCCAACTCGTGGCCGCCGTAGCGGCGTGGCTGGAGGATGCGGTAGAAACCGGCCCTCAGGAAGTCGTCGTGGGTGGCCTCGGGGTAGTGCGTGAGCCGCTCGGTCTCCGCCTGGCGGGTGAGCAGCGCGGGTCTGAGGGCCACGGCCCGTTCGATGATCTCCTGCTCGGTGGGGCCGGTTTCGGGTGCGGCGGTCACGGTGCCTCCTGACGTGTGGGGCCGTCCTTCCGTGCTGCGCTACGAGCGATTCAACACGGCCGAGCGCCGCCCGGTACCGACCGGATATCGCCAAGTCCGGTCAGGTTCCGATCAGTTGATCCACGGTGACGACCCGGATCAGCGGCCCGTACGCCGCCATCACCTCCAGCGCCCTGGCGTGCGAGTCGTCGTCGGCCCCGGCGCAGGCGTCGGACACCACCAGGGTCTCGACACCCGCGTCGGCGGCGGCGAGGGCGGTGGACAGGACACAGCAGTCGGTACTGACACCGGCCAGGACCAGGCGGCCCTCGGGTCCGACACGGGTGGCGAGTTCGGGGGTCCACTTGCCGAAGGTGGTCGCGTCCAGGATGTGCGGGGCCCGGTCCGCGAAGTCGTCGGTGAGGCGCCACAGCGGGGCGTGCGGCGGCTGCAGGGCGAAGGACCACCGCGCGTAGTAGGCCCGCCAGGCGCCGGTGGGCTGGTCGGGGGCGACGAAGCGGGTGAAGGTGACCCGCTCGGCGAAGGCCGGCAGCAGTCGTCGTACGCCTGCCGCCGCCTCGGTGTAACGCGGGGCGGCCCAGGGGCTGTCGGGCTCGGCGAAGACGCGCTGCATGTCGATGACGGCGAGCCACCCTGCCGTCCCTGTCGTCATACGACGGCCTCCTGCGCGCGGACCGGTCCGCGGCCGAGGGCCAGGGTGCCGAGGAAGCCGGCCGCGAGCGCGGCCAGGACGCCGAGGTTGGCGTACGCCCAGGCGCCGGACGTGCCGCCGAGGCCGAACGGGTCGAGGAGATAGCCCTGCCAATCGAGCCAGCTCGCGGCCGAGTTGGTGACCAGGCCCCAGCCGAGGGCGGTGGCGAGGAGCGTCAGGATCAGCGGGGTGGGCGGTACGTCGCCGTAGCGGCCGCTCGGGCGGTAGAGGTCGGCGTCGTCGTAGTCACCGCGGCGCAGGGAGAGGTCGGCGAGCATGATGCCGCACCAGGCGGCGATGGGGACGCCGAGTGTGGTGAGGAAGCCCATGAACTGGCCGAGGAAGTCGTCGGCGAAGAACACGATGTAGACGGCGCCCGCGATCATCAGGACGCCGTCGACGAGCGCCGCCAGCGGACGCGGGATCCTCAGGCCCGCCGAGAGCAGGGCGAGGCCGGAGGAGTAGATGTCGAGGACCGCGCCGCCGACCAGGCCGAGGACGGCGACGACGGCGAAGGGCACCAGGAACCAGGTCGGCAGGAGGGTGGTGAGCGCGCCGATCGGGTCTGCGGCGACGGCGTCACTGAGCTTGGTGGACGATCCGGCCAGCAGCAGTCCGAAGACCAGCAGGAGCAGCGGGGCCACCGAGGCGCCGAAGGTGGTCCAGCCGACCACGCCCCGGCTCGACGAGGTCCGGGGCAGATAACGGGAGTAGTCGGCGGCGGCGTTGACCCAGCCGAGGCCGAAGCCGGTCATCATGAAGACCAGCGCGCCGATGAAGTCCTGGGCGGAGCCCGCCGGGAGGGCGCTGACGGTGCTCCAGTGGATGTGGTCGGCGACGAGACCGACGTAGACGACGGTCAGTGCGCCCGTCACCACCGTGATCACGGTCTGCAGCCGCATGATGAGGTCGAAGCCCATCACCCCGCCGACGACGGTGAGCCCCGCGACCACGATCAGGGCGATCACCTGGGTCTGTGTGCCCCCGCCCCAGCCGAGCCGTCCGAAGACGGTCGCCGTGGCCAGGGTGGCGAGGGCGCACAGCACGGTCTCCCAGCCGACGGTGAGCACCCAGGAGACGACCGAGGGAAGGCGGTTGCCGCGCACCCCGTAGGCGGCGCGGCTGAGCACCATCGTCGGCGCGGAACCCCGCTTTCCGGCGACCGCGACGAACCCGCAGAGCAGGAACGAGAAGACGATCCCGATTACGCCGGCCACCAGCGCCTGCCAGAAGGAGATCCCGAAGCCGAGCACGAACGAGCCGTAACTCAGGCCGAGGACGGACACGTTGGCGCCGAACCACGGCCAGAACAGGGTCCGCGGGGTGCCCTTGCGTTCGGCGTCGCCGATCACGTCCAGCCCGTGCGTCTCCACCTGGAGCTGCCGGGCGGTGGATCTTTTGTCGGGGGATCTGTCGTCGGGGGGTCCCGAGGAGTCCGTCATCGTCGACCTGCCTGTTCAGACGTGTTGGGGCGACGGTAGGCAGGGGGCGCGGGGGCGTCAATCACCTGCCGGCAGTTGAAGTGTCCAGCAGTCGGGGGATGATCAGCGTATGCGCCCGTTGAAGCACGGTTACACCAACCGCACTCTGAGCGACGGTGCCGTCGTGAAGAAGACGTACGCGGGACCCGATGCCGAACTCAGGCTCCACCGCGAACGTGTGCTGCTCACCCGGCTCCGGGGCCGGCTGCCGGTGCCGCCGGTGGAGGCGGCGGACGACGCCACCCTCACGCTCGGCTTCGTGCGGGGCACGCCCGGCCAGGAACTACTCGACTCGGGCCGAGCGGCAGCGGTCCTCGCGAGCTGCGGAGAGGTGTTGCGCCGCCTCCACGAAACCGGGCCGGACGTGCCGACGGTGGGCGCGCCGACGGCGGGGAAAGTGCTCGTGCATGGCGACTTCGGTCCCCACAACGTGCTGCTGGATCCCGCCACCTGCACGGTCACCGCCCTCGTCGACTGGGAGTTCGCCCACGTCGGAGACCCGGTGGAGGATCTGGCCTGGTGCGAGTGGATCGTACGGATGCACCACCCCGCCCAACGTCAGGCACTCCCGCACTTCTTCCGGGCCTACGGCGACGACGTGCCCCCTTGGCCGGTCCGGCAGGCCGCCATGCTGGCCCGCTGCGAAGCGCTGAGGGAGTTCTGCCACCGCTGGAAACCGAACGGCTCGGGTGTACGGCGGTGGCAGGAACGATGGACCGCCACCGCCGCCTGGACGGAGTAGCCCAGGAACCCGTTCACCGGTGCTTGACGCCGGCCTCGGCGCCCGGGGCGAGGGTCGGTTCGGTGACGGGGACATCACCGAGGGCCCGGTCGACGGCGGCGAGCAGGTCGTCGGAGAGTTCCACGCCGGAGGCGGCGGCGTTGGCATGGACCTGGTCGGGCCGGGAAGCACCGGTGATCGCCGAGGCGACCTCGCCGCGGCGCAGGACCCAGGCGAGCGCCAGGGTGGGCATGCTCAGCCCCGCCTCCTCGGCGATGGGCACGAGGCGCTGAACCGCTTCGAGGATGGTGTCGTTGTAGACCAGGTCCTTCGAGACCGCCATGTCCGCGGAGGCGAACCGGCTGCCCTCCGGCACCGGCTGCCCCGGCTTGTACTTGCCGGTGAGCACGCCCTGGGCCAGCGGCGACCACACGATCTGCGAGATGCCGTTGGCCGCGCACAGGCCGAACACCTCGGCCTCGGGGGCCTGCCACAGCATGGAGTACTGCGGCTGGGAGGAGACGAACAGTTCGGGGCCAGCGAGGTCGATCGCCGCCCGGATCTGTTCCGGGGTCCACTCGCTGAAGCCGATGTAGCGGGCCTTGCCCTGCTCGACGACCTTCTGGAACGCCTCCACGGTGTCCTCGATCGGCACGGTGGAGTCGAAGCGGTGCGCCTGGTAGAGGTCGACGTGGTCGGTCTTCAGGCGGCTGAGGGAGGCGTCGATCTGCTGGGCGATGTGGGCGGGGGACAGTCCCCGGTCGGCCGGGTCGTCCGACATCGGGAAGTAGACCTTGGTGGCCAGGATGTAGGAGTCCCGGGGGTGGGCGGAGAGGATCTCGCCCCACGCCGTCTCCGCGGCCCCCCGGCCGTAGGCGTTGGCGGTGTCGAAGAAGTTGATGCCCGCGTCGAACGCCGCCTCGGTGCAGGCGCGGGTCGCGTCCGCCTCGACGCCGCCGGAGTAGGTGAGCCAGGATCCGAGCGAGATCTCCGAGACGTTCAGGTCAGAGCTGCCGAGTGTGCGGTACCGCATGGTTGTCGCTCCTTGTTTCGGCCGGCCGCCATAGATGACCATGCCAGGCTCTCATCCATCCGGTCGGCCTGTTTCACTCGGCGTCGAGCTGGTGACCGGCCCAGTCATAGCTCTCGGGCGGCAGCAGGTCGGTGATGCGCACGGTCCGGGTGCGGGCGTCCGTGCCGACGATGACCTTGAGGGCGGGGAAGCAGTCGAGCAGAACCAGACGGCAGCGCCCGTACGGGGGAACGACCCGTCCCGGACCCGTATGGAGTGGCTCGAGATCCGACAGCGAGATCGCCGAGCGCCTCTTCGTCACCCCGTCACCGCCATGACCCCGCGCATACCGCACGCGATCATCACCCCCTACTCTTCCTCTGTTCGAGACACCTACGGACACGGCCGAGGCGGGGGACGACACACATGGCATATCGGCGCGCGGTGATACCGGCCCTGGTCGGCGGGCTGCTGATCACCCTGTTGCTGTGGTGGGCGGGGGCGAGCGTGCAGGCACTGCAACTGCGGGGCAGCACAAGCGTGTTGGACGTGGACTCGGTGAACGAACTCCGGCGGTGGCTCACGCCCTGGTCGTACGACTCCTCGGCGGTCCTCTCCTCCGACGGGACCGCGGGCATGGACCCGGGCCAGGGCACCCGGTACGCCGATCTGTACAGCACCGCGATGCAGATCAGGTTCGTGGCCCTCTTCGCGTTCTTCCTGGCCGGCGCACTGCCCCTGCTGCGCAGGATCCCTCCCGTGCAGGGCCGTGCGCCGGCCACGCTGCTCGCGCTGTGGGCCTGGGGGCCGGTGGCCGCGACCCTGGCCGTGACGGTCTCCGCGCCCTGGCTGATCGCGTCCCGGGGGCGCGGCGGCTACCGGGTCCTGCCGCAGCTGGCATGGGTGATCGGGTCGAGCGGGCCGGTCGTGGTGTTCGCGGGGCTGGCGACCGCCCTGCTCACGGTGGTCGTGGCGCGGGTCACCACCAAGGGCGCTGACCCGCTGCCCCGGCGCAGTGTGCCGCCGCGTGCCGCCCGCCTGGCCGCGAGCGTCGGAACGGCGGTGGTCGCGCTGTCGCTGGTGGTTCTGTCGTACGACTCGGTGGCAGCCCGGATCCAGACGGCGTTCAGCGGCGCGGGCCCGCTGGCCGAGCCCGGTGACCTGCTGCGCCAGTGGCTCGTGCTCGGCGCCTTGAGCGGTCCGTCGACCACGACGCTGGGCCGATGGCTGGTGTACCGGGCCGCCGACGTGCTCCTGCTGGCGGTGGTGTGGTGGTCGCTGCGCCTGCTGCCCGGCCTGCTCACCCGGACCACCGCGCCGGCGATGGCGGTGGGAACGGTCTGCGCGACCGTGCTGGGCCTGTTCGCGAGCCAGGTCCTGCACATGGCGGTCGACGACACTGTCTCCGTGTGGGGTCCCGTGCACATGCTCTCCCCGCTCGGCACAGGAGTCCCCGCAGCCCTCACCTTCGGCCTCACGGCAGGACTGGCGGCCTTCGCGACCCTACGGCTGACCGGGGACCGTGACCCCGCCCCCTCGCCCGTTGTCCCTGCCTGAACCCGCTGGCAGCACGCACAGCACAGCGATCGACGACACCGCCTCCGCCTGGGGCCCCGTGCACACGCTCACCCCACTCGGCACAACCATCCCCGCAGCCCTCCTCCCCCTCGGCCTCACCGCAGGACTGACCACCCTCCCGACCCTACGGCTGACCGGGGACCCCGGCCCCGCCCCATCACCTGTTGTCCCTGCCTGAACCCGCTGGCAGCATGCCGTGATGCGCATCAACACCGCCTACGAAGGCGCCCTCGGCGACCACTTCGCCGACAACGCGACCGACGGCCCCTACAACGCCCACACCGACCGGCCCGCCATGTTCGCCCTGGCCGGCGAGGTCACCGGGCTGCGCGTCCTGGACATCGGCTGCGGTGCCGGGCACTACATCACGGAACTGCGGGCACGAGGCGCGGCCGAGGTGGTCGGCGTGGAGGGCAGCGGGACCCTGTTGCGCCATGCCCGGGATCGCGTCGGCGACGACGACGCCGTCACCCTGCACCACCACGACCTGGAGGAACCCCTCGGCTTCCTGCCCGACGACTCGTTCGACCTGGCGGTCATGGCCCTGGTCCACCATCATCTGGAGGCCCGTCGGCAACTGCTGGCCGAAGTCCACCGCACCCTGCGCCCCGGCGGGACCCTGCTGGTCTCCACGTTGCACCCGACCGCAGACTGGGTCTGGCACGGCGGCTCCTACTTCGACGAGGACCGTGTCGAGACGCGGTTCGGGGACAGCGGCACCACGCACTCCTACCGCCGTATGACGATGCAGACCTTCCTGGGCGAACTCCTCGACGCCGGGTTCGCCCTGGAGCGGTTCGTGGAGCCACGGGCCACGGAGGCCGCCCGCCGTGTCGACGAGAGCCGCTACCTCAAGACCCACCGGACGCCGTTCTTCGTCGCCGTCCGCATGCGCAAGAACTAGCCAGTCCGGGACGGCAGGCCACCGCGTCAAGTCGTGGCCTCACCGACCGTACCGTCGGGGTCCGCGGCGGGCTTGGTGGCGCGGACGATGGCCGAGTGCAGGCCGTCGGCGACCGGGTGGGTGGGGACGATCTCGACGCCGGTAAAGCCCGCGGCCTCCAGGCCCGTGCGGTACTCGGCGAAGGACAGGGCTCCCGCGATGCAGCCGACGTCCTCCCCGCATTCCGCCCGCTGTGCGGCGGTGAGGGCGTCGTCGGCGACGACGTCGGAGACCCCGATGCGGCCGCCGGGCCTGAGGACGCGGAAGGTCTCCGCGAAGACGGCGGGCTTGTCGACGGACAGGTTGATCACACAGTTCGAGATCACGACGTCGACCGTGTTCGCGGGCAGCGGGATCGCCTCGATGGTGCCCTTGAGGAACTCCACATTGGTGGCGCCCGCCTTCGCCGCGTTGGCCACGGCGAGGGCGAGCATCTCCTCCGTCATGTCCAGCCCGTACGCCCTGCCCGTCGGCCCGACGCGGCGCGCGGAGAGCAGGACGTCGATGCCGCCGCCGGACCCGAGATCGAGGACCCGCTCGCCCTCGCGCAGTTCGGCCACGGCGATCGGGTTGCCGCAGCCGAGGGAGGCGGCGACGGCCTCGGCGGGCAGCGTCCCGCGCTCGTCCGCGCCGTACCTGGTCGAACCGAAGTTCTCGTCGGCCTCGACCGGCTCCGGCCCGCAACCGGCTTCACCGCCCTCGGTGACCTGGACGGCCGCCGCCGCATAGCGTCGGCGCACCGCCTCCCGCAGGTCGGTGGACTGCTCGCTCATGACCTCTCCTCCCCGCTGACTTCGTGGACCCCGGATCAGCCGCCGTGCCGGGCGCCCTGGACATGGAAGTTGAAGTCGCCGTGGCCGAGCGTGCCGTACAGGCGCAGCCAGATCGGCAGGAGCATCTCCGCGCCACGGGCGCTGGTGATGTCGCCCAGGTCGATGACGCTCGTCTCGGGCCAGCCGAAGGAGCCCAGCAGCGCGGTGACGGCCTTCTTGGCGCCGGTGTCGTCGCCGCTGACGAACACGGTGTGCTCCCCAGGCACCCGGGCGGGCTCCACCATGACGAAACAGTTCATGGTGTTGAGGGTCTTGACGACCTTGGCCTCGGGAAATGCGCGCTGGATGCGTTCGCCGAGACTGTCGGTGTTGACCGGGTCGAGCGTCGGGGGCATCCCGGCGGAGTAGTCCAGCGGGTTGGCGACATCGATGAGGATCTTGCCGCTCAGGTTGGCCGCGCCCGCCGCTTCAAGGGCGGTGAGGCTCTGCTCGCCGGCGGTGGTGTTGACGACCGTCTCACCGAAGGCCGCGGCCGCCTCGAAGGTCTCCAGACGCACCTGGCCGTGGCCGGCGTGCCACTGAGCGAACGGCGGGTTGCCCATGCCGTCGGGTTCGGTACGGGCGAGAGTGGCCTTGGGATCGCGGGTGCCGATGACGACGTCGTGACCGAGGGAGGCGAGCTTGCCGGCCAGCGTCCGGCCGACGATTCCGGTGCCGAGGACTGCGTAACGCATACGAGTGGGTCCTTCCGGGACTCGGGTGAACCGGCCGCAGGGGCCGCGGGGGCCGTGCCCATGACGAATCCGAACCAGGTCGTTCGCTGCCGCCTGATGACGTTAGCTGTCGAGACGTCGGCAGGATCCCCTCTATCGTGGAAAATCACATCATGATGGCTCGTGTCGAGGCAGGCTGCACATGAGGAATCCGCAGATCGACTACGCGGCGGTATTCCGGGCCCTGCCCGGCATGGTGGCGCTACTGACGCCCGAACTGGTGTACGTCGACGTCAACGACGACTTCGTACGGCTCTCCGGTCGCGCCCGTGAGCAGCTGCTGGGCCGCTACATCTTCGACGTCTTCCCCGAGAACCCCCATGACGCGGCCGCGGCCGGGATGCGGGAGACACGGGAATCGATGCTGCGCGCGGTGGCCACCGGCGAGCGCGACACCATGGCGGTGGTCCGCTACGACATCGAGGACGCCCAGCGTGTCGGCCACTGGCACGAGCACTTCTGGAGCCCGGTCAACGCCCCCGTCCTCGGCGCCGACGGGAAGGTGACCCTGCTCGTGCACCGGGTGGAGGAGGTCACCGAGCTCATCCGCGCCCACGGCGGACCGGGCAGCGGCGGCCGGGCCCACGTGCTGGAGGCCGAGCTCTACACCCGGGCCAGGGAACTCCAGGAGGTGAACGAACGCCTCCGTAAGGCCCACGCCCACGAACGGGAGGTCGCCCTGGCTCTTCAGGAGGCCATGCTGCCCGCGCCGAGGCCCGTGGGTCACCACAAGGCGGCCGTCCGCTACCGGCCGGCGGTCGGCGCCCTCAACGTGTGCGGTGACTGGTACGACCTGGTCGACCTGCCGGGCGAGCGCCTCGCCGTCGCCGTCGGTGACGTCGTGGGTCACGGTCTGGCGGCCGCCTGTGTCATGGGCCAGTTGCGCAGCGCGCTGAGCGCCGCCGCCCGCGTCGCCGACGGCCCGGCCCGGGCCCTGGAGGCCCTCGGGCTGTACGCCCGCTCCGTGGACGGCGCCGAGTCCACCACGGCGGCGACGGCTTTCATCGACTGGGACGACCACACCCTCACGTACAGCAGCGCGGGCCACCTGCCGCCCGCCCTGCTGCACCCGGACGGCACGGTGTCCTTCCTGGACCGGGCCACCGACCCTCCGCTCGGCGCCAGCCCCGAGCACGCCACCCGTCCGGAGGCCGTCTCGCCCTTCGACGAGGGCGCCACGCTGGTCCTCTACACCGACGGTCTGATCGAGCGCCGCACCGAGGACATCGACACCGGCCTGGCCCGTCTCACCGACGCGCTCATCCGCCACCGCCGCGCCGGCCCCGAGGATCTGGCCGACGCGCTCCTGACGGACCTCCTCCCGCCCACCGGCAACGCCGACGACACCGCACTGGTCGTCATCCGCCTCTGAGCGGACCCGCCGCGGCGCCACGGCGCCCCGATGTCGTCGTACGGGACCCTCAGTCCTCCGCGGGCATCACGCGGGTCACCCTGCCCTTGGGGGTCGCCTCCAGATAGCCGGACTGGCTGTACTCGTTGCTCAGGTACACGGCCATGCCGAGGGGGGTGTCGAACGTGTCGTTGGGCTGTTTCACCAGCACGTAACGGGTGTTCGGTTGGTCGACGTTGAGCTTCTTGCGGGCCTCTTCGAGGAGCTTGGGCACCTTGTTCCAGTCGAAGCCGTCGAGGTCGAAGGGCTGGTCACCGCCGGACAGGGTGCCCTTGATGATGCCCTTCTCCACGCCCGTCCCGGGGCGGTAGGTGTAGGAGTCGTACTTGCTGTCGCTGCCGTTGACCATCATGTCGGCCGACACGAAGTCGTCGTAGACGGTGAAGTCGCCGAATCTGTCCCGGCCGCTCCCCTGCCGCAGCGCCTTGACGGCGGTGCGGATGCCGTCGGGGGTGAGCAGGCTCGTGGCCGCCGTGTCCTTCGACTGGCGAGCCGCCGGGGCCGCGCTCGCGGAGCCGGTCGACTCTGGGGCCGGGGTGGCGAAGGACGAGGCGCCGGTGTCCCCGGTGCCGCCCGAACCGCCCGAGTCTCCTCCGGAGGGCAGCAGCCACCACATCACGAGCAGGGCGCTCGCGACGGCGGTTCCCGTGACGCCGAGCAGGACACCAGGTCCGGTCCGGTTCCCGCGGCCCGCGCGGACGGGTGAGGTCACCGGCTGACCGGTTCCGGCGGGGGCGCCGACGAAGGGAGTCGCGGGCGGGTGCCACGCGGTCACCGGATCGCCTCGCCCCGACTCGATCTCGGCCAGCCACCGGTCCAGCTCGGCGGACGACGGCCGCGCCGCCGGATCCCGTACGAGCACGCTCATGAGTACGTCGCCCAGGGCACCGGACCGCACCGGTGGCGGCACGTTCTCGTTGAGGACCGCGGCGAGGGTGGCGAGGGTGCTGCCGCGGCGCAGCGGGTGGTGTCCCTCCACGGCGGTGTACAGCATCATCGCGAGCGACCACAGGTCGGAGGCGGCTCCGCCCTCGTGGCCCGAGATCCGTTCCGGTGCCATGAAGTCGGGGGTGCCGATGATGGATCCGGTGGCGGTGAGGCTGGTCGTCTCGCGGATCGCGGCGATGCCGAAGTCGGTGAGGACGGGGCGCCCGTCGGACCTCAGCAGGACGTTGGCGGGCTTGACGTCCCGGTGCTGGATACCTGCGTCGTGCGCTGCGGCCAGCGCGGCCAGCACACCCCTGCCGATCCGCGCCGCCTCGGCCGGCGGCATCGGCCCCTGGGCAAGCCTATCGGCGAGCGAGCCGCCGCCGACTAGCTCCATCACGATCCAGGGGTAGGTGCCCTTGCCGCCGTCGACTATGTGGTGGATGGTGACGACGTTCGGATGGTCGATCCGGGCCAGGGCCCGTGCCTCGCGCAGCACCCGTTCCCGCAGCATCCGCGCGCTGTCGGGGTCGTACTCGGCGAGGTCCCGGTCGGGCGGGCGGACCTCCTTGACGGCGACCATCCTGTGCAGCACCAGGTCCCTGGCCCGCCAGACCGTGCCCATCCCGCCGCCGCCGAGACGGGTCTCCAACTCGAAGCGCCCGTCGACGACTCGTCTGCCGGGGCCCTCGCCTGCCTCACTCATGGGCGGGAGCTTAGTGGCCCCCACCGACAGCGTTCGCCGCGTCCCCGATCACGACAGCGGGCGTCAGGCGGCTCCCCGACGGGTGGGCGAGGACGGCGTTCGGGAGCTCAGTGGGCCGGGTTGCCCTCGGCCGTCCGATGCGCTGCCGCGGGCTCTCCGGGTGCGGCCTGCACGGCCGGCGCGGTCTGCTCGGCCGGGGCGGAGGCCGGGGCGGCGGTGCTCTGCGCGGTGCCGTCCTCCTTCATGGCCTTGGCCTCGCTCTTGAGGATGCGCATCGACTTGCCGAGCCCGCGGGCGGCCTCGGGCAGCTTCTTCGAGCCGAACAGCACGATGATCACGATCGCCACGATCAGCAGGTGCCAGGGCTCCAGTCCGTTGCGCAGCATGCCGCACGTCCCTTCTCTACGCTCATTGTTGCCAGCTTGCGCAACTGTACAACCCGCAGGCCCGGTACCGGCCTCACTCGTCGGAGTCCTTCTTGCCGGTGGCCTCCGCGTACGCCTGCGCCGGTGTCATCGCGACCCCGTGGAGGGAGACCGTCTTGTAGGGGCTGACCTGGGCGCAGGTCTTGGCCTCGTCGGCGGTCTGCGCGTTGGCGTTGGAGACGGCGGCCTTGGTGTCGGCCGGCGTCGGCGAGGAGGAACCGCCGGGAAACGTGCTGCCGCTCGTCCAGTCGCTGCCGATCACCAGGGTCAGGCCGGTTCCGGTGCCCGCCTCGACGTGCGAGGTGGGCAGCCCGAGCGCCTTGGCGGCCGTCTGCGCCTCGGCCTTCTGCCCGGTGCCGTAGGTGAGGGTGGTGGTTGTCGCGGGGCTCGGCGCGTTGGCGGTGGTCGTGGCGGAGCTGAAGCCCTGGCCGGTGAGCGCGTTCGCGATGTCGGAGGCGCGACCGGTGATCTCGGTGCCGTTCTCGACGGTCACGGCGATCTCGGAGGCGGGCACCGCCGATGCCGTGGCCGTCGCCGAGGCCGCCGAGGACTTCTTGCCGGAACCGGTGGTCAGGGACTGGTCGTCGGCGATGCTGGAGAAGAGGGACTTGGCACCCGCGCCCACCACCACGCGGTTGCTGTTGTTCGGGTCGGCGGCGGTCTGCATCGTGGTGAAGGTCATCCGCTTGGTGGGGACCTTGTTCACGTCGGCCGCGAGCCCGATCAGCTTCTTGACGCTGCCGAGCCCGTCGTCCACGGTGAGCGCCTTGGTGGCGGCGTCGGCGAGGCCGTAGACCGCGGTGGGGTCGGTGAGGGTGCCCGCGCTCTTGAACTTCCGGATCATCGCGCTGAGGAAGATGTGCTGCGAGACCGTACGGCCGATGTCGCTGCCGTTCCCGAAGCCGTGCCGCGAACGGACGAACTCCAGGGCCGCCTCGCCCTTGAGGGTGTGGTCGCCCCTGGACAGTTTCAGGTGCGAGTAGGTGTCGTACACGTTGTTGTTGACGCACACGGAGACACCGCCGACCGCGTCGGACATCTTCACCACGCCGGAGAAGTCGAGCTTGACGAAGTGGTCGATGGGGATGCCGGTGAGCTGGTGGATGGTGGCCACCTGACAGGCGGGGCCGTACTGGAGGGCGCTGTTGATCTGGCCGTAGTAGCCCGGCGTGGACTGGCCGCTCTCACTGTCCTTGCAGGCCGGGACGTCGACCATGGTGTCGCGGGGGATGCTCATGACGGTGGCGTTGGAGCGGTCGGCGGATATGTGCACCACCATCTGCACGTCCGCGTTGCCGTTCCCACTCTGCACGCCGGTCTGGGAGCAGCCGCCGCCCAGCTTGCAGTCCGCCTTGCTGGTCCGGCCGTCCGAGCCCATGACCAGGATGTTGATCGGGGTGCGGCCGAACGCGTCGGCCTTCTCCGAGCCGCCCTTGCCGTTGAGCGCGACGCTGTTGATGTTGCCGTTGAGGTGCTGGTAGAACCACCAGCCGACCCCGGCCGTGCCCAGGACGAGGATCGCCAGACACATTCCGACGATCTTCAGCACCCGCCTGCCGCGCCGTGCCGGACGGGTCCTGCGACGCGACCGTTTGCCCCCGTGCGAGCGGGCCGCCTCCCGGGCCGCGGCCCGGCCACCGGGCCGCGGTGGCGCGCCGGCCTCGCCCTCCCGCTGTCCCGGCACCCGGCCGGTGCGGCTGCGCGTGGCCTGACCGCCCGGGCCGTCCCACGGGTCGCTCATCTACCACTCCCACGAAACGGTCGGGCCCCTCAGGCCGGGCCATCGAGTGGGCGGCCGGGCGTGCGCGGCGGTGTAAGGCAGGCGAAGCGGGAAACTCGCCTAGGTTGCGTAGTTGCGCAATCTAACAAACCCCTGGCCCGGCCAGCACGGACACCATCGCATTTCACGGGTGAGAGATCTCATGGAGGAACGCGGCAACCTCCGAGGCACCTCAGCCTTCACCCAGGGCGCGTGCCGCCTTCGCCCAGTTCGCACCCAGTTTCTCCAGGTAGGACTGGGCCTGGCCGCCCGGGGTCACACCGCGCGCGAAGGCCAGCATGTTGCCCGCGCCCGTGTTGTAGCCGAGGGCCAGCAGCTCGTCCTTGGCATACGGCGCGGCCCAGGTGGTCGGCAGTGCGGCCGCCAGGTCGTGCAGGTACCAGGCCTCGGCCTCGATGGCGAGGTCCCGGTCGTCGGGCAGCTCCTCCCAGCCGCGGTGCGCGAAGTCCCGGCCCTTCTTGACCTCGTCGAACGTGGCGCGGTGCATGTTGGCGATACCGAAGGCCGCGTCCGGCTTGACCTTCTGCCAGGCCCGCTCCAGGGACGGGACGTGCGGTTTGTACGCCTCGTTGTAGAGGATCGCCATCAGCAGCCGGGCGTCGACACCGGTCTGGCGGGCACGGCTGCGGACCTGGGGGGCGTAGTCGGCGGGGTCGTACGGCGAAAAGGTCGTCGCGGAAGGTGAAGGCGCGGGCGACGACGTGACCGAAGACGCCTTCGAAGGCGTGGCTGCGTCGGTCGTGGGGGTCGGTGTGGGGATGTCCGTCGGGGCCGGAGCCGACGGATCGCCCTGCGAGGTGTTCGCCGCGCGCACGATGACGTACAGCGCCAGGGCGAGAACCACCACCGGGATCCAGCGCCGGCGCCTCGACGCCCGGGCATCCGCCATGCCTCGCCCCTCTCTCCCGCACCCTTCGTACAGGAGGCGGACTAAGAGCCGCGTGAGGCGGTGCTGTGCGCGGCCACCGGGCCGGTACGGGCGGTCAGTTGGCCGACCATGACGCGGACCACGGTCACGATGTCCGGGTCGTCGACGTAGTAGACCTGCCGTCGGCCCTCGCGGCGGGAGCGCACGAGTCCCGCGAGCTTCAGCTTCGCGAGGTGCTGGCTGACCGCGGGCAGTGCGCCGCCGACCCGGTCGGCGAGGTGGGTGACGTCGCTCTCGCCCTGGGACAGCGCCCACATGATGTGCAACCGGGCGGAGGAGGCGAGCAGTCCGAACGCGGCGGCCGCCTCGGTCAGCACCTCGACGGACGGATCCTCGAAGCCACCGGCGAGTGTCGCCACGGTCCCCTCCTGTCCCGCCCCGGTCACTGTCAACGCACGTGTGCTGTCTCAGTGTAAGCGGCTGGGGTATGGATCGTGCGAGCACCTCCACTTCATCGCTTGCGCAATGTAATAAGTGTGTGAAAGAACATCGACGACTTGTCACCAGCACACCTCGGACCTCGTTCCTCCCCGGCGCCGGTCCATAGGCTTGCGCAATCAGGCAACCGAAGCGTCGGAGCCCCGGTGGATTTCACTCGGTCCGACGCGACTGGAGGACTACAACGTGGGCATCATCGGCTGGATCATTCTGGGTCTGCTCGCCGGAGCCATCGCCAAGATCCTGCTGCCCGGCCGTGACCCGGGCGGCCTGATCGGCACCACTCTCATCGGTGTCGCGGGAGCGTTCGTCGGCGGCTGGCTCTCCGCGCGTCTCCTCGACCGCCCGGTCCAGAGCCACTTCTTCGACCTCTACACCTGGGGCGCGGCGATCGGCGGCTCCCTGGTGCTCCTGATCGGCTACCGCCTGCTGTTCGGCAACTCGCGGAACTGATCCGCGAGTTGCCATCGGTGCTCCGGCAGGGTCCATCGGTGGTCCGGGTGCTGCCGGCCCGCTCCACACTGGTCGTCCCGGATGCCCGGCGCACGGCCCGACCCACCGCCGCACAGAGGCGGCGGTGGGCCATCTCGCGCCGCGCCCCTCTTGGATGCTCTGCGGTCCGCGGGGCAAAGTGGGCCTGGCACTCGTCGTTGGCGGCGGCGGGTGCGTGAGGATGTCACCGCGGTCGAGTGCCAGCCGCCAAGTGAGGTACGACCCTGGCCACGCGGGACTTTCACGCACCCACCGGGCAGGTCTCGATGTCGCCGACACCAACGGCGTCGACTGGATCGAGTGGCTGATCCAGATCGCCGTGGCCGCGCTCGGGGTGGCCGCGCCCAGCAAGGTGAAGGTGCGCCACTGACGGGCCGTCGCGTCCGGCGGGGCGTGATCGTCAACTCAACCGCCACCCCTTGGCCTGCTTCCCACTGCAGAGGCGCGGTGCTGACTTCCACTCAGACGTGGTCGCGACACGCATAACCACCCTCAGAACTATGTTGCGCCGCCACATGTGCCCTCGACGTGCGCGTTCCTACGGTGTGCGAACACGTACCCGTCCCCACCGCACACGAGGAAGTGGCGCACATGGCCTCCGCAGCATCCGCTCCCCCGACGCCGAACAACTTGAAGCGCATCGTCGCCGCCAGCCTCATCGGCACCACCATCGAGTGGTACGACTTCTTCCTCTACGGCTCCGCGGCCGCCCTCGTCTTCAACAAGCTGTTCTTTCCCGACTCCGATCCGCTCGTCGGCACGCTGCTCTCCTTCCTGACGTACGCCGTCGGATTCGCCGCCCGTCCGCTCGGTGCCCTGGTGTTCGGGCACTACGGTGACCGGCTCGGACGCAAGAAGCTGCTGGTCCTGAGCCTGCTGCTGATGGGCGGGGCGACGTTTTCGATCGGGCTGCTGCCGACGCACGCGACCGTCGGCGCGGCCGCTCCCGTGCTGCTGACCGTGCTGCGCCTGGTCCAGGGCTTCGCGCTCGGCGGAGAGTGGGGCGGCGCCGTCCTGCTCGTGTCCGAGCACGGAGACGCCCGGCGGCGCGGCTTCTGGGCCTCGTGGCCGCAGACCGGCGCGCCGGCCGGGCAACTCCTCGCCACGGGTGTGCTGTCCCTGCTGACCGCCGTTCTGTCGGACGCCGCGTTCGGCAGCTGGGGCTGGCGGATTCCCTTCCTGCTCTCCGGCGTCCTGGTGGTCGTCGGTCTGTGGATCCGGCTGTCCGTCGACGAATCCCCCGTTTTCAAGCGGGCGTTGGCGCAAGCGGAGGCCCGCAGGGCGACGCAGGACGGCGCGGCCGAGAAGCTGCCGATCGTCTCCGTGCTGCGCCACCACTGGCGTGACGTACTGGTCGCGATGGGCGCGCGGATGGCGGAGAACATCAGCTACTACGTCATCACCGCGTTCATCCTCGTCTACGCCACCACGTCGGCCGGAGTCTCCAGGCAGACCGCCCTCAACTCGGTGCTCATCGCCTCGGCGGTGCACTTCGCGGTGATCCCCGCCTGGGGTGCCCTCTCGGACCGCGTCGGCCGGCGCCCGGTGTACCTGCTCGGCGCGGTCGGCGTCGGGCTGTGGATGTTCCCGTTCTTCCGGCTCGTCGACACCGGCGGCTTCGGCAACCTGATCCTCGCGGTGACCGTCGGTCTCGTCCTGCACGGCGCCATGTACGCGCCCCAGGCGGCCTTCTTCTCCGAGATGTTCGCGACCCGGATGCGGTACTCCGGCGCCTCCATCGGCGCCCAGTTCGCCTCCGTCGCGGCAGGCGCCCCGGCCCCGCTCATCGCCACCGCGCTGCTCTCCGACTACGGCAGCTCCACCCCGATCGCGCTCTACGTCATCGCCGCGGCCGTGTTGACGGTCATAGCCGTCGGTGTCGCCGAGGAGACCCGCCACCGGGACCTGGCCGACGTCGAGCCGGACGCCGAACCGGAGCCGGCCGCCGCGTCCCCCGCGGCGGACGCCCGGACCGCCTGAACCCGCCCCGGATCCGACCGGCCCCCGTACGCCCCCACGTGCGGGGGTCACGGGCGTGTCGGCGCCGACAACCGGTGCAGCCGCAGCGCGAGTTGGACCTCCAACGCGCGCGCGGGGCTCTGCCAGTCCTCGCCGAGCAGACGGCCCACGCGCTCCAGGCGCTGGGCGACGGTGTTCACGTGGACGTGCAGTTCGTCCTTGGTGCGGGCCGGGCTCATCCCGCACGCGAAGTAGGCGTCGAGGGTGCGCAGCAGATCGGTGCCCCGCCGGTCGTCGTAGGCGACCACCTGGCCGATGGTGCGGTCCACGAAGCCCGCGATGTCCCTGTCACCGGCCAGGAGCAGCCCGAGGAAGCCGAAGTCCTCGGCGGCGGCGCCGTCTCCTGAGCGGCCCAGGAGCCGCAGCGCGTCGAGGCAGCGCCTGCCCTCCTCGTAGGCGGCGGCCACGGCGTCCGGGTGGACGGCGAGGTCGCGGACCGGGGCCGAGGCGCCGACGGTCACCGCCTCGTGGACGGCTGTTCCGAGGTGCCCGGCGGTGCGGCGGGCCACTTCGGTGGCCGTGTCCCCGGCGGTGAGGGGCAGCAGCAGCACGGTGCCGCCGTCGCGGGCGGCGGCCAGGCCGTGCCGGGTGGCGGCGAGGTGGGAGGCCGCGGACCACAGGCGTCTGCGGGCCGCCGCCTCCTGGTCGGCGTCGGCCGCGGGGCCGTCGAGACGGGCGGCCAGCACGACGTGGGTGGCGTCGAGGTCGGCGACCAGCCGGGCGGCCCGTTCGCGCAGCAGGCGGGGGTCGCGGTCGCGCGCGTCGAGCAGGTCGTCCAGGAGCTCGCCGCGCACCCTCTGTTCGGCCTCGGCGGCGGAACGTCTGGCCAGCAGGAGCAGCGAGGTGACCATCGCGGCGCGTTCCAGGGTGCGCTGGTCGACGGGGTCGAGCCCCGGGTGTCCGCGCAGCACCAGCGCGCCCAGGAGTTCCCCGCCGGCGGCGACTGCGGCGATCCAGTCGTCGCCCTGCCGTACGGCGTGGCCTTCGGCCCGGGACGTCTCCAGTGCCCGGGTGGGCGCGATCTCGGTGAACTCGACCGTGCCGTCGAGGATTTCGGACACGGCCGCCGCCACGTCGTGCACCCCGCCACCGCGCAGCACCAGTTCGGCGAGCCGGTCGTGGACGTCGGAGGCGCGCTCGATGACACCGCTGCGGTCCCGGATGATCTCGTTGGCCCGCTCCAGTTCGGTCAGGGCCGAGCGGGTCTCGGTGAGCAGGTTCGCGGTGTCGATGGCGGCCGCGGCCAGCGCGGCGAAGGACCCGAGGAGCGCGATCTGCTCCCGCTCGAAGACCCGGGCCCGCCGGTCCGCCGCGAACAGCACGCCGATGACGTGGTGCCCCAGGGTCAGCGGCACGCCGAGGATGGCGACCAGGCCCTCGTCCCGTACACCCGCGTCGATGGTGAGGGTGTGCTGGAAGCGGTCGTCCTTGAAGTAGTCGTCGGTGACGTAGGGGCGGGCGGTCTGGGCGACCAGTCCGCCGAGCCCCTCGCCCATGCCGAGCCGCAACTGCTGGAAGCGAGCGGCGACCGAGCCCTCGGTGACCCGCATGTAGGTGTCGCCCCGCACCGGGTCGTTGAGGCTGAGGTAGGCCACGTCCGTGCCGAGCAGGGACCGGGCGCGCTGCACGATGGCCCGCAGCACCGCGTCCAGGTCCCGCAGCCCGGCCAGGTCGTGGGCGGTCTCGAACAGGGCGGACAGCTCGGCCTCCCGCCGCCGCCGTCCCTCCAGCTCGGAGCGCACACGCAGGGCGACCGCCTTGGCCGCTTCGAGCGCGGCGATCCGCTCGGCCGGGCTTCCCTCGGCGCGGGCGATCAGCACCGGCTGCTCGTAGGCGTCGGCGGACGCTCCCCTGGCCAGCAGTGCGAGGAAGGGTGCCTCGGCACTGCCGGCGGGGCGCTCGAGGGACTGCGCGTGATCGCTGGACATGCCCACAGGATTGCTCATCGCACGCTCACCCCGTCAGGCCTGTGGAAAACTCCGGGCGGGGCGGCGTGCGGCCGGATGCCGGTCAGTGCGCGGTCCAGCCGCCGTCGAGGACGAGCGACGTACCGGTGACGAAGGACGCGTGCGGGCCGCACAGGTAGGCCACGGCCTCGGCGACCTCCTCCGGTTCGATGAGCCGCTTGAGCGCGCTGTCCTGGAGCAGCACCTCGGACACCACCCGCTCCTCGGGGATGCCGTGCGCCCGGGCCTGGTCGGTGATCTGCCGCTCGACCAGTGGGGTGCGCACATAGGCGGGGTTCACACAGTTCGAGGTCACTCCGTGGGGGGCGCCTTCGAGGGCGGCCGTCTTGGACAGCCCCTCCAGACCGTGTTTGGCGGCCACATAGGCAGCCTTGTAGGGCGAGGCGCGCAGACCGTGCACCGAGGACACGTTGACGATCCGTCCCCAGCCCTGTCCGTACATGTGCGGCAGGGCGCCGCGAATCAGTCGGAACGGCGCCTCCAGCATCACGGTGAGCACCGTGTGGAACACCTCGGGCGGGAACTCCTCGATGGGACGCACCAGTTGGAGGCCGGCGTTGTTGACGAGGACGTCGGTGCCCGCGGCGGCGTCCTCGGCGGCGTCCAGGTCGGTGAGGTCGAGGACGTGCGGCTCGACGGTGCCCGCCAGTCCTGCGGACTGCCCGGCGAGCGCGTCCAGGCCGGCCACGTCCCGGTCGACCGCTCTCACCTTGGCCCCGGCCGCCGCGAGCCGCAGCGCACAGGCACGGCCGATGCCGCCGGCGGCGCCGGTGACGAGGGCCGTGCGGCCGCCGAGGTCGAGCGTGGAGGCGTGGGGGCCCGGGAGGGCGCTGCTGGCGGTCATGTTCCGACTCTAGGCAGGACCCACCGCGCACCACATGTGGTCACACCCCATACTTCACTCGGAACTCGTAGAGTCGAACCATGTGGGTGCGTCGGTCAGCGCCTGCTTGATCCGCTGCAGCCCGAACTCGTTCAGTCCGGGGAGGGCGTCCACCGCGAACCACCCCACCTCCAGCGACTCGTCGTCGTTGACCCGCGCCTCACCGCCGACGGCCCGGCAGCGGAACGCGATGTCCATGTACTGGCAGATGTCGCCGTTGTCGTACGTCACGGGCTTGAGCGCCTGGACGACGATCACCCGCTCGACGACGCAGTGCACGCCCGTCTCCTCCTCGACCTCCCGCACGGCACAGGCCGCGGGCTGCTCACCCGGTTCCGGGATGCCGCCGATCAGCGACCACTTGCGGGTGTCCGAGCGGCGGTTGAGCAGCACTCTGCCCTCGTCGTCGAGGACGACGGCGCTGACGCCGGGGAGCCAGAGGAGATCGTGACCGATGGACGTCCGGAGGGTCCGGATGAAATCAGGAGTAGCCATGCGCCGACCCTAACCGCCGTCGAAGACACCTCGGTGATCTTCCGGAGGGCGCAGGACCGGCGTACGGTTACACGCTTTCGGCGCGACGCCCGCGCAGCCCCGAGCCGATCGCCCAGCCGAGCCCGCCCGCGGCGACCAGCACCAGGGCCATCTCCGGCAGGATGCCGAGCCGGGTCGCCGGGGTCTGCGTGGACCTCAGCGGCACCTTCTGCACCAGCGAGGCGGGCACGAACATGCCGGTCCGCTGGGTGATCCGTCCATCCGGCATGATGATCGCGCTGACGCCGCTGGTCACCGGCACGGTGACGGTCCGGCTGTGCTCCACCGCGCGCACCCGGGACATGGCGAGCTGCTGGTAGGTCATCTCGCTGCGGTCGAAGGTCGCGTTGTTGCTCGGCACGGAGATCAGCTGTGCGCCGTCGGTCACCTCGGAGCGCACGGCCCAGTCGAAGGCGGCCTCGTAGCAGGTGACCAGGCCGACCTTGGCGTTGGCCATCTGGAACACACCCGGCTTGGTGCCCCGGCTGAAGTCCTGGTGGACCATGGAGGTCCAGTTCTTGTTGATGGCGCCGACGAGGGAGCGCAGCGGGAGGTACTCGCCGAACGGCTGGATCTGCCGCTTGTCGTAGGTGTCGGTGGGGCCCTTGACCGGGTCCCACAGGATCTGCTCGTTGTAGAGCTTGCCGGCCCGCTCGACGACGCCGCCGACGGAGATCGGCGCGTCGATGGCCTTGGCCGCCTGCTCGATGACCACGGCCGCGTCCGCGTCGGTGAAGGGGTCGACGTCGGAGGAGTTCTCCGGCCACAGCACGATGTCGGGCTTCGCGATCCTGCCGGCCTTCACCTCGGCGGCCAGCCGCTCGGTCTCGCGCGCGTGGTAGTCGAGCACGGCCCGCCGCTGGGCGTTGAACTCCAGCCCGGCGCGCGGCACGTTGCCCTGGATGGCCGCGACGGTCACGGTGCCGTCCTCGGCCTTGTCGCTCACCAGCGTCCGGGCCGCGAGCGCGCCGAGCACCGGTACGGCCACGCTCAGCAGGGCCACGACCGCGGCGGGACGCCGTACGGCGCCGATGCTCCGCCGCTCCACGACCAGACGGACGAGCTCGTAAAGGCCGAAGCCGCACAGCACGACGGCGAAGCCCAGCACGGGCGTGCCGCCCACCGCGGCGAGCGGCAGGAAGACACCGTCAGCCTGGCCGAACGCGATCTTGCCCCAGGGGAAGCCGTGGAACGGCGCACGCGCGCGTGCCGCTTCTCCGGCGATCCACACGGCGGCCGCCCACACCGGCGCACCGGGCAGCTTGGAGACGGCGGCGATGCCGACGCCGACCAGCGCGACGAAGATCGCCTCGATCGCCACCAGCGCGAGCCAGGGCCCGGGGCCGACCTCGACGCCGGTCCACACCAGCAGCGGCAGCAGGAAGCCCAGGCCGAAGAGATAGCCGAGACCGAAGGCCGCCTTCCAGCCGCGGCCGCGCAGCACCCAGCCGAAGACGGCGAAGGCGGGCAGGGCCAGCCACCACAGGGTGCGTGGCGGGAAACTGACGTAGAGCAGCACTCCGGAGAGTGCCGCGGCGGCGGCCGGGACGAGACGGCGGAGCCGGACGGCCCAGCGGGAGGCGGGCGCGGACTGCGGTTCCAGCCGGTCCGACTCGTCCACGGAAGTTGCGGTGACGGTCACTCCGGGAGTGTACGGCGGTTGACCTCGGCGTCCACAGCGCGGTCCGCCTGCCGGCGGTGGCGCCGCCCGCGCACCCGGGCCGCGCAGTTCCCGCACGAGTCGTCCACAATTCGCCCATCAGCCGTTACGGTGTGCCGGAGTCCCTGTCGTACGGGCCGACAGCGTCCGGGCGGCGGGGCCACAGATCGGGGGACCGGGGTTTCGGGGGGCGGGGTGGGTTCCACGGGGATCACGTCTGTGGCCGGTTCTTCCGAGGAGGACGGCGACAGACGAAACGTTTCGGACGTGGTGGGCGTACTGGTGCTCGGCGCCTGTGCCGCCTGGTCGCTGATCACCGCGGCGGCGCACGACGGACGTCCGGAGGGTGTGCTGCTCGCCCTGCTGGCCGTCGCCGCGGGGTACGCCGCCGGCCGGATCTCGGGGGCGCTGCTGCCGGTCGCCGCCCCGTGCGCCGCCGCGCTGACGGGACTGGGCCTGACGGTGGGACTTCCGCATCTCGCGCCCGGACCGGACATCGTCGGCCCGCTGGGTCACGCGGGAGCCACGGCCGCCCTGCTGACGCTCGCCACCGGTGCCGCTTGCTGCGCCGCCTGGACCACCGGCTCTCCTGGCCTGCGGCTCCTGCTGCGGCTGCTGGCCGCCTGCATCGCGGTGGCCTCGGCCGCCCTGGGTTCGGTGTCAGGGCTGGTCACTTGCGTCGCGGTGCTGCTGTGCTCGCTCGCCGCGGGCCGGATGCGCCACCGTGGTCCGGGCATCGCCGCTCTCGCCCTCGCCGCGACCGCGGTGACGGGACTGGCCTGGGCGGTGGCCGGGAACGCCGTACCTGACGGGCTCGCCGATTCCCTGCGCGGCCGGCTCACCTCGCACCGGATCGGCCTGTGGCACGACGCCCTCCATCTGGCCCGCGAGAACACCGCCCTGGGGGTGGGTCCGGGCCGCTTCGAGGAGCTGAGCACGACGGCGGGCCAGTCCCTGCTGCCCGACGGGAAACCCCACTCGGCACCGCTTCAGATGGCCGCCGAGCAGGGGGTGATCGGGGTGCTGCTGCTGGCTGCGGCCTTCTGCTGGCTGCTGTACGCGTTGTGGCGCTCTCCCCGTCCCACGCCGGTCGTCCTCACGGCGGGAGCGGCCCTGACGGCGCTGGCGGCGATCGCCGCGGTCGGCAACGCGCTGAGCTTCACGATCGTGTCGGTGGGCGTCGGGTTCCTGGCGGGCCTGACGACGGCCCACCCGCTCACCGACGAACCGGCCGAGAAGTGAGCGATCGGCCCGGTCTCAGCGTCGCGGACCCGCTGACCGGGGCCGCAGCCGGTCGCGGATGATGCGTACGGCGGCCTCCGCGTCGTCCACGGTCACCGTGAAGGTGTGGCCGTCCCACAGCTGAAGGACCACGCCCTCGCCACGGCGTACGACGACGGCGGTGCCCTTCTCTGGGCGCCAGCGGTAGCCCCAGCCGCCCCACTGACGCGGGGTGACGTGCGGAATGAACTCGGCTCCGGCGACATGCTCCAGCGGGATCCGGCGGCGCGGCACACCGATGTGGCCGCAGCGCACCTCCAGGGAGTCCATGTCGACCTTGAGGGCGACATGGACGAAGGCGAGCGTGAGGAAGAGAACCAGCAGTCCGGCCGCGATGCAGCCGACCACGGACATGACGAGGGGGGCGGCGCCGGAGGTCCACGCCGAGTCGACGGCGAGCTCGACGCCGAGCGCCAGGATCGCGGCGCCCCCGAGCGCCAGCAGCCACTGGATCCGGTTGGAGGCGCGGCCGGTCCAGACGTCGGTGTGCTGCGAGGTGTGCTCGCCGTGGGGGTGGTCCCTCATGCCTACGAGGTTACTCAGGTTTCGCCGCGCTGGTACCTCGTCGCGCAGAGTGACTGCTCCGGGCAGAACTTTCCGGCCGCCGACAGGTGGTCAGCGGGCGGGGGTGGCCGTCCGCAGGAGCCGGCCCTCCGCATAGGCCAGGGCGGGCGCGGGCAGGGCGGCGCCCTCGCGTCCGCTGAGCAGCACCGTGAGGGTGCCGGTGGCGGCGGCGTCGGGAGCGGGCTGCTCGCCGATCCGGCGCAGCGCCTGGGCGGCGACCGCTCCGGCGGAGCCGTGCAGGACGAGCGGCGGACGGCCGGGGCGCTGCACGGCGGTGCGGATGCGCTCGGCGACCAGTTCGTAGTGGGTGCAGCCCAGGACGACGGTCGTCACGTCTGCCGGGGTCAGGGCGGCGGCCGCGGCGACGGCGGCGTCGACGGCCGCCTCGTCGGCGTGCTCCACCGCCTCGGCGAGGCCGTGGCAGGGCACCTCGGTGACCGGCACCCCGTCGGCGAACTCCTCGATGAGACCGCGCTGGTAGGGGCTGCCGGTGGTGGCGGGGGTCGCCCAGATGGCGAAGGGACCGCCGGCCGCCGCGGCGGGCTTGATCGCGGGAACGGTGCCGATGACCGGCAGATCCGGTTCGAGACGGGCGCGCAGGGCGGTCAGGGCGTGCACGGTCGCGGTGTTGCAGCCGATGATCAGCGCCTCTGGACCATGGGCGGCGGCGGCCTCGGCGAGGGTGAGGGCGCGCCCGATGATGTCGTCCGGTGTCCGGGGACCCCACGGCATGCCGTCGGGGTCGAGGGAGAGCACGAGATCGGCGTCGGGGCGCAGTCGCCGTACCGCGGCGGTGGCCGCCAGCAGACCGATTCCGGAGTCCAAGAGCGCGATCTTCACCCGGCCACGATAGACGATGAGCCCTTGGGGGCCGGTTCCGTGGGGCAGACTGCGGGCGTGAGCGCCATCGCGTGGACCGCCGCCGTATCCCTCGCCGCCTGGCTGTGGCTGCTGCTCTGCCAGGGCTTCTTCTGGCGCACGGACGTGAGGCTCCCGCCGGAGCGGGATCCCGGGGTCTGGCCGTCCGTGGCCGTGGTGGTGCCGGCCCGCGACGAGGCGGAGGTGCTGTCCGTGAGCCTGCCCTCTCTCCTGGCCCAGGACTATCCGGGGCGGGCGGAGGTCTTCCTCGTCGACGACGGCAGCACCGACGGCACCGGAGAGCTGGCACGCGAACTGGCGCACCGGTACGGCGGACTGCCGCTGACCGTGTCCTCACCGGGTGAGCCGCCGGCGGGGTGGACGGGCAAGCTGTGGGCCGTACGCCACGGCGTCGGGCTGGCACGCGCGCGTGGGCCCGAGTACCTGCTGCTGACCGACGCCGACATCGCCCATGAGGCGGACAGTCTGCGACGGCTGGTCGCCGCCGCGCACGCAGGGGGTTTCGACGTCGTCTCGCAGATGGCACGGCTGCGGGTGGAGAGCCTGTGGGAGCGGCTCGTGGTGCCGGCGTTCGTCTACTTCTTCGCGCAGTTGTATCCGTTCCGCCGGATCCGCAGGAAGGGCGCGCGGACGGCGGCCGCGGCGGGTGGCTGTGTCCTGCTGCGCGCAGACACCGCCGAGCGGGCGCGGATCCCGGACGCCATCCGGCATGCCGTCATCGACGACGTGGCCCTCGCGCGGGCCGTCAAGGGCGGTGGCGGCCACATCTGGCTGGGCCTCGCCGAGCGGGTGGACAGTGTGCGCCCCTATCCCCGGCTGCACGACCTGTGGCGGATGGTGTCGCGCAGCGCCTACGCCCAGCTCCGCCACAACCCCCTGGTGCTGCTGGGAACGGTGGCCGGGCTCGCGCTGGTCTATCTCGTGCCGCCGATCGCCCTCGTCACGGGCCTGGCGACGGGCAGTGCGGCGACCGTGGTGCCCGGTGCTCTCGCGTGGCTGGTCATGACGGGCACCTACGTCCCGATGCTCCGCTACTACCGGCAGCCCCTGTGGCTCGCTCCCCTGCTGCCGTTCACCGCGTTCCTCTATCTCCTGATGACGGTCGACTCGGCGGTGCAGCACTACCGGGGGCGCGGCGCGGCCTGGAAGGGCCGCACCTACGCCCGCCCGGACGCCGTCGTCGGCGAGGAGCGCTGAGGTCTCACTTGCGGCCCGGTGTCCAGTTCATGCCCCAGCCGTAGGCGTGGTCCACCGTCCGCTGCGGGCTCACTCCGCGCTCGGGCACCAGATAGCGGGCCTCGCGCTGGACGACCAGGTCGTCACCGGTGTTGGTGATCAGGGCAAGGGCGCACACCGTCGAGGGCACCGTGCACTCGTCGAGGGAGAAGTCGATCGGGGCACCGTGCTGCGGCTCGAGGGTGACCGTGGCGTGCAGGTCGGCGAAGGAACGCGCGCCCTCGTAGATGGTCACGAAGACGAGGATGCGCCGGAAGTCGCGCTTGCGGTCGAGGTTCACGGTGAGGTTCTCACCGCTCGCGACGGCACCGGTGCGGTCGTCTCCGTCGAGGTGGATGTAGGGCGGCTGGTACAGGGCTCCGTAGGCGTTGCCCAGTGCCTGTACGACTCCCTTGCGGCCGTCGGCGAGTTCGTACAGGGCGCACAGGTCCAGGTCGAGGTCGGCGTGCATGGCCACCGCGCGGCCGCGCTTGCCGCTCCAGCCCGAGAACTGTTTGTGCACCTGCCAGTTGAGGTTCACGCGCATCGCGCCCGAGGTGCCGCCCTGTTTGGCGAGGGAGACGGAGGGAGCCGCCTTGGTCAGCGTGACTTTGGAGAGGCGGACCGGTGGCGAAGAGGGGGCGGGCGGTGGCGTCACCGGCACCGTCTGCTGGGGCTCGTCCACGGTGATACCGAAGTCCGTTGCCAGCCCTTCCAGTCCGCTGTCGTAGCCCTGACCGACGGCACGGAATTTCCACGCGCCCTGCCGTCGATAGAACTCCCCGAGCACGAAAGCGGTTTCTACAGTCGCGCCCGTGCTGTCGAACCGTGCCGCCACTGTGCCCTGCGCCGCATCTTGTACCTCGATGTAAAGATCGGGGATTCGGGCGAAGGTCCCGCCGTCCGCGGAAGCGGCGAGTACGACGGTCTCCACCGACGGCTCCACGCGCGCGAGATCGACGAGCAGCGTGTCGGTCACCCGGCCGCCGTCGGTCCGTTTGCCCTCGTGGCGCACGGCTCCGGAGGAGTGCTGCGGCTGGTTGTAGAAGACGAAGTCGGCGTCGGAACGGACCTTTCCGCCGACGAGCAGCAGCGCCGAGGCATCCGCGTCGGGGACCCCCGGCCCGGTGCGCCAGCCCAATTCGACGCGCAGTGCCGTCGTGGGCACCGGAGCGTTCGAGCCTTTCGGCATTGACATGTCCGCCCCCATCAGGTGTCGGCAGGCCAGGACGCGCCCCGGCGGCCCTTCGAGTTCTACCCGCTCAACCTATTCCCCCGGGACGGCGAACTCCCATCCCGCGCACAGGAAGATCACCGGCCAACCGGCGGTAACCCGCTCGGAACTCGGCTTTTACCAGGACGGGACCTGGATTGGCGTCCTTTTTTGCCGAGTTCGCTCGCATTGGGGGTCCCACGTCACTGCCGACACGGAAAACAACCCTCTTATCGGTCTCCCCAACCAGCACATCGTGGGCTTAACTTATGTGCCATGACCTCCCCCCGCTCCACTTATGGCGGCGGCTACTACTCCGCCTCCTTCCCGGACACTCCGATCTACGACTCACTCGTGGCCGAGCGGGGCACCCCGCAGATCGCCCCGATCCGGGTCCCGGCCGCGTACGACGTCCCGGCAAGCCACCTGCCCGCGCTGCCGTCCGCGCTGCCCGCTCTTCCCGCGGGTCCCTCCTATGCGGGTCCCTCCTACTCCTCCTACGGCTACCCGCAGGCGCAGCAGCCCTCTCCGCTGCAGCAGGCGCCCGGGGCGTACATCCCGCAGCAGGCCGCCGCGCCGCGCGGTTATCCCGGGCCGCAGCAACAGCAGCCGCGTCCGGCCGGCCCCGGCATGGGCACGGGCTACGAGGCGATGCGCCCCGCGGCTCCCCGGCCCGCTGCGGCGGCTCCCTACCAGGATCCGTACAACAACCAGCAGTACCGCGGGTACTGATTCCCCTCCCGGGCTGTCGGTGCCGCCTGGCACGATGGCCTCATGGGGAATGCGCAGCTGCTGTCGGTTCATGTCCATCCGGTCAAGGCGTTCCGGGGTCTGGCGCTCCGGGAGGCCGAGGTGGAGCCCTGGGGGCTGGCCGGTGACCGGCGCTGGGCGCTGGTCGACGACGGGGGAAAGGTCGTCACCCAGCGACAGCAGCCGCGTCTCGCGCAGGCCGCCGCCGAGCTGATGCCCGGCGGCGGCGTCGTTCTGTCCGCGCCCGGTCTGGATCCGCTGACCGTGCCGGTCCCCGAGCCGGGCGAGACCGTCACGCTGGACATCTTCGGGGACAAGGTCGAGGGCGTGCCCGCCGCCGACGCGGCCGCGCACGCGTGGTGCACCGAGTACCTCGGCGCTCCGACCCGGCTGGTCCACATGGACGACCCCGCCACCCGCCGCCCGGTCGAGCCCGAGTACGCGCTGCCGGGCGAGACGGTGACCTTCGCCGACGGATACCCGCTGCTGTTGACCTCCGCGGCCTCCCTCGACGCCCTCAACTCCCTGATCTCCGAAGGCCCGCACGCGGCCGAGGGCCCCCTGCCCATGAACCGTTTCCGGCCGAACGTGGTGGTGGGCGGCACCGAGGCCTGGGCCGAGGACGACTGGTCGCTCGTCGCCATCGGGGACGTCACCTTCCGGGTGGCCAAGATGTGCGGGCGGTGCGTGGTGACCACCACCGACCAGGACCGGGCCGTCCGCGGCAAGGAGCCGTTGCACAGCCTGGGCCGGCACCGCCGCGTCGGCGGCAAGCTCGTCTTCGGGCAGAACCTGGTGCCCCGCTCCCGCGGCACGATCCGGGTCGGTGACCCGGTGACGATTCTCGAATAGGCAGCGAGCGGGCAGCGAGCACAGGGGCGGCGCGGCGGCCGGCGGACAAAGTTCCGTCAAAGATCCGCCCGGGCCCCGGCCACAGGAACACCGCCCGGGGGCCTGCACGTTGGGGCTTTCATGACGAGTTCATGAGAGGACCCGGCCGCAGGTGATTTCGCTCTCTCTTCGGCCGGTCCCGCGCGTGAACGACTTGGTCGGGGGTTATCACGGAGCGGGAAGGGGGTGCGGACGGTGCGAGCGATCAGTGGACTGTGGCGTTGGCGGCGCAACCCGCTGCGCCGCGGGACCGACCTGGCCGAGGCCTGGGCCGGCCTCCTGGCCCTGTTGCTGATCCTGGTCGTCGGACCGGTGATCGGCTCCGTCACCGGGGACGCGGCCCAGCGAGCGCTGCAGCAATCGGTCCGTGAACAGCAGGACTCCCGTCGGCTGGTGACGGCGACCGTGATCCGCAAGCTGGAGCGTTCGCCGCTGGACACCGACCCCGAGGCCGCCTCGGGCCGGGATGTGCGCAGCCGAGTGGTGGCCGGCTGGACCGCGCCGGACGGCACCACGCACCAGGGCACGGTGATGGCCGCCCTCCGGACCCCGCACCGCGGCGACCACTTCAGCATGTGGACGGACCTCCACGGCCGCACCGCGGCCCGGCCGCTGGACTCGGCCACCGCCACCACCCATGCCGTCCTCGCGGGCACCGGGGCGGCCCTGCTGACCACGGGCCTGATCGAGTGCGCAAGACGGCTCGCGGTCTGGCGCATGGTCCGTCGCCGGTACGCCCGTTGGGACCAGGCCTGGGAGCGCGCGGGCCCGGACTGGGGCCGGACCGGCACCGGCAGCTGACGGCCTCACGGCTCTGGTCAACCCACCACCCGCGCGCACGCTACGGTGGACCGGCCGAGGTTCCTCGGCAGCAGAAACCCGCGTACGACGAGGTGGGGGCACAGCAACGCCATGGCACAGGGCACGGTCCAGGTGACGCACACCGGTACATCGCGGTGGCGGCGCCGCACAGGTGAGTACGCGTCACTCGCCGCTGCCCTGGAGGCCGCGGCGGACGGGGACGTCCTCACGGTCGCGCCCGGCACCTACCGGGAGAACCTCGTCGTGCAGCGGGCGGTGACCCTGCGCGGCCCCGAGGGGTCGCCCGGTTCCGTGCGGATCGCGCCCCTGGACGGGGTGCCGTTGACGGTGCGGGCCTCCGCCGTGGTGCAGGACCTGCACGTGGAGGGCCAGGACGCGGCCGCGCCCGCCCTGCTCGTCGAGGAGGGCACCCCGGAGCTCGCCGACATCCGGATCGTCACGCGGTCCGCGGCCGGCATAGAGGTGCGCGGCGGCGCGCGCCCGACCGTACGGCGCTGCACCGTCGACAACCCGGCCGGCATCGGCATCGCCGTACTGGACGGCGCGGGCGGGGTGTTCGAGGAGTGCGAGATCGTGGCGGCCGGCCAGTCCGGTGTCTCGGTGCGCGGCGGCGCCCACCCCCGCCTGGAGCGCTGCCGGGTCCACCACACCTCGGGCGCGGGGCTGGCGGCGACCGGCGAGAACTCCGCGCTGGAGGCCGTGGGTTGTGAGGTCTACGAGGTCCGCGGCAGCGGGGTGCAGATCACCGGCCGGGCCACCGCGCACCTCACCGACTGCGATGTGCACCGCACCACCGGCGACGGCGTCACGCTCGACACCGACGCGGTACTGACCCTGGCCGACTGCCATATCCACGACATCCCGGAGAACGCGGTCGACCTGCGCTCCCGCTCGGTGCTCACCCTGACCCGCACGACGGTCCGTCAGTTCGGGCGCAACGGCCTGTCGGTGTGGGATCCGGGCACACGCGTGGACGCCAACCAGTGCGAGATCTTCGACAGCACCGGCGACTACCCGGCCGTCTGGATCAGCGACGGCGCCACCGCCGTACTGGACTCCTGCCGGGTGCACGACGTGCCGGACGCCCTGTTCGTCCTCGACCGCGGCTCCCGCGCGGACGTCGTCGACAGTGACATCTCCCAGGTCCGCAACACGGCCGTGTCCGTGAGCGACGGCGCCACCGCGCAGCTCGACGACTGCCGGATCCGGGACGCGGCGACCGGCGCCTGGTTCCGTGACCACGGCAGCGGCGGCACCCTCAACAACTGCACCGTCGACGGCACCCAGACCGGCGTGATCGTCACCAAGGGCGCCGATCCGACGATAGAGCGCTGCACGGTCGACTCCCCCGCGGAGGCGGGCTTCTACGTGTCGGCGGGCGGTCGCGGCAGCTTCCTGAACTGCCGGGTGACGGGCAGCGGCGGCTACGGCTTCCATGTCATAGACGGCTGCCGTACGACCCTCAGGAAGTGCCGCACGGAGCGCTGCGCGCGCGGGGGCTACGAGTTCGCCGACGCCCCCGACGCGGCGGCCGGAGCGGGCCCCGTCGTCGAGGACTGCACGAGCGACGAGAGCGGGGGCCCGACGCCGCCCGCGGCCCGCGAGACGGTCGTACAGACGGAGTCCGGCTCCCCCGGTCTGCTGGGGACGATCCCCGGGCAGCGGGTCACCGAGCCGGAGCCGCCGACCGGCCCCGCCGAGCCGGAGAAGCCCTCGCGCACCTCGAAGGCCGTTCTCGGTGAGCTCGACGCGCTGGTGGGCCTGGACAGCGTCAAGCGCGAGGTGCGGGCGCTCACCGACATGATCGAGGTGGGCCGGCGACGCCAGGAGGCGGGCCTCAAGGCGGCGTCCGTCAAGCGCCACCTGGTCTTCACGGGCTCCCCCGGCACCGGCAAGACGACGGTCGCCCGGCTCTACGGCGAGATCCTCGCCTCCCTCGGTGTCCTGGAGAAGGGACATCTCGTCGAGGTGTCCCGTGTCGACCTGGTCGGCGAGCACATCGGTTCCACCGCGATCCGCACCCAGGAGGCCTTCGACAAGGCGCGCGGCGGAGTGCTGTTCATCGACGAGGCGTACGCGCTGTCGCCGGAGGACTCGGGCCGGGACTTCGGCAAGGAGGCCATCGACACGCTGGTGAAGCTGATGGAGGACCACCGCGAGTCGGTCGTGGTGATCGTCGCGGGCTACACCGCCGAGATGGAGCGGTTCCTGTCGGTCAACCCGGGTGTGGCGTCCCGTTTCTCACGGACCATCACTTTCAGTGACTACAACCCCGAGGAACTCCTCAGCATCGTGGAGCAGCAGGCCGAGGAGCACGAGTACCGGCTGGCGCCCGGCGCCCCGGAGGCGTTGCTGAAGTACTTCACCGTGCTGCCCAAGGGGCCCGCCTTCGGCAACGGCCGTACCGCGCGCCAGACCTTCGAGGCGATGGTGGAGCGGCACGCGAGCCGGGTCGCCCAGGTGGCCGACCCGACCACGGACGATCTGACCCTCCTCTACGCCGAGGACCTGCCCGAGTCCTCCTGAGGCCGCGGGCCCGGCACGTCCGGCTGGAGCCGGCCCAGCAGTCTCGCCCGCTCCTCGGCGAAGACCGGGTCGGCCTGGTAGTCGGAGTGGCCGAGGATCGGCGCGGGCAGCGGGTGCAACTCAGTGCGGCCGTAGGCTAGCGGGTCCTTGAGGGGTGCCCGGTCCACCTCGGGGCCGCAGTCGCCGGGCAGCCGGACCGGGCCGCCGATGGGATCGGTGAGCCGGTAGAGGTTGCGCCAGCAGTCCACGTCGTGGTGCAGCGCGGAGAGCGCGGCCGGACCGAAGTGGGCCGGGAACCAGCGGCCGTAGAGGCGCTCCAGCGGGGAACCGTAGGTCAGCAGGCCGACGCGTTTGCGGACCGTCGGCTCCAGCTGCCAGGCCGCGGCGGCCGCCAGCACACTGCCCTGGGAGTGTCCTGAGATGACCAGTCGGCCGCGCGTGGCCCGGGTCCAGGTCGCGATCCGCCAGGTCAGGTCCGGTACCGCGCGCTCGGCGTAGCAGGGCGGGGCGAAGGGATGGGCGGCGCGCGGCCAGAAGGTGCCCACGTCCCAGAGGATGCCGATGGTCCGGCGCGCGGAGGGGTCCTTGTAGGCGCGGCGGCCCCAGGTGACGAACAGGATGAAGCCGAGGCCGATCAGCCAGGAGCCGAGGGCCTGCGCGGTGTCGGCGGCGCCCTGGACGAAGACGTACGCGCCCTCGGCGGCCTGGGCCGGTGTCCTGCGGGAGGTCAGGGCGCCGACGAGGGCCCCGGCTCCCAGGAGCAGGGTGCTGGCCGACGTCACTCCGAGCAGGCGCGGTCCCCGGTCCGTCAGTGCCGCCATCGCGCGGGTGCGGGCGATGCGGCGGGTGCGTGCCGCGTCCTTGGGCTCGGCGGGGTACTCGCTCTCGACCGCGCCCAGTTGGGCCCGTCCGGAGCGCCAGGTGCGCCGGCCGAGCCAGGCGCAGTGCACCAGCAGCACAAGAAGGACCAGCGGGATCACGGACGCCTGCCAGGTCAGCAGGACCGGCGGGCCGAGGATGGTGGCGCCGGTGCCGTCCAGCCAGTCCGCCACGCGCTGCGAGACGCCGCCGGACATCACGCCGCCCAGCGCGCAGGCCAGCGTCGCCACGGCGGGTCCGGCCAGGCCCCGCAGCGCGGCGCGCGGGTCGGGATGCGTGCGGTAGAGCAGGTGGGCGACCGCGGCCAGGGCGACCACCAGCAGGCCCTGCATGAAGGCGATGCCGCCGAAGGTGGCGTCCCCCGACAGTCGGCCGTGCGACTGCCACCCCGGCCGCTCCCACCCGGCGTACACCGCGGCCAGGGCGAGCAGGAGGAGCGCGGCGAGCGGCAGGCGCCGTACGAGACGCTGGTCGAGCTGCCGGTCGAGATACCGCTCGGTGCGGCCGCGGCGGCACACCACCCAGACTACGGCGACCCCGGCGGCGACGAGACCGGCCAGCAGGAGCCGGCCCAGCGTGTCCAGGAGCACGGGGCCGCCGGGTTCGCGGTCGAAGCGGGCCGCCGTGGAGCTGACCGCGGCGGCGATCGTCAGCAGGCCGGCGGCGGTGTGCGCGGCGCGCAGGCGGGCGACCAGGCGGCGGCCGTACCAGAAGCCGGGCCGGCTGAGCGCGGTGCGGCCGTGGTCCTCCTCGGGCTCGCCCTTGCGGGACATGGGCTGCTGGGACTCGTAGGCGCTCCAGGTGCGGTGGGACAGGTACCAGAGCAGGGCGGTCAGCGCGGCCGGGACCAGGGCCGCGAGGGCGAGGCGGCGACCGGGTCTGCTCCACCAGCCGGCGTCCGACACGTCGGGCGACAGGAAGCCCAGCCAGGAGTGCGACTCGGCGCACGCGCGTGTGCCCGCGCACTGCCAGGCCGCGAGGTCCAGGGCGACCTCGCAGGCGGCGGCGACCAGCAGAACGGTCAGGGTCAGGCCGGCGAGCCGGACCAGGAGGCCGTAGAGGCGCACGGTCCGTTTTCGGCCGCGGGCGGTGGGGCGCATCCAGTGGGCGAGGTTGACCACCATGAACGGCAGTAACAGCAGCCACAGGGCGCGGGTGCCGTTGCCGGAGGTGAGGTTGCACCAGACGTACGCCTCGGGCACCGGGCCGTCGCGTTGTCCCTTCTCCGCGTCGACGTCGTCGGCGCGTCGGAAGACGGCCGCGATGTCGTCGCCGGTGATCCGCACCGTGCGCGGATCGTCGAGCATCTTCTCCGGCGTGGTGCCGCCCACTCCGTGGACCAGGAGTTCCAGGGCGGTTCCGGATGCTGCGGGCCGGGCGGGCGAGCCGTCCGCGCCCATGGCCGGGACACGTTCCACTGTCTTTGCACTTCCCCCGTGACGCGCTGTCGGCATCTGTCCGTGCGGGAACCAGGATCTCCCGTTCGGCGCGTCGCGCACACCACTCGTCACGGAATCTCCCCGATCCGGGCGACAGCCGGAGCCCGGGTGTCACCCCGGTGGCACGAGTGGGACAGGGCGGTCGGTGGCGCTCCGGGTGGGGGCACGTGCGAGTATGGGTCGTCCCGCGCAGCCAGGGACCGGCAAAATGTGCTTGTCGGAGAGGGTGCGCAGGGCGTGTCGGACAGCCGCAGGCGAAAGGACCGGAGCGTACGTGAGTGAGAATCAGAACCTCCTCGCGGAGCAGCGGCGCGCCCTGATCCTGGACGAGGTCCGGCGCCGAGGCGGGGTGCGCGTCAACGAGCTGACCCGCAAGCTCGGCGTGTCGGACATGACCGTACGGCGTGATCTGGACGCGCTGGCCCGCCAGGGTGTGCTGGAGAAGGTGCACGGCGGCGCGGTCCCGGTGGTCGAGGCGAGCACCCACGAGCCGGGATTCGAGGCGAAGTCGGGGCTGGAGCTGACCGCCAAGGAGGACATCGCGCGGTCCGCGGCGGAGCTGGTCGCCCCGGGTACCGCGATCGCCCTGTCGGGCGGTACGACGACGTACGCGCTGGCCCACCATCTGCTCGACGTGCCGGATCTGACCGTCGTGACGAACTCGGTGCGGGTGGCCGACGTGTTCCACGCGGCGCAGCGCACCACGGGCCCCCGTCAGGGTGCGGCGACCGTCGTACTGACCGGCGGTGTGCGCACTCCCTCCGACTCGCTGGTGGGGCCGGTGGCCGACCAGGCGATCGGGGCGCTCCACTTCGACGTGCTCTTCCTCGGTGTGCACGGGATATCGGTCGAGGCCGGCCTGTCGACGCCGAACCTCGCGGAGGCCGAGACCAACCGGCGTCTGGTGCAGTCGGCTCGGCGGGTCGTGGTGGTCGCCGACCACACCAAGTGGGGCACGGTGGGCCTGAGTTCATTCGCCTCGCTGGAGCAGGTCGACACGCTGGTGACGGACGCGGGGCTGCCGGCGTCGGCGCGTGCGGAGATCTCGGAGCATCTGCGGCGGCTGGTCGTGGCGGGCGAGTCCGTTGACGGTACAGACATCTGACTGAGCGTCAACTAGGGTGACCCTTCCCGATCACACCTGGGGGGTTGCCCATGGCTCACCAACTGCGCGAGGTGGGACTCGACTTCATCGCGACCGCACCCGTACGGCTGGTGTTCGTCCAGCAGATGTCGGCTCCGCCTCAGGCGGTCCACCGGGCGCTCGCCGAGGACGTGCCGGGCTGGGAGGAATGGTTCTCCGCGGTGACGCTGGCCCGCTCGACCGGGGACGGCTCGACCCGGGAGATCCACCTCAAGGGCGGCGGGCGCTTCCGGGAGACGATCCTCGCGGCGAAGGCCCCCGAGCTGTACGCCTACCGGGTCGACGTGGCCAACGCTCCCGGCGCCCGCGCCATCGCCGAGGAGTGGCGGCTCACTCCCGCCGGGGCGGGCACCCACGTGCGCTGGACCTTCGCCGCCGACGGCACGGCGGCGTTCCGCGTGGTCGCGAAGCTGGGGCGGGCCGGGCTGGGGCGGGCCTTCCGGGACGCGGTCCGGACGCTGGACCGGCGGCTCGGGGTACAGGGTTCCTAGCCGGGCGCCCCGGGCGTTCACCGCCGGGGCGGGCACACGGCGTGTCCGACCGTCCCACGGGCACACTCTCAGGCGTGCCTGTCACTCTGCATCACCTTGTGATCGACGCACACGAAACCTGCCCGCCCTGGCCCGGTTCTGGGCCGGTGTGCTGCGTCGGCGGATCCTGTCCGAGCGGGAGCGGGAGGTCGTGATCGGCCCGGACGAAAGCGCGGCGATGGGCATCTGCTTCATGCCGGTGACGGACCGCAAGTCGGTCAAGAACCGCCTGCCTCTCGATCTGACGTCCGGTGCGGAGGACCGGGAGGCCGAGATCGAGCGCATCCTCTCGCTCGGCGCCCGCAGGGCGGACGTCGGACAGACCGGTGATGAGTCGTGGACGGTGCTGGCCGACCCGGAGGGCAACGAGTTCTGCGTGGTCCGCCCGAAGCGGACCCTCGTCGACCAGGGCCCAGGACCCTAGGGGCTGACGGGAGCGGCCTGGCCGGGCCAGACCCCCGTTTCCAGCAGTGCGGCGATCGCCGCTGTGTACGGCTCGATGTCCAGGCCCTGCTCGGCCAGCCAGGTGTCCGAGTAGTACTTGTCCAGGTACCGGTCGCCGGGGTCGCAGAGCAGGGTGACGACGCTCCCCCGGCGCCCCTCGGCCACCATCTCCGCGACGATCTTCAGCGCGCTCCACAGTCCGGTGCCCGTCGAGCCGCCCGCCCGGCGCCCGATGGCCCGCTCCAGAGCGCGCACGGCGGCGACACTGGCCGCGTCCGGGACCTTCATCATGCGGTCGATCGCCCCGGGTACGAAGCTCGGCTCCATGCGCGGTCGGCCGATGCCCTCGATGCGCGAGCCGCAGTCGCAGGTGACGTCCGGATCGCCGGTGCTCCAGCCCTCGAAGAAACAGGAGTTCTCCGGATCGGCCACACAGATGCGGGTGTCGTGCTGCATGTAGTGGACGTACCGGGCGAGGGTCGCCGAGGTGCCGCCGGTGCCGGCCGTGGCGACGATCCACGCGGGCTCCGGGAAATGCTCCAACTCCAGTTGCCGGAAGATGGATTCGGCGATGTTGTTGTTGCCGCGCCAGTCCGTGGCCCGTTCCGCGTAGGTGAACTGGTCCATGTAGTGGCCGCCCGTCTCCACCGCGAGGCGGGCGGACTCCTCGTACATGGTGCGCGGGTCGTCCACGAAGTGGCAGCGGCCGCCGTGGAACTCGATGAGGCGGATCTTCTCGGCGCTCGTCGTGCGCGGCATGACCGCGATGAAGGGCACGCCGATCAGCTTCGCGAAGTACGCCTCGGACACGGCGGTGGAGCCGCTGGACGCCTCGATCACCGGGCGGCCCGGCCTGATCCAGCCATTGCACAGGCCGTAGAGGAACAGCGAGCGGGCGAGCCGGTGCTTGAGGCTGCCCGTGGGGTGGGTCGACTCGTCCTTCAGGTACAGGTCGATGCCCCACCTCTCCGGCAGCGGGAAGCGCAGAAGGTGCGTGTCGGCCGAGCGGTTGGCGTCGGCCTGGACCTTCCGGACGGCCTCTTTCAGCCAGCCGCGGTAGGCGGTGTCACTGCGGTCGACGTCGAGGGTGGCGCCGGTCCGGGTCTGCTGGGGGGTGCTCACGGCGGGGCTCCTAACACTGCGCGCCGACGGCGCGTCGCGCGGCCGATGTCTCGATCATAGACACCTTCCGCACGCTTCTCACCTGCATAAACACTCCTTTGAGGGCCCCAAAGGCACCCTGGGGTCGCAGCGGAGCGCGGCGGCGGGGGCGCATTCGGACGAGTGCTCCGGGCGCCCCCGGCGAGATGTCATGCGCACTGGTGCTCGACGCCCGTGGCGGGCAGACTGCACCGGGCGGGACGGAGGTCTCGGACGGGGGCGCGCACACTGGATCACGACAGAAGCCGGCTCTCGGCCCACGCGGGAACCCCACGCGGGAGCAGGGACCGGCACACCGACGCGCACAAGGGGGCGGGGCGGCATGGCGGAGCCGGAGTTCACGGCTATGGGCGTGCGGATCGGGAAGAGGTTGCGCTCGCTCACCCGGGCCGGTCAGGTCCGGATCAACGACGGCAGACTGGAACTGCTCACCAGTTACGGCAGCGAGATCGACAGCGCGCCGGTACAGGCGGTGCGCGCCTCCAAGCCGTGGTTCGCCGCGGACGACCGGGCTCTCGCGGACCTCAACGGCAACCGGTATCTGCTGACCCTGGGCGAGCACGACCCCGCTCCGGGCAAGCCGGGGCCGCCCGCGGCACGCCGGTTCATCGAGGCCGTACGCAGGGCTGCGGGGCGTAGCGAATAGGTCACCGCGAGTTGCGAAGTCGTACCTCTTGCGTCACGCTGATCTCACATCACTCTGGGTTTACCGGCGATCACGCTGTACACAGCCCGCCGGGCACGACGGCAGGCGGCCGTTTCACGAAAGGCACCTGCCGGATCGATCCGAACTCCGTGTTCTTCCGGACCTCACGTCGGGGAGTCGCAGCCGTGATCAGTCACCCAAGCAAGCATTGCACGGTGGAGCTCCAGGCTCTGCCGTCGCGGATCGGCCAGGTCCGCAGAATCCTTTCCGCACAGTTGCGCTACTGGCATCTGGATCCCCTCATAGACCGGGCCGTGCTCGGTGTGACGGAGCTGTTGACCAACGTCCACCGCCATGCCCAGCCCGACAAGACGTGCACCGTGAAGATCGAGCTGCTGCTCGACCGGCTCATGGTCTCGGTGCACGACCACGACCCGCGTCTGCCGGTCGTGGCCGACATCAAGGACACCGAACCGCTCGCCACGTGCGGGCGAGGGCTCGCGATGGTCGCCGCGGTCAGCGAGAGCTGGGGCGTACGGCCGGACGGCGAGTCGGGGAAGTTCGTGTGGTTCACCCTCCCGACGCCCTCCGCCACGCGGCCACCGCGGCGCACCGTCCTCGACAAGACCGCGCTCAGGTTCGCCGAGGTGCGGGTCGACAGCCGCAGGCCCGAACACGCTCCCGCCCGGTCGGCCGTTGCCGGCTGACCGGGCGGTGACGGCTCCTTCTTCCGCTCGTGCGCCCACGGGGCGCGCCCCTCCGGGTCTCCCGCGGCCGACGCGCCGACTCGGTGACCCTCGGACTTCGCGCACGGCGAGGTCCGGTCGGCCGGGGCCGACGTCGGCTCTTGCCGGTCTCACTCGGTGGCGATCGCCCGCAGTACGTCGAGACGGGCGGCGCGCCGGGCCGGGCGCAGGCCCGCGAGGGCTCCCGCGGCGAGGCCCACCAGGGCGACCACCGCGAGTTGCAGCGGTGGCATCGCGAAGGCGAAGGTGCTGTCGCTCGTGCCGTCCGATGCCTTGACCAGGACCCAGCCGAGGAAGGCGCCGAGGGTGAGTCCGCCGACCGTGCCGAAGGCGGCGACCAGGACGGACTCCCAGCGGACCATGGCGCGCAGCTGGGAACGGGTCTGGCCCACGGCCCTCAGCAGACCCAGTTCGCGGGTGCGCTCGTGGATCGCCAGGGTCAGCGTGTTGGCGATGCCCAGCAGCGCGATGAGGACCGCGAGGGCGAGCAGCGCGTAGACCAGGGTGAGCATCATGTCGATCGCGCCGGCCGAGGACTGCGCGTACTCGTCGCGGGTCTGCACCTCGGGATGGCCGTACCGTGCCGCCACCCTCTCCACCGCCGCCTTGCCCGCGCCGGTGCTCACACCGTCCTTGAAGGAGACCGCGACGAGCGTGTCGGAGTCCTGCGTGCGGTGCGGGGCCCAGGCCGCGCGGGTGATGACGTAGTCTCCCGCCAGCTCGGACCGTCCGTAGACCGCGCGGACCGTGAACATGTCCTTCTCGCCGTCGGTGAAGGTGAGTCGGGCCCTGTCGCCGGTCGTGAGGCCCTGCTTTCGCGTCTCCGCCTCGGTGATGGCGATGCCGTCGGTGCCGAGGTCGCGCAGGGAGCCCCGCACGGTGCCGAGGTCGAAGGTGCGCTCCAGGGCGAGCGGGTCGGTGACGGTCAACGCCCGTCCCTCGCCGTCGACTTCGGCGACACCGCGCCCGAGACCCACGGCCGTGTCCACCTCGGGCAGTTGCTGGACGGCTCGGGCGAGCCGGGGGCTCAGTCCGCTGCCGCCCGCGCCGAACGACGGTGTGCTGACGGCGACATCGCCCGCGAAGGACCGGGAGACGGTCTGGTCCATGGTGGCCTTCAAGGATGCCCCGAACACCGTGAACAGCGAGACCACGGCCACGCCGATCATCAGCGCGCTCGCGGTGGCGGCCGTCCTCCTGGGGCTGCGCAGGGCGTTGCGCCGGGCGAGGGAGCCGGTGACGCCGCGGAGCCGGTCGAGGGGGCCGCCGAGCACACGTACGGCGGTCGTGGAGGCGACCGGGCCGAGGACCACGAACGCGACGAGCGCCAGGAGCGCGCCGGTTCCCGCGAGCCAGAGGGACGGTGACACCAGGACGCCGGTGAGGGTGACGGCCACGGCCAGCGCGGCCAGGCCGGCTCCGGTGACGGGACGGACGCGGGAGGCGCCCGACCGGTCGACGGCCGTCTCGCGCAGGGCGGCGAGAGGCGCCGTGCGTCCGGCGCGTACGGCGGGCAGCAGCGCCGAGCCGAGGCAGACCACGACGCCGACCGCGAGCGGCAGCAGCATCGACAGCGTGCTGACCACCAAGTCCCCGTCGGGGAAGGGGAATCCGATTGCCGGGAACAGTGCCTGGAGGCCGGCGGCGATCCCGAGGCCGCCCGCGAGGCCCGCGGCGGAGGCGGTGACGGCCACGACGCTGGCCTCGGTGAGGGTCGCCGCGGTGATCTGGCGGCGGGAGGCGCCGAGTGCCCGCAACAGGGCGTTCTCCCGGGTGCGTTGGGCGACGACGATCGCGAAGGTGTTGTGGATGGAGAAGGTGGCGACGAGGAGGGCCACGCCCGAGAACACCAGCAGGAAGGTCGTGAAGACGGTCAGGAACTGGCTGGAGATCATGTCGGTGTTCTCCTCGGTCGACTCCTGACCGGTGATCGCCTCGACGCCCTGGGGCAGTACGCGTGTGAGCCGGTCGACGAGTTCGCGCTGGCCGACACCGGGACCTGCGCGCACCTTGATGCTCGAGGCCTCGCCGGGCCCGGCCGTGAGGTACTTCTCGGCGTCGGCCCGGGTCATGCCGGTGAAGGTCACCTGGGCCATGCCGTCCTCGCCGCCGAAGGTCGCGAGGCCGACGACGGTCACCTCGACGGGGTCGGGCGTACGCAGGACCGTCGTGTCGCCGATCCTCAGGTCGCCCTTCTCGGCGGTGCCGCGGTTGACGACGACCTCGCCGGACCTCTCCGGCGCGCGGCCCTCGGCGAGTTGATACGGGTTCAGCCTCGGGTCGTCGATCCAGTTGCCGGCGAGGGTGGGCGGACCCTGACCGCCGATGGGCTTGCCGTTCTTGCCGACGAGCTGGCCGGCGCCCTGGATGTCGGGTGCGGCGGCCGCGACGCCGGGGACCTTTTCGACGGCCTCGACCAGGTCGGTGGCGACCGGCTCGCGCACTCCCTGGCTCTCCCCCGGCGTGGTGATGGCCTCGGCGCTGCGGACCACGGCGTCGGTGCCGCTGGTCGCGTTGCCGAACATGGTGTCGAAGTTGGCGCGGAGGGTGTCGCCCATGACGAGTGTTCCGGCGAGGAAGGTCCCGGCGAAGCGGCGCTTGTGGGCACGCAGGGAGGACACGCTCAGGCGGAGGGAGGCGTTCATGAGGGATCCTCCGTCCGGGTCGGAGAGGGAGTCTCCGGTTCCGGGAGGACTCGGGTCGGAGAGGGAGTCTCCGGTTCCGGGAGGACTCGGGTCGGCGAGGACGCCTGTGGCTGCGTGGGGGCTTGCGCGCGCGGGGGCGCCTCGGTCCGGGGGGACGCCTCCGTCTGGGGGGTCGGCTCGGACCGAGAGACCCCCTCCGCCCGGGAGATCGACTCGGACCGAGAGACCCCCTCCGCCCGGGAGATCGACTCGGACCGAGAAACCCCCTCCATCCGGGAGATCGGCTCAGACCGAGAAACCCCCTCCGCCCGGGACGAGACCTCCGCGCTGGACGTCACTTCCGCGCGGGAGGGCATCCCCTCCTCGGAAGGCGCCCCCACCCGGGACGACACCTCCGGCCGAGAGGGCACCCCCTCCCCGGAGGGCACCTCCGCGCGGGACGTCGTCTCCGTCCGGGAGGGCACCCCCTCCCGGCAGAGCACCCCCACCCGGGGTGACACATCCGCGCGGGTCGGCACCTCGAAGGCCTTCATGCGGTCCAGGACCCTGTCGGCGGTCGGGGATTCCATCCGGTCCACCAGCCGTCCGTCGGCGAGGAAGACGACCTCGTCGGCGTGGGCGGCGGCCACCGGGTCGTGGGTGACCATGACGACCGTGCGGGCCGTCTGGCGCACGGTCCTGCCGAGGAGGCCGAGGACCTCTCCGCCGGAGCGGGAGTCGAGGTTGCCCGTGGGCTCGTCCGCGAAGACGACATCGGGCCGGCCGGCGAACGCCCGGGCCACGGCGACGCGTTGCTGCTGCCCGCCGGAGAGCTCGGAAGGCCGGTGATGGAGCCGGTCGCGCAGGCCGACGACGTCGATCAGCGCGTCGATCCACTCGGGGTCGCCCTTGCCGCCCGCGAGGTCCAGCGGCAGTCGGATGTTCTCCTCGACGGTCAGCGTCGGCACCAGGTTGAACGCCTGGAAGACGAAGCCGACCCGGTCCCGGCGCAGACGGGTCAGGCGACGGTCGTCGAGGGAGCCGAGATCGGTTTCCCCGATGTAGGAGGCGCCCTCGGTGAGCGTGTCGAGGCCGGCCGCGCAGTGCATGAGGGTGGACTTGCCGGAGCCGGAGGGCCCCATGATCGCGGTGAAGCGGCCGGCCGGGAAGTCGACGCTCACCCCGTCCAGGGCCCGCACGCCGGTGTCGCCGCTGCCGTACACCTTCACGGCGTCCACCACCCGGGCGGCCGGCAACGTCCTCGTCGAGGCGGTCGTGACGGTCATGCCGCACCGCCCTTGCCCGCCGCACGGCCGAACTGCTCGTCCAGGACGGACAGCCGGCGCCAGTACTCGTCCTCGTCGATCTCGCCGGAGGCGAAGCGGCGGCCGAGCATGGCGATCGGCGAGTCCCCGGAGGGGCCGGCGTCGGCCGGAGCACGCCAGAGACCGCGGCGGCCGCGCCACGCGGTGCGGCGCAGGACCGTGACGACGCCGAGCACGACGGCCGCCCAGATCAACGGGAAGAAGAGGATCCACGGGCCCGGGCCGCCGTCCCAGTTCGCGAGAGTCTGCATGTCGGTTCATCTCCCTGGAGTCTGAAGGTGTCCTTCGGCGCTGCTTCGAGACTGGCTCCGGGGAGGGGGTCGAGTCGTCGTACGGCCAGCGGCAGTGCGTGTACCCCCCGGGGAGTACGCGGGTGTGTTGCGCCTGCTCCCAAAGACCTCGACTTCTGTAACTACTAGTATGTACAGTGACCGCATGAGCACCTCGGACCGACTGATCGAGTCCACCCGTGAGCTGCTGTGGGAGCGCGGCTATGCGGGGACGAGCCCCAAGGCCATCCTGGAGCGCGCGGGTGCCGGACAGGGCAGCATGTACCACCACTTCAAGGGCAAGCCCGACCTCGCCCTCGCGGCGATCCGAAGGAGCGCCGAGGAGCTGCGCGCCAACGCCGAGGGAGTACTCGGCGGGCCCGGCACGCCGTACCAGCGCATCGAGGCGTATCTGCGGCGCGAGCGCGACGTACTGCGCGGCTGTCCGATCGGCCGGCTCACCATGGATCCGGATGTCGTCGCCAGCGACGAAATGCGCGCCCCGGTCGACGAGACGATCGCCTGGATCCGTGAGCGCATCGCCGGAATCGTCGAAGAGGGCAAGGAACAGGGCGAGTTCGCGGCGTCGCTGGACGGCGAGGAGATCGCGGCGACCGTGCTCGCGACCGTCCAGGGCGGCTATGTCCTGGCCCGTGCGTCCGGCTCACCCGCCGCGTTCGACACGGGTGTGCGGGGTCTGCTCTCGCTGCTGAATCCCCAGGCGTCGTAAGCCAGTTCCTTCACGTCGCTCGACGAGGACCGTCCCGCCCGAGGAGGCGACCGATGCACGCGATGCAGTACGCACTCACCCTGCCCGCCGACTACGAGATGGACGTCGTCCGCGCGCGCGTGGCCCGGATCGGGCACGTGCTGGACGACTGGGAGGGGCTCGGTCTCAAGTCGTATCTGATGCGCGAGCGCGGGGTGAACGGCTCGCCCGTCAACCAGTACGCGCCCTTCTACCTCTGGAACACCGTGGAGGGCATGAACACCTTCCTCTGGGGAGGCGCCTTCCAGGGGCTCAGCGACGACTTCGGGCGGCCGTCGGTGCGCCAGTGGACAGGTCTGTCGTACGAGGAGGGAGGCGCCGCCGGCTCTCCCGCCCGATGGGCCGTGCGGCGGTGTCAACCGGTGCCGGAGGGCGGGGAGTTGGCCCAGGCGATGGCGGACGCGGTGGGTGAGACGGAGCGGTTGGCCGGGCAGGACGGCGCGGTGCTGGCGGTGGCCGCAGTGGATACCGCCCGCTGGGAGCTCGTCCACTTCTCGCTCTGGACGCATGAGTCGCCCACGGCGGACGGTGAGGTGTTCGAGGTGCTGCATGTGTCGGCGCCGGGCCGGGGGCGGCTGCCGCGGGGACGGCAGTGGTGAGCGCGGCCGCGGTCCGTACGGTGGCCGGTGACGTGCCCGCCGAGCAACTCGGGGTGTGCGACGCGCACGACCACCTGTTCTTCGGCAGTCCCCGACTGCCCGGGCAGGAACTGCGGAATGTCTCGGCGGCGCGGGCCGAGCTGGCGGCGTTCGCGGCGCAGGGCGGTGGCGCCGTAGTGCAGTGGACGCCGTACGGGCTGGGACGGCGGGCCGCCGAACTGCCTGCGCTGTCGCGGGAGACCGGGGTGCGGATCGTCGCCGCGACCGGGCTGCACCAGGCCGTCCACTACGACGACGCCACGCTCGCCGGACTGCGCGGCAGGCTCGCCGATGTGTTCGTCGCCGAACTGACCGAGGGCATAGGGCAGTCGGGGGTCCGCGCGGGGCTGATCAAGGTGGCGGGCGGGTTCCACGCCCTGGACGCGCACGCCCGCTGGACCATGTCCGCGGCGGCCGAGGCCCATCGGGCGACGGGGGCGCCGATCGCCGTCCACCTGGAGCTGGGGACCGGTGCGCTGGACGTACTGGACCTGCTGTGCGGGGAGTTGGGGGTGCCGCCGCAGCGGGTCGTCCTCGGACACCTCAACCGCTCTCCCGACTTCACCGTGCACGCCCAGGCCGCGGCCTCGGGCTGCTACCTCGCCTTCGACGGGCCGTCGCGCGCCAACCACGCCACGGACTGGCGCATGCCGGATGCGGTACGCGCCCTCGCCGAGGCGGGTCACGGGGACCGTCTGCTCCTCGGCGGCGACACCACGACCGCGGCCGCCCGGTCGGTCGACGGGGGCCCCGGGATGCCGTATCTGCTGCGCCGGGTGCGTCCGCGGCTCGCCGCCGAGCTGGGCGAGGAAGCGGTGCGGCACATCTTCGTCGACAACCCCGGTCGGGCCCTGGCCGTGGAGTGGAGCGGCTCTTGACGCCGCTCTCCGCCAGCGGGCGCTCACCGGCAGAGGGCGTCGATGTCCTCGGAGAAGGTCGGGAACTCCGACCGGGCGGAGGTGACGATGTCGCGGGTAGGACGGCGCGGGGTGCTCGCGTGAGGCTCGGCGATTTCGGTCAGCGCCTCGTTCGGGCGAGCGTCGTACTGCTCATGCTCCACGACCTCCATCGGCCCCAGGCCGTCGGCCAGCACCCACAGGAAGTCGGACAGGCTGGCCGCGACCACACCGCGCTCGCCCTCCGAGCCCAGGAACACCACGGGCTGCTCGACGAGGGGCCGCCCCGGCCGTACGCGCCACAGAGCGGCGAGACCACCGGTACCGTCCTGTCCGAAGACCCGGTAGGCGTCGCCGTCCAGTTCCTGGTTGCCGGTCCAGTGGCGCAGCCAGTCGGTGGTCTCCTCGGCGGAGTCGAAGGCGTCGTACGGCTCGAAGTCGACGCCCTCGCCGTCGTCGTAGTCGAACTGCACGCGGGCCACGTCGGCCAGGGCGGGCGGGAAGGCGCGGTCGCCCTCGGTCGTGTCGATCATGTCCCGCAGGCTAGTCGCGGCCACTGACAACGGCCCTCGCCATAGAGATGTCCACCGAGGGCAGTAGTTTCACCGCCGCGCCTGCCCGCGTCCTCTCAGCTTGACGGCGCCGCCGGTGGCCTGCCCAGACTGACCCGACCGACCCGACAGCGAGGGGAAGAACATGCGAGTCGTCGTCATCGGCGGAAGCGGGCACATCGGCACCTTCCTGGTCCCCCGCCTCGTGCGGGCCGGCCATGAAGTGGTCAACATCAGCCGTGGCACGCGCACCGCCTACGCCGAGGCCCCCGAATGGCAGCACGTGCGTCAGGTGGTCGCCGACCGGGAGCAGGAGGACAGGGAGGGCGGCTTCGGGCGCCGGGTTGCCGGGCTGGGCCCGGATGTCGTCGTCGACCTGGTCTGTTTCACCCTGGACTCGGCCACCGCGCTGGTCGAGCGGTTGCGCGGCGAGACCGGGCACCTGTTGCACTGCGGCAGCGTGTGGCGCCACGGCCCCGCCGACAAGTTGCCGATTTCGGAGACCACGGGGACCCCGCCCGTCGGGGAGTACGGCATCCAGAAGGACCGGATCGCCCGGATGCTGAAGGAGGAGACCGCTTCCGGCGGCCTGGTGACCACGTCGCTGCACCCCGGGCACATCGTCGGCCCCGGCTGGCACCCGATCGGTCCGTTGGGCAGCCTCGACCCGGCTGTCTGGTACGCGCTCTCGGCGGGACAGCCGCTGCGGATCCCCGGCAGCGGTGTCGAGCTGATGCACCATGTGCACGCGGACGACGTGGCGCAGGCCTTCGAGCGGACGATCGAGCACCGGGACGCGGCGGCCGGAGAGGACTTCAACATCGTCGCCCCCACCGCGCTGAACGTCCGCGGATACGCCCGCGTCGCGGCAGGCTGGTTCGATCGGACCGCGACGCTGGAGCCGGTGACCTGGGAGCAGTTCCGCAGGACCACGGCCCCGGAACACGCCGAGGTGAGCTGGGAGCACCTGCACCGCAGCCAGTGCCTCACCATCGAGAAGGCCAAGACCCTCCTCGGGTATGCCCCGCGCTACGAACCGGAGGCCGCCGTACTGGAGTCGGTGCGATGGCTGGTCGACCACGGGGAGCTGAAGGTGGCGGGCGCGCTCAGCGCCTGAGCGACAGGCTGAGCGACGCGCGCTGCTAAGCCCGGCCGGTGTCCAGGCGCCCCACCCGGGCCACGTTCTCCCGGTCCTCGGCGTCCTCGCTCGGCTCGGCGGTGAACCAGGCGTCGAGGATCTCCTTGAGGAGCGGCTCGGAGGTGAGGCGGAGGCCGAGCGCGAGGACGTTGGCGTCGTTCCAGCGGCGGGCGCCGTCCGCGGTGTAGGCGTCCGTGCACAGGGCGGCCCGTACGCCGGGGACCTTGTTCGCGGCGATGGAGGCGCCGGTGCCGGTCCAGCAGCACACGACGGCCTGGTCGGCCGTCCCCGCGGCCACCTCGCGGGCCGCGGCCTCGGAGCAGACGGCCCACTGCGGGTCGGCGCCAGGGCTCAGGGCGCCGTGGGCGACCACTTCGTGGCCCCGCGCGCGCAGCTCCTCGACGAGGGTGCGCGCCACTGGTTCGTCCATGTCCGAGGAGACGGAGATCCGCATGTCACGAGCCTACTCGGCGGTTCGCCCAACGGACGACGGGTTCCAGGTAGTCGACGTGCGGACCGGTGAGGTCCGCCAGTTCGGCGGGTGAGCCGACGAGGGCGATCCGGTCGAACTCCGGGGCCCGCCCTCGTGCCGTCTCTGCGGCCACGACTGCCTCGAAACGCTGGTGGAGGCGGGGCGCGGGCAGGGGCGGCGCCAGGTAGTGGACGCCGATCTGGCCCTCCTCGCCGTGGGTGATCAGACAGCGGGTGAGGTCGGCGGCCGGGAGGTCGACGCCCGTCTCCTCGGCGAGCTCCACGGCCGCGTGGCGGCGCAGTGCGTCCTCGTCGAGCGGTGCGTCGCCGGTGGGCGGTTCCACCGAGCCGCCGGGGAACTGCCAGCGGCCGGGCGTGGCGGTGGACGACGACATACGGCCCACCAGTACGCGTCCGTCCCGCGTCGGCTGCACCACGCTCACGAACAGGGACCGCAGGGTGGTGGCGCCCGGGACGCGGCGCAGGGCGAAGTAGCGATAGGTGACGCGGGACCAGGAGAGGAGCAGGGTGTCCGGGGTTTCCCGGGTCAGTCCCGCGCAGACCGCCACCGGACCGTCGAAGAGCGCCGGGTTGGCCAGGACCGCCTGGTCCCACTCGCGGTTCATGGCCGTCCGCGTCCCGGGCGGAACCACCGGGGGCGCCACTTCGAGCAGGCGCAGCCCCTCCGCCTCCAGCAGCTCAGCCACGGCTCAGTGCCCGCAGCGGATCGTCCAGCACCGGCTGCCACGCCAACTCGGCCGCTCCGACAAGGCTGTTGTGGTCCAGCGTGCAGGCCAGGATGGGGACGCCGCCGCTCTGTCCCCACAGGCTGCGCTCGGCGACGACGGCCCGCAGGCGCTCGGGGTCGGCGTCCAGGAGGGTGCGGTGCAGGCCGCCGAGGATGATGCGGTCCGGATTGAGGATGTTGACCAGACCGGCGAGACCCAGGCCCAGACGGTCGATCAGCGCCTGGGCCGCCGTACGGACGGCGGGGTCGTCGTAGTGGTCGCGGACGAGGTCGTCGGCCTGCCGGAGCAGGGACTGTTCGGGGCCGGGGTCGAGTCCCGCTGCCGTGAGCAGGGCCAGCGGGTCGGCCTCGACGTCCAGGCAGCCGCGGCTGCCGCAGTAGCAGGGGCGGCCCTCGGGGTTCACGGTGAGGTGGCCGACTTCCAGGGCCAGGCCCGCGCTGCCCGTGTGCAGACGCCCGTCGAGCACCAGCGCCCCGCCCACACCCCGGTGTCCGGTCGCCACGCACAGCAGGTCACGGGCGCCGCGGCCCGCGCCGTGCCGGTGCTCGGCGAGGGCGGCGAGGTTGACGTCGTTGCCCGCGAAGGCCGGTCCGGTGATGCCCGCGGCACGCACGCACTCGTCGAAGATGCGGCGGACCGGGGCGCCCGCGGGCCAGGCCAGGTGGAGGGGGTTGAGGGCGAGCCCCTCGGGTTCGGCGACCGCGGACGGCACGGCGAGTCCGGCGCCGACGCACCGTCTGCCGGTCGTGTGCAGCAGGTCGGCGCCCGCCTCCACGACGGAGCCGAGGACCTTCGCGGGGTCGGCGTCGACGGTCTCGCAGCCGGGCGCGGTGGCGACGATACGGCCGCCCAGACCGACCAGGGCGGCCCGGAAACCGTCGGCGTGCACCTGCGCGGCCAGCACGACAGGGCCGTCCTCCGCGACCGCGAGGCGGTGCGAGGGCCGGCCCTGGGAACCGGCGGCCGCGGTGGGCCGGGCGTCGACGCGGATCAGTCCGAGCGCCTCCAGCTCGGCGGCGACCGCGCCGGCCGTCGCCCGCGTCACCCCGAGTTCGGCGGTGAGCACGGCCCGCGTGGGGGCGCGCCCGGTGTGCACGAGCTCCAACGCGGGCCCGAGCGCACCGCGCCCCCGGTCCAGCCGCGCCCTCGAGGTGGTCCCTTCCCCCGCCGGCCGGGGGTCCGCCTTGCCGCTCATGAGGGCGAGTCTCCCATGATCCGTTCGCCACCCCGGTCAGAGGCCGCTGACGCGCAGCGTGATGTTGAGCCGCCCGGTCAGCCCCAACTCGGCCGGGGCGGTGCCCGGATGCACACGGGGCACCCCGTGGTACGCGAGTCTCGACGGGCCGCCGAACACGAACAGGTCGCCGCTGCACAGCTCGACGTCCGTGTACGGCTTGGTCCGGGTCTCGGGGTTGCCGAAGCGGAAGACGCAGGTGTCGCCGAGGCTCAGGGAGACCACGGGCGCGTCCGACTTCTCGTCACTGTCGCGGTGCATGCCCATGCGGGCGTCGCCGTCGTAGAAGTTGATCAGTGCGATGTCGTATCCGGAGACCTCGGTGTCCAAGGCGTCCCGCACCGCTTCCCGGCCCAGCTCGCCGAGCCAGTGCGGGAAGGGCTTCACCGGTGCCCCGTCGCCGTCGACGACCGTGTCGGCGTAGCCGTAGGGGTACCAGTGCCGGCCCAGGCAGACCTGCCGTGCGGTCATCGTGCCGCCGCCCGGGGTGCGGACCGTGCGCAGTCCGGCGGGCGGGCGCGCCCACTCCCGGCAGGCCGCCAGCAGCTCGCGCTGCCGCTCCGGCCCCAGCCAGTCCGGAACGTGCACCGCACCCGGCGCGACCTCCGTACGATCCCTGGGGAACAGCTCGGCTTCCATGGTTCCATCCTGCCCGAGCGGGCCTGAGCTGCGGCTCCGCTAGCCTGGACGCACGATGGACGACCTGATGACGACTCCCTGGGGCGAGCTCGCCCTCACCCGCTTCCCCGAGGACCCGCACAACCGGCTGCGCGCCTGGGACGCCTCCGACGCGTATCTGCTGAGGCATCTCGCGGACGAGGGGGTGCCGCTGTCCGGCACGGTCGTCGTGGTCGGGGACCGCTGGGGCGCCCTGGTGACCGCGCTGGCGGCGCATCGGCCGGTGCAGATCACCGACTCCTTCCTCGGCCAGGAGGCGACCCGCGCCAACCTCGAACGCGCGGGTGTCGAGCCCGGTGCCGTCCAGTTGCTCACCACTCAGGACCCGCCGCCCGGCCGCGTCGACGTCCTGCTGGTGCGCGTGCCGAAGAGCCTGGCCCTGCTGGAGGACCAGTTGTCGCGGCTGGCGCCCGCGGTGCACAAGGACACAGTGGTCGTCGGCACCGGCATGGTGAAGGAGATCCACACCTCGACGCTCCGGCTGTTCGAGCGGATCCTCGGGCCGACCCGCACCTCGCTCGCCGACAAGAAGGCCCGGCTCGTCTTCTGCACACCGCAGCCGTCGCTCGACCGGCCCGCCAACCCCTGGCCGTACGGCTACACCCTCCCGGACGGTATCGGTGCCGCCTCCGGGCGTCCCGTCGTCAATCACGCGGGCGTCTTCTGCGCGGACCGGCTCGACATCGGCACCCGGTTCTTCCTGAAGCACCTGCCGGACAGCCGCGGCTCCCGGCGCATCGTGGACCTGGGCTGCGGCAACGGAATCGTCGGTACGGCCATGGCGCTGGCCAACCCCGAGGCCGAGGTGCTCTTCGTCGACGAGTCCTTCCAGGCCGTGGCCTCGGCGGAGGGGACGTACAAGGCGAACGGGGTGTCGGGGCACGCGGAGTTCCGGGTCGGGGACGGTCTGACGGGGGTCCCGGCGGGCAGCGTCGACCTCGTCCTCAACAACCCGCCGTTCCACTCCCACCAGGCCACCACCGACGCGACGGCCTGGCGGATGTTCACGGGAGCGCGCAGCGCGCTACGGCCCGGCGGCGAGCTGTGGGTCGTCGGGAACCGGCACCTCGGGTACCACGTGAAGCTGCGGAAGTTGTTCGGCAACAGCCAACTGGTCGCAAGCGACCCCAAGTTCGTGGTCCTCAAGGCGGTAAAAAGGCCGAGTGGCTGATTCTTCGGCGCGGGACTTCTACGACTCGCTGGCTCCGGACTACCACCGCATCTTCGCGGACTGGGACATGAGCATGGCGCGGCAGGCGGCGGCACTGGGCGCGCTGCTGGGGCCGGGGACGCACCGGGTGCTGGACTGCTCGTGCGGGATCGGGACCCAGGCGATCGGGCTGGCGCTGGCCGGGCACCGGGTCGTCGGCAGCGATCTCAGTCCGGTGGCCGCCGCACGTGCCACCCGGGAGGCCGGGGCCCGTGGGACGAAGGTGCCGGCAGCCGCCGCGGACATGCGCCGGCTGCCGTTCGTGCCGTCCGTCTTCGACGTGGTCGTCTGCGCCGACAACTCCATGGCGCACCTGTTGACGGCATCGGACGCGGAAGCCGCGCTCACGGACATGCGACGGGTTCTGCGGGACGGGGGTCTGCTGCTGCTCACTCTCAGGGACTACGACGAGATCCGCCGGACCAGGCCCGCGACCGCGCCTTTGCAGGTCTCCGAGACCTCCGACGGCCGGGTGATCACCTTCCAGCTGTGGCACTGGCACGAGGACGGCGAGCACTACGAGCAGGAGCACTTCCAGCTGCTGCCCGGCGACCGGGACGACTGGGCGGTCCGCGTCCGGCGTACGACCTCGTGGGCGCTGACACGCGCACAGCTGACGGAGTTCGTGGCCGCGGCCGGTTTCGTCGGCGTGCGGTGGCACGATCCGGCCGACAGCGGGTTCTACCAGCCCGTCCTCACCGCCCGAGCAGCCTGATGATCCGCCGGGCCGCCTCCACCATGGCGTCCCGGCCCGCGCTCAGATACGTGCGCGAGTCGGCCGCCCCGGGGTGAGCCGCCAGGAACTCCCGGATCGCGCCGGTCATCGCGAGGTTCAGCGCGGTGCCGACGTTGACCTTGGCGATGCCGCCCGCGACGGCCGCGGTGAGTTCCTCGTCGCGGACTCCGGAGGAGCCGTGCAGGACGAGGGGGACGTCCAGAGTGGTGGAGAGACGCTTCAGGAGCTCGTGGTCGAGCGTGGCGGTGCGTTCGGTCATCGCGTGGGCGCTGCCGACGGCCACGGCGAGGGCGTCCACACCGGAGTCGGTGACGAAGGCGCGGGCCTCGGCGGGGTCGGTGCGGGCGCCGGGGGCGTGGGCGTCCAGCGGGGGCCGGCCCTGCTTCCCGCCCACCTCCCCCAACTCCGCCTCGATCCAGAGCCCTTGGGAATGCGCCCAGTCGGCCGCGACCCGGGTCGCCGCGAGGTTCTCGGCGTAGGGCAGGTGGGCCGCGTCGTACATCACGGAGGTGAAGCCGGCGTCCGCGGCCTGGTGGAGCAGGTCGTCGCTCTGGACGTGGTCGAGGTGCAACGCGACGGGTACGGCGGCGTGTTGGGCCGCGGTGACGGCGGCGCGGGCGAGCGGGAGGACGCGGCCGTGGCGGAACCTGACGGCGTTCTCGCTGACTTGGAGGACGACGGGCGCGTCCAGGGACTCGGCGGCGGCGATGACGGCCTCGACGTGTTCCAGGGTGATGACGTTGAAGGCGGCGACGGCGGAGCGGGTGGCGGCGGCCCGGATGACGAGCTCGCCGGTGGTGGCCAGGGGCACGACGTCTCCTAGGGGCGGGCGAGGATCACCGAGCGGGTGAGGTGGCGGGGCCGGTCCGGGTCGAGGCCCCGGGCCGCGGCGACGGCCACCGCGAGGCGCTGCACGCGGACCAGTTCGGCGAGCGGGTCCAGGGCGCCCGGCACCCACAGTGCGCCGGTCTCCCCGACCTGTGCGGCCAGTCCCTCGGGTGCCTCGCCGAGCATCCAGGTGGCGGTGCCGTGGGTGGTGACGCTGATGGGGCCGTGCCGGTACTCCATCGCCGGGTAGGCCTCGGTCCAGGCGAGGGAGGCCTCGCGCATCTTCAGTCCGGCCTCGTTGGCCAGTCCCACGGTCCAGCCCCGGCCGAGGAAGGTGAACTGCGTGCACTCGACGAGGCCCTCCGGGAGGGGTGTCGAGAGCGCGGTGCGGGCGTCGGCGACGACGGCGTCGCTGTGCAGGCCAAGGTGGGCGCGGAGCAGGGTGAGGGCGGTGGTCGCGAACCTCGTCTGGACGACGGAGCGTTCGTCGGCGAAGTCGAGGACGACGACCTCGTCGGCGGCGGTCATGACGGGGGTGGCGGGGTCGGCGGTGAGGGCGGTGGTGCGGGTGTCTCCCTTCAACCGGTCCAGCAGGTCGAGGACTTCGGTCGTCGTACCGGAGCGGGTGAGGGCGACGACACGGTCGTAGGAGCGGCCGCGCGGGAACTCCGACGCGGCGAAGGCGTCCGTCTCGCCCTGGCCGGCGCCCTCGCGCAGCGCCGCCACCGCCTGCGCCATGAAGTACGAGGTGCCGCACCCGACGATCGCGACCCGCTCCCCGGCCGCCGGAAGCGCGCCGGAGTGGCGCGCGGCCTCCGCGGCGGCGCGGGTCCAGCACTCAGGCTGGCTGGTCAGCTCGTCCTCGACATGGGTCATGCGGCACGCCCTCCTCACTTTGATTGTTCGTGCAAGATATAGCCCTCTTTCGAGCACAATCAAGCATTTAGACGCAAGGACGGTGCGCTAAGGTCGCCGAAAGATGGAGAGCGGAGGGTGCGGATGTCGCGGGACGCCCGTTGGAAGGCGCTGCTGGAGCTGCTCGTCGAGCGGGGCCGGCTGGACGTCGAGGAGGCGGCCGCCGACCTGGAGGTCTCGGCCGCGACGATCCGCCGAGACTTCGACCAGCTGGCCGAGCAGCAGATGCTGGTGCGCACCCGGGGCGGGGCGGTGGTGCACGGGGTGTCGTACGAGCTGCCGCTGCGGTACAAGACGGCCCGCCACGCCTCCGAGAAGCAGCGCATCGCGAAGGCGGTCGGGGAGCTGATCGCGCCCGGCGAGGCCGTCGGGCTGACCGGCGGCACGACCACCACGGAGGTGGCGCGGGCGCTCGCCGTGCGCGGGGACCTCTCCAGCGGCTCCCCCGCGCTGACGATCGTCACCAACGCCCTCAACATCGCCAATGAGCTGGCCGTACGCCCCCAGTTCAAGATCGTGCTGACGGGCGGGGTCGCGCGCCCGCAGTCGTACGAGCTCGTCGGGCCGCTCGCGGACGGGGTGCTCGGTCAGATCACCCTCGATGTCGCGGTCCTCGGTGTCGTCGCCTTCGACGTCACGCACGGGGCCGCCGCCCACGACGAGGCGGAGGCCGCGATCAACCGGCTCCTGTGCGAGCGGGCCGAGCGGGTGGTAGTGGCCGCCGACTCCAGCAAGCTGGGGCAGCGGGCGTTCGCCCGGATCTGCGGTGCCGAGAAGGTCGGCACGCTGGTCACGGACTCGGCGGCGGCGCCGGAAACGGTCCGGGCCTTCGAGGAGGCGGGGGTGCGGGTCCTCACGGTGTGAGGACCGGGTCCCCGCGGCGGGCGGGCCGTTCCCCTGACACCCGTGGCCGATCGTGCTTAGGCTGATCCGCAGGAGGCTGCGATGAGCGGATCACCTGGGGATGACACGGGCTACCTGCCGATCGCCGAGCACGGTCTGATCGGCGATCTGCGCAGTGTGGCGCTGGTCGGGACCGACGGCACGATCGACTGGTACTGCTGCCCGTCCTTCGACGCGCCGAGTGTCTTCGCGTCGATCCTGGACGCGGAGCGCGGGGGCGCCTTCGAACTGGCGGCGGCCGTGCCGGCGCGGACCAAACAGTTCTACTTCCCCGACACCAACGTCCTGATCACCCGGTTCTACACCGAGGACGGGGTGGGCGAGGTCCAGGACTTCATGCCGGTCGACGGCGACATGGTGGAGACCGAGCGGCACCGGCTGATCCGGCGGGTGGTGTGCGTCCGCGGCTCGATCCCGTTCCGCACCCGCGTGGCGCCGCGCTTCGACTACGGCGCCCAGCCGCACACCCTCCGCATGGTCGGGGACGTCGCGGTCTTCGAGTCCCCCAAGCTGTCGCTGGGCCTGACCGCGACCGTGCCGCTGGAGACCGAAGGGCCGGACGCCCGCGCCGACTTCACGCTCTCCGAGGGCGAGTCGGCGGTGTTCGCACTGGACCAGGTCGGCGGTGAGGTGACCCCGCGCCGGTGCGCGCGCACCGAGGCCGAGGAGCAGTTCAACAGCACGGTCGCCTACTGGCGGCAGTGGCTGTCCGCCTCCAAGTACCGGGGCCGCTGGCGGGAGATGGTGCACCGCTCCGCCCTCACCCTCAAGCTGCTCACCTACGCGCCCACCGGCGCCATCGTGGCCGCCCCGACCACGAGCCTGCCCGAACAGCTCGGCGGCGAGCGCAACTGGGACTACCGGTACGTGTGGGTGCGCGACGCCGCGTTCGCCGTGTACGCGCTGCTGCGGCTCGGCTTCACCAGCGAGGCCGAGGCGTTCATGGACTTCCTGATCCGGCACGTCAGCCCGTCCGGTCACGGCCACTCCGGGCCCTTGCAGATCATGTACGGCATCGACGGCCGCACCGATCTGACGGAGCGTGAACTCGGCCATCTGGAAGGACACCGGGGCTCCGCGCCGGTCCGGGTCGGCAACGCTGCCGCCGACCAGCTCCAACTCGACATCTACGGCGCCCTGATCGACTCGGTCTACCTGTACGACAAGTGGGCCAAGCCGATCTCCAGCGGTCAGTGGGACGACGTGTGCACGCTGGTGGAGTGGGTGTGCGAGCACTGGGACCAGCCCGACGAGGGCATCTGGGAGACCCGGGGCGGCCGCAAGAACTTCCTGTACTCGCGGCTGATGTGCTGGGTGGCGATCGAGCGCGCGATCCGCATGGCGAACCGGCGCGGGCTGCCCGCCGACCTGAACCGCTGGCGGGAGTGCCGCGACACGATCTACCGGCGGATCATGGACCGGGGCTGGTCGCAGACCCGGCAGGCGTTCGTCCAGCACGAGGACGGTGACGTGCTCGACGCGGCCGTCCTGATGATGCCGCTGACCAAGTTCATCGCGCCGACCGACCCCAAGTGGCTGTCCACCCTCGACGCGCTGACCGAGGAGCTGGTGTCGGACTCCCTCGTCTACCGGTACGACCCGACGGCGAGCCCCGACGGACTGCGCGGCGACGAGGGCACCTTCTCGATCTGCTCGTTCTGGTACGTCGAGGCGATGGTGCACGCCGGGCGGATCGACGAGGCGCGGCTGGCCTTCGAGAAGATGCTCACCTACGCCAACCATCTGGGCCTGTACGCCGAGGAGATCAGCAACACCGGTGAGCAGCAGGGCAACTTCCCGCAGGCGTTCACCCACCTCGGCCTGATCAGCGCGGCCTTCAACCTGGACCGGGCCCTCGGCTGAGGACCCGGTCAGGGAATAGCCGTCGGCCCGCCTCCCGTTTCCGTCAGCATGACGACGAACGCGCCGCGCACCGAGGTCCTGCGGTACACCGCCTTCTCCAGCAGCCCCGAGGGCGGAAACCCCGCAGGTGTCGTACTGGACGCCTCCGCCCTGGACGACGGCGAGATGCTGGCCGTCGCCGCCGAGCTCGGATACTCGGAGTCCGCGTTCCTCACCGCTCCCCCGGAGGGTCTTGCCGGGCCGGAGGGGCGGATGTTCACCATCCGTTACTTCAGCCCCAAGGCCGAGGTGCCGTTCTGCGGGCACGCCACCGTCGCGACGGCTCTCGCGCTGGCGGAGCGGATCGGACCCGGGGAGCTGGTGTTCGCGACGCGCGCCGGGACCGTGCCGGTGGCGGTGACCGAGGAGGGCGGGACGGCTGTGGCCACGCTCACCAGTGTCGAGCCGCACGTCAAGGCGGTCTCCGAGGCCGACCTCACCGAGGCGCTCGCCGCGCTCGACTGGCCGGCCACCGATCTCGACCCGGCGTTCCCGCCCCGGATCGCGTTCGCCGGTGCCCGTCATCTGGTCCTGGCGGCGGCGACCCGGGCACGCCTCGCGGACCTGGCGTACGACTTCGCCCGCCTCGAAGCACTGATGCACCGGCTGGACCTGACCACCGTCCAGCTGGTGTGGCGAGAGTCGGCCACCGTCTTCCACGTGCGTGACCCGTTCCCCGTCGGCGGCGTCGTCGAGGACCCGGCCACGGGGGCCGCGGCCGCCGCGTTCGGTGCATACGTCCGCGAGCTCGGCCTGGTCCCCGAGGACGCCGTGCTCACCCTGCACCAGGGTGAGGACCTGGGCCGCCCCGGCGAGCTCACGGTGACCCTGCGCGCGGGCGACTCCCGGATCCGGGTGAGCGGCTCGGGGGCCCGCATCGGCTGAGGGTCGGGGGCCGTGCTCGCCTGAGGCTTCGTGGAGAGCGCCAGCTCGCCGGGTGACCTGCGGGCCGTGACGGCCGTGACGGACGCCATCCGGCTCGGCAAGTGGCCGGGCACCAGGAGGCCAGCGGTACCAGCATCCAGGCGCACAGGACCGCCGTGGCCACCGCGAGCAGGACCAGGGCGCTCCCGCCGACGTACCGCACGGCGTTCGGGCAGTCGGTGACCGACTTCGGGACGGGCGCAGGCCCGCACACCCCCGATGAGAACGCCCGCGCCGATCGCCGGGGCCACCGCCGCGGACAGCGGTGCCCCCGGAGTCCCGGCCCCGGCCCCGGCCGGCGCGAGGTCCGCCAGAAGGAACGGGGTTACTCGCCGTGGGACGGCAGTGTCGTCCCCGGCAGGTTGTACTCGTCGCGTCTGCCGCACATCCCGAAGCCGCCGAGCCGGGTCGGCGTGGCCTCGTGGGCGGTCGACTCGCCGAGGTACGACGGCTCCCCGGACGCCAGCGCGGCGAGCTGGGCCCCGGTGCGCTCGGCGGTGGCCAGGGCGCCGGCCTGCCACAGCTCGCGCCAGTGAGGCACCTTGTCCCGCACCAGGCGGGCGGCCGAGCGCTGGAACTCCAGGTACGGGCCGTTGTCGCCGTCGGCCAGGGCCTCGCGCAGCACGAGGTAGCCCTCGACGGCGAGGTCCCTGCGGCGCCGGGCGGCGGCGGCCGTGTCAGGTCCGGTCCCGGGCGGGAGCCGGGCCTCCGCGGCGTACCGCGCGGAGTCGGCGAGCACCTCGGGCGGGAAGGTGAAGACAGCGTCCCCGGCCTCGGGCAGACCGCTGTTCTGCATCAGCACGGTGATGCGCAGATCGCCGCCCTGGACCATACGGTGCACGGTGCCGGGTGTGAACCAGGCGATCGAGCCGGGCTCCAGCGGGATCTCGCGGTATCCGTCGGGGCTCAGGGTCTGCACCGCGCCCAGGCCGCCGGTGACGACGTACGCCTCCGTGCACACCAGGTGCAGATGCGGGCTGCCGCCGCACACGCCGTCGGCGGCCTCCCAGTCGTAGGCGCTCAGGTGGGACAGTCCCACGGCGCCCGGCAGGGGGTGGGGAAGGCCGGGCTTCACCAGGGCAGGCCTTCCAGACACGAGGAGACGCGTCCCTCGTCCCAGGCGCCGTCGGCCACCACCAGCCGGTAGCGGTACGCGAAGGACTCCCCCGGCGCCAGCTCGAACTCCTCGAAGAACGCCCAGGAGAACGCGACCGTCGGGAAGGGCTGGGAGCGCACGAACCAGTGCGACTCGTGGATCGCGGTCCCCGCGTCGAGGTTCTCGGGGGCGTGCGCGAAGACGAGCGTGGAGTGGGCGTCCACGTCGTCGTGTTCGGCGGTGAAGGCGAGCCAGGGGCTCTGGCTGCCCATCAGCTTGTCCGCGTCGCCGTCCGTGTCCGGGGCGAAGACCGCGCCGCCGGTGAAGTCGCGGGGACCGCGCCACTGGAGTCCGGTGTAACCGGCCATCTCACGGCCCGCGGTGGTGGGGGAACCGAAGGCGAGCGGCTCGGCGCGCAGATTGGTGAGCCGGATCGACCAGTCGAGCGCCCAGGAGCCGGCGGCCTCGTCGACCGAGTGCACGGCCAGGCCACGCTCTTCGCGGGCCCACTCCGCGCCGCCGTTCTCCACCCAGGTCAGCGCCTCGGTGACGTCCAGCCGGGCCTCGGAAGCCGTGAACGCGGTGAAGCCGTCGTGCCGCATGGAGCCGACGCGCTCCGGCAGGGGCAGATAACCCTGCCCGTGGACATAGCAGTTGCCGCCCCAGAAGTTCTGCCCCGACAGATGGCTCGCCGTCATCTGCAGGCCCTTGTGCCAGCGGTGGTCGTTGGGCCGGTAGCCGGTCACCGTGCGGCCGCCGAGGGTGCGCACCGGATGCGCGTAGGGCTTCTGGGCCTCGAAGGCCTCGGGGTCGGGTCGGTAGACGTAGCGGAGGATCTCCGTGCCGTTCGCCGCCTCGACGGCGATGTGCTCGCCGTGGACGTGGCTGACGCGGATGCTCATGCGCGCTCCTTGGGGGCCCAGTGGGGGTGGTCGCCGTGCATGGCCGGGTAGAAGGGGTCGCCCGGCACGATCTCGCCCGCGTGCACGGGCCGCCCCGTGAACGCGGACTTGTAGAGCGCGGCGGCGAACTCGAGGGTGGCACGCGCGTCGGCGCCGCTGCCGGGAGGCCTGACACCGTTGTCGTACGCGTCGAGGAGCGTGCCGAGCTGGGCCGTGTGCGAGCTGGGCACGTCGGCGGCGGGCGTGCGCCAGGCGTCGACGCGGTCGGCGGCCACGTGGGGGGCGGGCGTGTAGGTCCAGTCCTCGTTGCGGTGGCCGTACAGATGGGTGAGTTCGACGGTCGCGTCGGCGCAGTCGATGCGGATGCGGCTCACCTCGTCGGGTGACAGCACGCTGTTGACGACGGTGGCGAGGGCGCCGTTCTCGAACCGGACGAGGGCCGTGGAGACGTCCTCGCTCTCGGTGTCGTGGACCAGCCGGGCCGCCATCGCGCGGATCTCCGCCCACGGGCCGAGCAGGTGCAGGAGGAGGTCGTACTGGTGGATGCCGTGGCCCATGGTGGGGCCGCCGCCCTCACTGGCCCAGGTGCCGCGCCACGGTACGGCGTAGTAGGCGGCGTCCCGGTGCCAGGTGGTCTGGCAGTGCGCGACCCGGGGGGCGCCCAGCTCGCCGCTCGTGAGGAGTTCACGCGCGTGGACGGCGCCGGAGCCGTAGCGGTGCTGGAAGACCACGGAGGCGTAGGCCCCGGACGCCTCCTCGGCCGCGGCGATCTCGTCGTACTCGGCGAGCGAGAGGGTCAGCGGCTTCTCGCACAGCACCCAGGCGCCGGCCTTGAGGGCGGCCACCGTCTGCTCCCTGTGCAGCGACGGCGGGGTGCCGATGAGGACCAGGTCGGGGCGTTCGGCGTCCAGCATCGCGGCCATCGAGGTGTACCCGGCGACCTCGCCGCCCGCGAGCTCGCGGAAGGCGTCGAGTCTGCCCTGGTCCACGTCGACGGCGGCGACCAGTTCTGTGCGCTCGGCGTGGGCCCTGAGCGCGGACAGATGGCTGCCGCTGACGATGGCGCCGGTGCCGACCACGGCGACGCGGCGGCGGGCTGGACGGGGCATACGGGTCCTCCTCGGACGTCCGGCAAGGGGACGCTGACGTGCGGGGAAAGCGCTTGCTCCCCGGAGTCGACCCTAGATCCCCGGCGATTGTCCTAACAAGACCCCGGGCGGTGATATCGGTGACCACGACACGCACACCGCGCAGAGGTCCGCGGTCGGAGGTCCGCGGTCGGAGGTCCGCGGTCGGAGGTCCTTGTCGGAGGCCTCCGTCAGAGAGTCGCGAACAGGTCGTCGAGCGGGGCGGGTACGCGGTCGGGGTCGAGGGCCTCGACGAGGACGCGGCCGTAATGGATCTTGCGGCCCTTCTTCGTGCCGAGGAAGCGCCGCAGCTGCTGCTGAGGCGGGCGGCCCTGCTGGGCGGGCTGGGACAGGAAGGTCTGCAGGGGCCGCAGGTCGCCCTCCTCGCCCACGAGTTCCTTCACCCGTGGCACACCCAGCGCGCGGATGAGTTCGTCCTCCAGGTCCGCCGCGCAGACGAAGTACCCGTCCGGTGCCGCGCCGGCCAGCTCCCAGCCCCGGGCGTAGAAGGGCTGTTCCCGCTCGTCGCACAGGCCCGTCAGGCGCAGGCCCAGACCGGACGGTCCGAGTAGGCCCGCGAAGCGGCCGACGCTCATCGCCCCGCCCATCGCCAGGACGCAGAGCCCCTCGGCGGCGAGGTCCCGGTCCCGGCTCGCGGCGAGCGCGTCGACCGCCGCCACGTCGCTCGGCCCTTCGAGCAGGACGACGGTCCGGACGGACAGCCGGGCGGCGAGTTCGCGTGCCGGGTCACCGGGACCACCGGCCGCCCACGCCGTGACCGCGTCCCGGAACTCCCCCATGTCAGCCATGGCACGAGTCTGTGCCCTCACCGGCCCCGGCGGTAGGCAATTTCCCCGGCCGGCCTCACTGGCCCGGGCTCCCGTGTGAGGGGACTCCCGCCAGTACCGGAACTCCCCGTGCCCGCCATGTGGTGGAACCACCGTCGACCCAGCTTGGTGCGCTCGGAGTTGTCCGTGCCCGCGTGCACCAGGTCGTAGGCCAAAGGGATCATCCTGAGCATCAGCACGATTACACCGAAAGATCCATGGTCTGCATTTCACGCCCGCACGGTCCCCCTCGTGTCCGCGCGGGCCGCGCCATCGGGCAAGCGGCCCGGGGCCAACCGTGCCAGGACCCGCCCTGCGGCCGCCAGGCTGCGCCGATCGGGTGCCGACCAGTGGATCTGCCAACTGGCCGATCGTTCGCTGGCGGAAGGGTCGAACACGTCACGCACCGGCGGCACCCGCGCGTACACCGGGTTCGTCCAGCACCGCCGAGCACGACCACGTCGCACATGGCACCGGCGTCCGAGTAGGGGCGCCGGTGCCGCCCGGCCAATTCTGCGTTCCACTCGGCCGGACGGTGAGGCGAAGGCCGTGGAGAAACTGAGTTCACTGCCCGCAAGGGCCGTGAAGAAACCAGGGAAATCGACCGTGTGTTCCTGCATTCGCCGGGCATCAGGAGCGACGGAGGTTGATAACTATGGTTCCCCTGCTTCTCGTTCTTCTTCTGGCACTGATCCTCTTCGGCGCGGGCTTCGCGCTGAAGGCACTGTGGTGGATCGCCGTCATCGTGTTGGTCGTCTGGCTGCTGGGCTTCGTCATGCGCTCCGCTGACACAGGCGGCCGCAAGGGCCGCTGGTATCGCTGGTAACACCCCCCAGCTGTCAGCGACATGTGTGTGGGCTCCGGGTGTATTCGGAGCCCACACACATGTTCCGGATCAGGACATCCCACCGCCCAAACGGTGTAACTACCACCTTCCCGGGAACCGGGCCTCATAGCTGGGGCCCGGTGAAGCAGTGGAACCTGCGCCTCCAGATCACCGGACCCCAGCCACCCGACATCGCCTACCGCGCGCTCACCAGACAGCTGGGGCCACGCGGCCGCAGGCCGGCCCGGCCGTGCTCGCGCAGCAGCCCAGCGTGGTCGCCATGATCGGCCTCTTCTGCCGGACGAGTGCAACAGTCGCCCTGCGGTGCTCGCGGGTGAGGTCGGCAATCCGCTCCATCTGCGTCAGCGCGGTCCGCTTGCCGACCTGGCCTCTGCTGCGCGGCTTCGACCACACCGCCGACTCCGCCCCGACCGCTCCTGCCCGTGGCCGCCGCACCGCCGACGGCCCGGGTGCAGCGGCTCCGCCCGGCGCGCAACACCGCGAGGGCACCCGATCCCGGCCACGGCCGCCGCCCATCCCGCCCTCCCACTCCTCAACTCCAGCCAGGCACGGGCGAAGGGGGCGCAACGGGATGTCAGCGGAACGGTCAACCCCCGCGAGGCCGCACACGGCTCGACCCAGTGAGGCCAATCGAGTCGTTCGCAACCGGCCCCAGAGATCGCCCCCCGGCCAAAGGACTCGTTCCGCCGGGGCCAGAAGACTCATTCGATGCCAATCACGAGCTCGCCACAGATGGACCAGGGCCTGTCCGGTCGGCGGGGAGTGAACACCGGACAAGCCCTGGCGTATTCGGGCGCGGCTGGGCGCGCGACGGAGGTCGGCTGCGGTGATCCCGTCGCCGACCGTCAGTCAGTCCAAATGCAGCAGGACCGTCGTGTCGGGGGGCAGCAGTCCGGCCTTGTCCAACGGCCCTGAGGCGAGCAGTGGGCTGCCGGCGTCGGACAGTGGGATCGGCTGGTCGGAGAGGTTGACCGCGCACAGCAGGCCGTTGCCGCGTTCGAAGAGGAGCGTGCCGGGCGGGCTGTCCAGCCAGCGGAACTCCTCGCCCCGCAGGCTGGGGTTGGTGCGGCGCAGGCGCAGGGCGGAGCGGTAGAGCTGGAGCATGGAGGTGCGGTCGGCCTGGTTGGCTTCGGCGGTGTACGACTTCCAGTCGGCGGGCTGCGGCAGCCAGGGGGCGGCGGACAGGAACGTGCCGAAGCCGAAGGGCTGGGTGTCGCCGGTCCAGGGGAGGGGGACGCGGCAGCCGTCGCGGCCTCGGACGGTGTGGCCGGAGCGCTCCCAGGTGGGGTCCTGGAGGGCCGACTCGGGGAGGTCCTCGACCTCGTAGAGACCGAGTTCCTCGCCCTGGTAGATGTACGCGCCTCCGGGCAGCGCCAGCATCAGCAGGGCCGCCGCCCGGGCCCGGCGGGTGCCGAGGGCCAGGTCGGTGGGGTGGCCCTGGTCGTGCATGGGGGTCGTCACGCCGGTGTGGGCGCGGCCGTAGCGGGTGACGTGCCTGGCTTCGTCGTGGTTGGAGAGGACCCAGGTGGCGGGGGCGCCGACCGTCTCCAGATCGGTGATCGTGCGGTCGATGACCTCCCTCAACTTGTCTGCTTCCAGGGCGCACTTGAGGAAGTCGAAGTTGAAGGCGGTGTGGAGTTCGTCGGGGCGGAGGTAGTCGGGCAGGCGGCCGGGGCGGACGTGGGCCTCGGCGACGAGGACGCGGGGGTCCGGGTAGCTGTCGGCGATGGCGCGCCAGCTGCGGAAGATGTCGTGGACGCCCTCGCGGTCCCAGTGCGGGTGGTTGTCCTCGTGGGCGATGACGGAGAACTCCGTCAGGCCCAGGTCCGGCAGGGCCGGGTCCTTGGCCATGCCGTGGGCGACATCGATGCGGAAGCCGTCGACGCCCAGGTCGAACCAGAAGCGCAGGATCGACTCGAACTCGACCCGGACCTCGTCGTTGTCCCAGTTGAGGTCGGGCTGTTCGGGGGCGAAGAGGTGGAGGTACCACTGGCCGTCCGGCGTGCGGGTCCAGGTGGGGCCGCCGAAGGCCGCGTGCCAGTCGTTGGGGGGCTCGCTGCCGTTCTCCCCTCTCCCCTCTCGGAAGATGAACCGCTCCCTCTCCGGGGAGCCGGGCGCCGCCGCCAACGCCTCCTGGAACCAGGCGTGTTGGTCGGAGACGTGGTTCGGGACGATGTCCAGGATCACTCGCAGGCCCAGTTCGTGGGCCTCGGTGATCAGCTTCCGGGCCTCGTCGAGGGTGCCGAATGCGGGGTGGATGTCGCGGAAGTCGGAGACGTCGTAGCCGCCGTCGGCCAGCGGGGACGGGTACCAGGGGTTGATCCAGATCGCGTCGATGCCGAGGTGGGCGAGGTAGTGCAGGCGGGAGCGTAGGCCGGCGATGTCACCGGTGCCGTCGCCGTCACCGTCGGCGAAGCTGCGTATGTAGACCTGGTAGATGACCGCGGAGCGCCACCAGGCGTCGTTCGCGGCCTCGTTGGCGAGAGGCGGGTTGCTCATGTGGTTCGGTCCTGTCGGAGGGGGCGCATGGTCCGCACCGCCGCTGGTCGAAGCGACCGGGCCGGCCGGGTGGGGCGTGTCGCATCGGGGCTCTGGCCCGGCTATCCCTTGGTCGCGCCCTCCGTGCCGCCGCGGGCGAAGTGCCGTTGGAAGGCGAAGAAGACCAGTGCGACGGGGATGGTCATGAGCAAGGTCGCCGCGAGTTTGATCGGGTACTGGTTGCCCTGGCCGAGCTGACCGGAGACGAGTGAGGCGACCCCGGTGGTGAGGGTGTTCAGGTCCGGGCTCTGACGGGACACGATGAAGTGCGGCAGTTCGTTCCACGATGCCTGGAACGACAGGATGGTCAGGGTGATGAGGGCCGGGCGGGCCATCGGCAGCACGACCGACCAGAAGATCCGGAAGGTGCTCGCGCCGTCGATGCGAGCTGCTTCCTCGACGCTGACGGGGATCGACTCGAAGAACTGCTTCATGATGAACACCCCCGCGGCATCGGCGAGCAGCGGGACGATCATGCCCGAGTAGGAGTCGTACATCCCGATCTGGTTGAGCACGAGGAATTTCGGGATGAGCAGGACGACGGGGGGTACGGCCATGACCGCGATGACGGCGGCGAACAGGGCTCCCCGGCCGCGGAAGCGCAGCCTGGCCAGTGCGTATCCGGCGAGGGAGTCGAAGAAGACCCGGCCCGCGGTGACGAAGAGTGCGACGACGACGGAGTTCGCGAACCAGCGCGGATAGTCGGCTTCCGCGAGCCGGCTGAACGCCGCTGTCGTGAAGTGGGTCGGCCACAGCGACAGGGGGTGGCTGGTGGCGTCCGCGTCGGTCTTGAAGCTCGTCGCGAGCTGGATGAGGAAAGGGTAGATGTAGAGCAGCGCGACGACGACGAGGGCGGTGTAGCCGAGCGCGCGGGTGAGGCGGCTGCCGTGGCGGGTGCGGTTGCCTGCAGTGCGGGTGGTGCGCTTGTCGCCGGTGTGCGCTGTGGTGTCCGCGTCGGCGAGCCTGTGTGGTGTGCTCATCGCGTGCCTCTGTGGTGGACGTCGGCTGTGGCCGCCGGAGCGGCCTCGGTGGTGGGCGCGATTGCGGCGGGGTGCGTCATCAGGCCGCTCCCGTGGTCGGGCCGGACCCGGAGCGTGCCGCCTTCGCCGCGCGCCGGGTGGTGGCCTTGGCGCGGGCCTCGTCCTTGTCCCGCAGGACGAACCGCTGCAGGAGCGTCATCGCGACGATGATCGCGAAGAGGATGAAGGCGATGGCACTGCCCTGTCCCCACTCGTTGTTGATGAACGAGGTCTGGTAGGAGAGGAACGCGGGGGTCAGTGTCGTCTTTCCCGGACTGCCCTGGCTCATGACGTAGATCTGGTCGAAGACCTGCCAGGTGCCGATGAGTCCGAGGGTCAGGACGAGGAAGAGGGTCGGCTTGAGCATGGGCAGCGTCACGTGGCGGAACCGCTGCCAGCGCCCGGTGCCGTCGATCTCGGCAGCCTCCTCGACTTCGAGGGGGATGTCCTGCAGCGCCGCGAGGAACATGAGCATGAACGTGCCCGCCGTCGTCCACACCACCAGCACGATGATCGCGGTCATGGCGACGCTGGGGCCGGAGATCCAGTCCCACAGAGACAGTCCGCCGACCGTGGTGTCGGCGAGTGCGGACGGTGGCGCGTCCTGGTTCACGCCGAAGGCGCCGAGGGCGAGATGGATGATGCCGCGCGGATCGGCGAACCAGGCCGGTCCGTCGACTCCGACCTTCGCGAGCAGGGAGTTGACCACTCCGCTGGAGGAGAAGATGAACAGGAAGACGACCGAGATCGCGACCGAACTCGTCACCGAGGGGAAGTAGTACGCGGTCCGGAAGAAGCCCTTGCCCTTCAGCCGTCTCCCGTTGACCAGGAGCGCCAGGCCCAGCGCGAGCGCGGTCTGCAGCGGGACGACGAAGAGCACGTAGTAGGCGTTGTTGCGCAGGCTCGTCATGAAGTCGCTCTGCGCCAGGCCGGACTTGGTGACGAGCTGCCCGTAGTTCTCTCCGCCGACGAAGTGCACGCCCGAGGAGAAGGGGCTGCCCTGGCCCTTCCAGTCGGACAGGCTGACCCAGAGCGCCATGGCGATCGGCACGACCAGGAAGAGTCCGAGCACGACGAGGACGGGTGAGACGAACAGCCAGCCGGCCAGACCCTCCCCGCCCCGGATACCGCGGGAGGCTCGGTCACGTCGGACGCGGCCTTTGCCGGCCTTGGCGGTGTCTGCCGCCCGGCCTGGTGCCGGGCCGCTGCCCGGGCCCTTGGCGGGCCCGGGATTCGGTTCACTCATCGCAGGTTCACTCTCGCTTTGTTCGTGTCCGGACTGTCCGGGTTACTGGCCTACGACCGCCTGCGCGTTCTTCTGAAGCCGCGCGAGGATCTGCTTCGGGTCGCCGCCCGGCAGGGACTGCAGGCCGGTGTCGAAGTCGGCGAGCACCTGGTCGATCTTCGCGACGTTCACCGGGGCCTGGGCATACGCGGCGCCGTCGATGAACGCCTTGTCCTGCGGAAACTGGGCTACGTACTCGGCCTGGGCGGACTGCCGCGACGGCATCACGCCGATCGCCTTGGCGAAGGTCAGCTGGTTGTCCTTCGCTGTCATCGCCTTGACGAAGTCGAGGGCAGCGGCCTTGTGCTTGCTCTTGGCCGCGATGCCCCAGCACTGGGTGAAGGCGAGCGTGCCCTTCTTGCCCGTGGGACCGGTCGGCAGGGGGACGGTCGTGTACTTGACGCTCGGGTAGTCGCTCTTCATGGCGCCGGCGATCCAGTTGCCCTCGATCGTCATGGCGGCCTTCTGCTTGCCGAAGGCTTCACCCGACCAGCCGGAGTCGAGCTGCTTGGGGTACTTGGCCGAGCCGTCGGCGAGCAACGACTGGACGAACTTCAGGGCCTTGAGGTTCTCGGGAGAGTCCGCGGTGACCTTGGTGGCGTCCTTGTTGGTCACCCAGCCGCCGGCCTGGACCATGAAGGCACCGATCCGGTCGCGCGTGTCGCCCAGGGCGAGTCCGACCTGCTTGCCCGTGGTCAGCTTCTTCGCCACGGACGCCAACTGCTGCCAGGTGGTGGGATAGTCCGCGGCGGTCAGGCCGGCCTTCGCCCATGCCGTGGTGTTGATCTGCAGACCGAGCGTGGAGAAGTCCTTGGGGATGCAGTAGAGCTTGCTCTTGTAGGTGAACGCCTGCCGCAGCGCGGGGTAGAAGTCGTCCTTCCCCGCGAAGCTGTCGCCGTACGGTTCGAGGCTGCCCGCGCTGGCGTACGTCGCGAAGCGCGCGGCGTCGACGTAGAAGACGTCCGGCGGGTTGTTCGAGGCGAAGCCCTGACCCAACTGCTGGGCGATGTCCTGGGCCTGGGTGACGGTCGCCTTGTTGCCGGACTTCGTCCCCCACGCGTTGGCCGCGTCCGTGACGGCCTTCGTCTCGGCGTCGCCGCTGGAGGCGATGAGGACCTTGATCGAGGCAGGGCCGGCCGACTGCTGGCTGTCGGTGCCGCTGTCGAAGCCGCTGCCACCACAGGCCGACAGGCTGAGCGACAGCAGCGCGACGCCACCAACAGCCCAACGGGTACGCGGATTTCTCATGATAAATCTCCTTGTGCAGGCCGGCCTGACGCGCCGGTGGTAGAGGGGACCACGTCCCGTCGCCGCACTGGCGGCTGTGAAGGGATCGCGGGTGCCGCTGGAACGGCCTACAGGGCGCCGTTCGGCAGGGTGGAAAGGGTGCGGGTGCCGCGGACCGGCTCAGCCACTCGCCCGGACGACGAGCCGGGGCGGCAGCAGGACCGGGGTCGGCGGGGCGGCCGGCGGTTCGGGGGTGGCCAGCAGTTCCTGGAGCATCCGCAGACAGGCGGCGGCGGCCTCGTCGTACGGCTGGGCCACGCTGCTGAGGCCGACGACCGCCGCGGTCGGGGAATCATCGAAGCCGACCACCGCGACATCGACCCCGGGACGCAGTCCACGCGCGGTGATCTCGGTCCAGGCCCCAAGTGCCAGTGAGTCGCTCGCGCAGACGATGGCGGTCGGCGGCGTGGGCAGGTCGAGCATCGTCGCGGCGGCCTTACGGCCGGTGTCGAGCCCGTCGGGGACGCCCGCGTCGTAGCCGACAGGCACGTCGATTCCGGACACGGCGAGGAGGGAGGCCCAGCCGGTGCGCCGGTCGTCGCCGACTTCTAAACCGTCCGGCCAGCCGAGGAAGGCGATCCGCTGGTGGCCGGAGTCGATGAGGTGCCGGGTCGCGGCAAGGGTCCCTTGCGCGCCGTCGACATCGACCCAACCGTGCCGCTCCGGGGCATCCGGTTCGGCCCCCCAAGGTCGGCCGAAGGTCACGAACGGCACCCGGCGCTCGGTCAGCCACGCCGTCCGGCTGTCGCCGGCGTGTGTGGCGTGCAGGACGAAGGCGTCGAGGTCGTGATCGTCGAGAAGCTGCTCGTACAGGGAGCACTCGTGGTCGTCGTGGGTGGCCGTGAACACCACGATCCGGTAGCCGGCCTCCTGGGTACGGGCGGTCAGCGACTGGAGGAAGTGGGCCAGGACGGCGCCGTTGACGCCGTCGCGCGGTGGCTCGATGCGGGCGCCGATCAGACGGGAACGCCGGGTCCGCAGCGTCCGGGAAGCCTGGTTCGGGCGGTAGTTGAGCTCCTTGATGGCGGCCTGTACGCGGGCCAGGGTCTCCGGTCGCACCCGGTGCGGAGCGTTGATCACGTTGGACACGGTCTGCATCGACACGGAGGCATGCCGCGCCACGCTCTCGAGTGTTACTCGCGCCATCGCGAAGCCACCTCCATAAATTCTCTGCGCCGCAGCGTATCCGCCGTGGTGGTACCGCGGTGTATCGCCGTAACGCTTTGATTTGAACGTTAAATTTAGCGTTCCAATCGGTTACTGTGGCGATCGGCGCCCGGCCTGTCAAGAGTCGGCGCAGTAACGAACCGCCCTCACAAACCGCCCACGAGACACGAGGGCACCGGACGGAGCTTCCATGACTTCACCCGAGCGGCAGCCGCTCCTGCACGACCTCTCGGTCACCCTCGCCGCCCCGACGGTCGTCCTGTCCGGGCCGGACGGCGACCTCGACGCCTCCGCTCCCGGGGCCGCGGTGCAGGGGCTCTTCCACGCGGATGTGCGCGCGGTGAGTCTGCTGCGCGTGACGCTGCGCCCCGACGTCGGGGCGGTGGACGGTGCCGCAGTCGCGGACAGCGGCAGGGCGACGGACAGCGACGGGGGCTGGCTGCCGGTCGTCGCGGTCATGAACGCGACGGACGGACCCGGCCACAGTCGTTTCGTCGGCCTGGCCCGGTCGCTCGGCGACGCCGTTCCCGACCCGACCGTCCGGGTCGACCGGCGGCGCACCGTTGCCCCCGGCCGGCTCACGGAACGGCTGACCGTGCGCTCCACCGCGACGGCACCGGTGCATCTCGCCGTCCGGGTCGAAATCGCCGGGGACCTTGTGACGCTGGAGCACGCGAAGGCGGGCCTGGCGCCCCGGCCCCCTCTTGGGCCCACAGGCGAACTGCCGTCCGGCGACGGCGTGTTGTGCTGGGGCGACAAGGGCGTCGCGGTCACCGTGAGCGCCCCCGGCGCGGTGGTCGACGTGGAGCGTTCCACGTTGACCTGGACCCTCACGGTCAAGCCGGGCGAGAACGTCGACCTGCACCTGGCCGTCGAGGTCTCTGACACGGCCGCGGTCGTCACGGCCGCCGGCCCCCGGCCCACCTGGCAGCGTCCGGAGGTCACCGCCGACGACCGCCGCCTGCCCGCCCTCGTCGAGCAGAGCCTGGACGACCTCCAGTCGCTGCGTATGGCCATGGCCGCATCGCCCGGTGACACGTTCCTCGGCGCGGGCGTCCCGTGGTTCTTCACGCTCTTCGGCCGGGACAGCCTGTGGGCCGCACGGATGCTCCTGCCGCTGGGCACCGACCTCGCACTGGGCACCCTGCGCACCCTGGCCGCCCAGCAGGGCACCCGCACCGATCCGGCGACGGAGGAAGAACCGGGCAAGATCCTCCACGAGGTGCGGCGCGGGGTCTTCGACGACGGCATGGGCCTTGTCCTGCCGCCGGTCTACTACGGCACGGTCGACGCGACACCCCTGTGGATCTGCCTGCTCCACGACGCATGGCGCTGGGGCCTGCCCGCCGCCGACATCGAACCGCTGCTGCCCACGCTCAAGGCGGCGCTCGACTGGATCGACGCCGCCGCCCGGGCCGGAGCCGGGTTCCTCTCCTACATCGACCACAGCGGCACCGGTCTGTCCAACCAGGGCTGGAAGGACTCCGGCGACGCCGCCCGGTTCGCCGACGGCCGCCTCGCCGACGCTCCTCTCGCTCTCGCCGAAGTACAGGGCTACGCCTACGAGGCGGCCCTCGCCGGGGCGGCACTGCTCGACGCCTTCGCCCTGCCGGACAGCGCACGCTGGCGGACCTTCGCGGCCGACCTCGCCGACCGGTTCCGAACCCGGTTCTGGGTCTCCGACCAGCACGGCCCTTACCCGGCCATGGCGCTCGACGGCGCGGGCCGCCCGGTCGACGCCGTCACGAGCAACATGGGCCACCTCCTGGCCACCGGCATCCTCAACGCTGAGGAGACCGCCGCCGTCGCCGCACGGCTCGCCGCCCCGGACATGTCCGACGCCTACGGACTGCGCACCATGTCGTCCCAGTCCGGCGGCTTCGGCCCGCTGCGCTACCACTGCGGAACCGTCTGGCCCCACGACACCGCCATCGCCGTCACCGGCCTCGCCCGCACCGGCCACCACGAAGCCGCCGCACGCCTCATCGAGGGCATCCTCGACGCGGCACCGGCCTTCGACTACCGCCTGCCCGAACTGTGGGGCGGCGACGCCCGCGCGGACACCCCCGCACCCGTGCCCTACCCCGCCGCCTGCCGACCACAAGCATGGTCGGCGGCATCCGCTGTCGCCCTCATGACGGCACTGACCGGGCTCGATCCCAACGTCCCCGCCGGCCGTCTCCACCTCCGCCCTACAGGCCCACTCCCCGTCGGCGCCCTCACCGTTGCAGGACTCAGCGTGGCGGGAGAGCGACTCGACATCACCCTCGCCTCCGACGGCCGCATCGAATCGGTTTCCGCTCCCGCGGGACTGATCGTCGAGGAACACACGGCACCACACTCCTGAAGATCGCGTCGGCCGACCTGCGCGACATCCGCGCACACAAGAGAGCGTTGACCGCCCCCTGCGCGGGCGACGTTCATGACGGGCAGACACTGCCACCCGGGAACTGCTGGTCCACCAACGTGCGCATCGTCTGAGGCGACACCGTCAACTGGTTGGCCTGGCATGGCGGGAGCACCCGTGTCACGGACCTCCACGGCAACCCGTTTGTTTCCGGTCGACCAGGCGGCCCGGACTCTGTCAGGCTGCCCAACCATGACCGCTTACGAACTGTTGCTTATAGGTGGTGGGGCGGGCGTCGGAAAGACGACCGTTGCATGGGAGGTGTCTGCGGCGTTGCAGGGAAGGGGAACGGCCCACTGTCTGATCGAGGGCGACTACATGGACCAGATCCATCCGGCCCCACAGGGCGACCCTCACCGCGCTGCCATCACCGAACGGAACACCGCGGCGGTCTGGTCGAACTACGCCGCTCTCGGCCAGCATCGCCTCGTCTACTCCAACACGGTGAGCATCCTGGAAGCGCCGATGATCAGCCGGGCCATGGGCGGCGGCGAGGTCCGAGCCACCTGCGTCCTGCTCACGGCAGGGGAGACGACCGTGCGGGAACGCCTCGCCCAACGCGAAATCGGCTCGCAGCTCACCGCCCACATCGAGCGGAGCCTGCGGAACGCACGGGAACTGGACGAGAGGGCTCCAGCGGGCACGGTCCGTATACCGACCGACGGCCGGTCGGTCGAGGACATCGCAGTGGACGTGATCAAGGCGGCTGCGTGGTAGGGGGACGATAGTCATCGGACATCGCTCGGGCCGAAACGGAACGGCATGACCCAGAAGGATCGTCGGGACACCGATGCCGCCCAGTGCTGTGACACCACCGGTAAGGGCATGGTCCCGGCGTCCCGTCACGGGGCCAGGCACACCGTGCTTCGGCGAGCATCGGCTCGATCGGAGGATTCAGCGTCACTCTGCCACTTCTCACCAGGTCCGCCCCGGTCCGCACGACAGGCGCCTCCAGGCTGTGCCGGGTCAAGGCGAGGCGGGCACGGTGCGGGTGGGCAGGGGGACGACAGTGCTGCCGCTGCGCAGGCCGTCGTTTTCGAGGGCCAGCTGGCGGATGGCCTCCTCGTACAGGGCCACGGTGCGGCGCAGGTCGGTGTTCTCCCGACGCAGTCGGCTCCGCTGGTACGACGTCAGCCCGCCTCCTCGTCGGCGGGAACAGCCGGTCGGGTGTGGCCAGTCATCACACCGGCGGCCGCAGCGGTGGCGGCCAGGAGCACGGCGGCCGCGCCGAGCGCGTTTCCGGCCGCGGTGCGGGGGCCGCCGGTCGTGCCGAGGTAGGTCCCGCCGACCAGGGCGATACCGAGGGTTCCGCCGAGTTGTTGGACGGCGTTGAGCAGTCCCGCCGCAGATCCGGTCTCCTGCGGCCCGACGGCCGACAGCGCGGTGGTGAAGAACGGCGGCGTGAACAGTCCGGTGCCCAGACCCGCCAGCGCGAGGGCGAACGGGAGGGCCGTCGGGTAGGCGTCGGAGGCGGCGGCGCGGTAGGCGAACGCGGCTGCGGCCAGTCCGCCGGCGAGGGTGGCGATGCCGGCGTGCATGACGCGGTCACCGTATCGGGGGACGAGGCGGCTTCCGGCAACCCACGAGGCGACGGCCAGTCCCGTGGACCAGGGCAGGAGGGTGAGTCCGGCGGTGAGCGGCCCCTCGTGGAGCCCGAGCTCCAGGTGGAGGACGACGGTGATCATGACACCGTTCATCACAGCGAAGAACAGCGTGGACGTGGCCAGTGCGGCGGGAAAGGAGCGGCCGCGCAGCAGGGCGGGTTCGATCAGCGGGGCTTTTCCGCGGCGGGCGGTGCGGCGCTGCTGGGCGACGAACACCGTCAGGACAGCGGCGCCGGACGAGGCGGTCGCCCAGGCGGCGGGCCCCGGGTGGCCGGTGGCGAGCGGGCACACCAGCAGGGCGGTGCCCACCATGGCCAGCGCGGTGCCGGCCGGGTCGAGGCGGGGGCGGACGGGGGCGCGGTCCTCGCGCAGACAGGGTGTGGCCGCCAGGACAGCGGCGGCGAGGGGAAGGTTGACGAGAAAGACGGCGCGCCAGGAGGCGCCGAGCAGGTCGGCGTGGGTGAGGACGCCGCCGAGCGCGGGGCCGACGACGGCGGACAGCCCCATGACGGGACCGATCATGCCGAGGGCCTTGGACAGTTCCGGGCCGGTGAACATGGCGCGGATCAGCCCGAACGTCTGCGGGATGACCGCGGCCGCGGCGGCGCCCTGCACGGCGCGCAGGGTGATGAGGACAACGGCGGTGGGAGCGAGCGCGCACGCCAGGGAGGTCACGGCGAACGCGATGACCCCGGCGCAGAAGACGCGCCTGCGGCCGTGGATGTCGCCGAGGCGGCCGCCGCTGAGCAGGCCGAGGGCAAAGGCAAGGGTGTAGGAGGCGCTGAACCACGGGATGGTGGCGTCCGCTCCGCCAAGGTCGGTGTGCATGACGGGGGCGGCGACCTGGACGATCGTGGCGTCGAGGAGGTTCATGGCCTCGGCGGCAAGGAGCGCGGCGAGCGCGATCCAGCGCCATCGGTACGGCGCGCTGTTGAAGGCGGTCGGCGGTAGGGCGGGGTCGGTGGTTGGAGCGGGTGTGCGGACAGTGCGGGACATACGTTCCCCCAGATACAGACGGCGACAGGCCGGTGACCACCGTGCCCGCCCATCCGCGTGAGCTTCCATTTTTTCGCAATCGATGGATGATTACTTCCATTTGGATCGACTAGTTTGCTCGATATGCTCAAGTTGGATGATGTGGACCTAGGCCTGATCCATGCCCTGCAGGTGAACGCGCGGGCGCCGTTCACGCTCATCGCCGAGGTGCTCGGCTCCTCAACGCAAACCATCGTCCGGCGCTACCGACGCCTGTACTCGCAGGCCGGGATGCGAGTGGTAGCGCTGCCAACGCCGCGCAGCGCGGGCGTGCACCAATGGTTTGTGCGGCTGACGGCCGCGACGCGCAGCGCGCACGACATCGCCGTGGCGCTCGCGCGCCGGCCGGACACCTCGTGGGTGCGGCTGACATCCGGCGGCACGGAGATCGTGGCCATCATCCACACACCGCCGTCCGGTCCGGACGCGCACGCGTTGCTGCTGCGCGACATCCCCCGCACCGCCGGAATCACCTCCGTCTCCGCGCACTACCTGCTGCACACTTACCTCGGCGGCCCGACCGCGTGGCGGGGGCGGGTGAACGTGCTGGACCAGTGCCAGCAGGACCGGCTGCGCGCCGAACAGGATCCAGTCGGTACGAGAGGGCGCACCGCCGCCCCCGAGGAAGAGCCGTACGTGTTGACCGACGCGGACCGGGTGTTGCTGGGCGCAATGCGCGAGGACGCACGGATCAGCTACGCGGATCTGGCGGCGGCGGCCGGCACGACGGCGTCGACGGCAGCCCGCAGACTTGCCGAACTGCGGGCGCGGGGCGCGCTGTTCTTCGACGTGGACGTGGACCCTGCACTGATGGGCGTCACAGTGTCGGCGCTGTTGTGGATGCAGATTTCGCCCGCGCACCTGGACACGGTGGCGACCGCGCTGGCGGGCCACGAGGAACTGGCGGTGGTCGCGGCGACGACCGGACCGACGAACCTGGTCGCCCACGCGCTGTGCCGGGACGCGGAGGCGCTCCACACGTACCTGACGCGGCGTCTGACGCGGGAAGCGATAACGCACATCGAAACGGCCCCGGTGCTGCGCACGTACAAGGCCGCAGCGACACTGCGGACACCCTGACCCCCCGCCCCGGCTCCGATGACACCCGCATGCCCGGCTACGGCACCACCACCAGGTCACCATGAGGCATAAGCAACTGAGGAAGACCGCTCTGCGCCGCCCGCGCATGTAGCGCCCTGCGCCCCACCGCATCCGATGCGTGCCGACGCAGCGCGCGCCATCGTCCCCGACGCGCAGCGGATGCACGTGAGGGCCTGTTGGTTCAACTGCGACACCGGCCAGGAGGACATTCCCTCGGCCCTCACCGGATCGCGTCCCCGTGTGTCACCCGGATCTTGGACTGGCCGTGCGGGAGTTCCTCCCAGTCGTCCATGAAGCGGGCGTGCAGGCCGTGCTTCTCGGCCAGGGCCACGAGCGTCTCGACGCGGTAGTAGAAGTCCTCCCGGAGCACATGGTGTTCCTCGCCCTCGGTGCGGTCGAAGGTGAAGTCGAACCAGCCGCCCGGAGCGAGGACCCGGCCGACGTGGGCCAGGCACTCCTCGATCACCTGCAGCGGCGAGTGCGAGAAGACGCTGTGCGCGTGGACGACGTCGAAGTGGGCGTCCGGCAGGAAGCCCAGCGTCAGGTCGCGGACCGGGGTCAGGTTCGGCAGCCGCTTCTGGAGGGACATCTCGGTGATCGTGTCCTGCGCGGCGAAGAGGATGTCGGGCGAGATGTCGATGCCGTAGTAGTGGCCGGGCTCCAGATGGCGGATGAAGCGCCAGCCGCCGCGCAGGTTGCCGCAGCCGATCTCCAGCATGCGGTGTTCGGGGCGCAGCCCGTGGCCGAGCAGGTAGTCGAACTGCATAGCGCCGAGCGCCAGCCAGCGTTCCCGGCTGCGGCTGCCGACGGCCGCGTCCGGGTCGGTGCGGGTGTCCGAGCGCATCACGGCCCGGTAGTAGGAGATGTGGTCCGGGTGCCGGCGGCGCAGCCACAGGTCGCGGGCGGCGCGGGCCACATGGCGGGGAACGCGGTCGGGGTGGCGCAGGGCGTAGCCGACGCGGTGGCCGAGGGCGGCACGGTTGGCGGTGAGGTTCTTGGCGGGCATCGTGAGGCCTTTCGCAGGTCTTCGCTCTGCTGCCAAGCCTCGGGGCGGCGGTCGACGGTCCGGATCGGCCAACAGGCTCCTGCCCCGGGGAAGTTCGGGCGACCGCCATGTCAGCCGATCGGCTGATGCGGTCCGGCGTCCGGCACGTTAGACACGGAGCATGAACCACACCGATCCGGACGAGCGCTGGCTGGGCGCGGTCGTGCACGGCGCGTTCTTCGTGCTGCTCGGCTCGTCGTTCGTCCGCTTCCTGAGCCGCGACCAGGGCGGCGCGCGCACCGGCTGGGTGGTGGCGCTGTTTGCCTTCTTCTGTGTGCTGTACGTCCTCGGGCATCTGGTGGCCCCGCCGCCCCTCCCGGGACTGCCGCCCACCCGGCGTCATCTGGCGTGGCTGAGCTCGGTCACCGCCGTGTGGGCCGTCCTGCTCGCGCTCGCGCCGAGCGCCACCTGGTGTGTGATGCCGCTGCTGTTCGCCGGACTGCACGCGTTGCCGCCGAGGATCGCGGTACCGGCGGCGGCCGTGCTCACCGCGCTGGTCGTGCTCTCGGAGATACGGGTGGCCGACGGGCCGCTCAACCCGAACATGGTCGTGGCCCCGCCGGCCGTCGCTGCGGTCGCCACCGCCGTACTCGTGCACCTGCAACGGCAGGGCGCCCGGCAGCGCGTACTGATCGAGGACCTGGTGCGCACTCGGCACGAACTCGCCGCCACCGAGCGGCGGGCCGGTGTCCTCGCGGAGCGGCAGCGGCTGTCCGCGGAGATCCACGACACCCTCGCGCAGGAGCTGTCCAGCCAGCGGATGCTGCTCCAGGCCGCCGAGCGGGTGTGGGGGACCGACCAGGGCGCGGCTCGGGAGCACGTCACGGCGGCGGCGGAGATCACCTCGCGCAGCATCGCCGAGGCCCGCCGGTTCGTGCACGACCTGGCCCCGGCCGACCTGGCGGAGGCTTCGCTCACGCAGGCCCTCGGCGAGCTGGCCCGGCGTGCGAGCGGCCCGGGGCTGGCCGTGGAGTTCCGGCTCGACGGGGAACAGGGGCCGCTGCCGGAGCGGGTCGCGGCGGCGCTGCTGCGGATCGCCCAGGGCGCGCTGGCCAACGCACGGGAGCATGCGGCGGCGACCCGGGCCGCGCTCACGCTGACGTGGCTGGAGGACCAGGTCTCGCTGGACATCGCCGACAACGGGCGGGGGTTCGAGCAGACCGCCGAACCGGCTGCGTTCCGGTCGACTACGCGTGGGCACGGGCTTCCCGCCATGCGGATCCGGGCCCGGCAGGCCGGCGGCACGCTCACCGTGGAGTCCACGCCGGGAGAGGGCACCGTGGTGTCGGCCGCCGTCCCGCTCGTCGTCAAGGAGCCTGCCCTGTGAGTACGTTGTCGCCAGCCTCCCCCGTCCGGCTCCTGATCTGCGACGACCATGCCGTCGTACGCGCCGGGCTGCGCGCCCTGCTCTCCAGCGCGGAGGGCATCGACGTGGTCGGGGAGGCCGCGACCGGCGAGGAGGCGCTCGCCATGGCGGCCCACCTGAACCCCGACGTCGTACTGATGGATCTCCAACTGGACGGCGGCATGGACGGGGTGACGGCCATCCGGCGGTTGGCCGCACCGTCCGGGAACGGCCCCCGCGTCCTGGTGCTCACCATGTTCGACACCGACGCCGACATCACCCGGGCCATCGAGGCGGGCGCCACCGGCTATCTCCTCAAGGCGGAACAGCCCGAGGAGCTGTTCTCGGCCATCCGTGACGCGGCGTCGGGCCGCAGCGCGCTGTCCGCCCCGGTGGCCGACCGGCTGCTGACCCGGCTGCGCAGCCCGCGTCCGGCCCTGTCCGCCCGCGAGCACGAGATCCTCGCGCAACTCGCCCGTGGCCTCGGCAACCGGGAGATCGCCCGGACCCTGTTCATCAGCGAGGCGACGGTGAAGACCCATCTGGGACGGATCTACGGCAAGTTGGGCGTCGAGACCCGGGCGGGCGCGGTGGCCGTCGCCAAGGAACGACGGCTGCTGTCGTGACCGGCGGCGGGAACCAGGCGCATCCGATTCCGCACTCTTCCGTTACGGCTGGCACCCTTGACAGCATGCGTACTGTTTGGCGACGTTTGATCCTTGCCGACGCTTCGATCGGCGGGACGCGGACGCCGCGTCGTGGGGGGAAACTGGGGGGAACGGTCGCCCATGCGATCCATGAGCAGTGATACGGACATAACGATCCACAGACCCGAAGAACTCGCCGCCTCGCTCCGCACGGCCTGGCACCGGGCGATGGACGAGTCGCCCGAATACGCCAACCCGTTCCTGGCACCGGAGTTCGCGGCCGGGATCGGCAGACACCGCGGCGGCGCCCGGGTGGCCATCCTGCACCAGCACGGCGAGGCCGTGGGCTTCCTCCCGTACGAACGGGGCTCCTTCGGCGTCGGGCGGGCCATCGGGCTCGGGCTGTCCGACTGCCAGGGCCTCGTGCACCGCCCCGGGGTCACCTGGGACACCCCGGCACTGCTGAAGGCGTGCCGGCTCTCGGTGTTCGAGTTCGACCATCTCGTCGAGGAGCAGCAGCCCTTCGCCCCCTACGTCACCGGGAAGTTCGCCTCCCCGGTGATCGACCTGAAGGTCGGCAGCGACAGTTACCCCGAGTGGCTGCGCGGCGCGTACCCGGGGCTCGCCAAGACGACCCTGAAGAAGGAACGCCGGCTCACCCGCGACCTCGGCGAGCTGCGGTTCGTGTTCGACGAGCGGGACCCGGACGCGCTGCGCACGCTGATGCGGTGGAAGTCGGCCCAGTACCGCAGGACGGGCCGGATGGACCGGTTCGCGCGACCGTGGATCGTGCACCTCGTGGAGGACCTCTTCCAGGTCCGCGAGGAGCACTTCACCGGGGTCCTGTCGGTGGTGTACGCCGGTGACCGGCCGGTGGCCGCCCACTTCGGGCCGACCTCGCGCACGGTGTTCGCCCCCTGGTTCACCGCGTACGACCCCGAGCTGCGCTACTACTCCCCCGGCCTGATCATGCACCTGCGGATGGCGGAGGCGGCGGGCCGGCGCGGGGCCCGGCTCATGGACATGGGGCGCGGCGACAAGGAGTGGAAGGACTGGCTCAAGACCCGTGAGCTGCGCGTGGCGGAAGGATTCGCCACCCGTCCCCATCCAGTCGCGACGGCCCACCGTCTGTGGCGTCGGCCGGTGCGGGGTCTGCGCAACACGGTCAACGCCCACCCGGCCCTGCGCGAGCCCGCCGACCGCCTCCTGAAGACGGTCGGCACCCTGCGGACATCCGGGCACCGCTCGGACTCCGACCGCGCGGGCCCGCTGGCGAGCTGAGGCTGCCGACTCGACGTCCGGGCGTGTTGTTCTCCTCCACGGCCCTTTCCTGGCCCATCGACACAAGGGGTGCCGATGCCGTACGGCTCGCGGCTGGCCGCGACGATGACCCGGCGACTGGGACGCGAATGCGTCCACACACCCTCGGCCCGACTGGCCCTGTACCTGGCGCTCAGGCGCTGGTGCCGGCCGGGCCCGCGGGTGCTGATGTCACCGGTGAACGACGACGTGATCCTGTTCGTGGTCCTCGCGGCCGGGCTGCGCCCCGTGCAGGCGCCCGTGTCCGTGTGGGACGGCAACATCGACCCGGCCGTCGTGCCGGAGTCGACCTGGCGCAACGTGGACGCGGTCCTGACCACCAACCGGTACGGCGTGCCCGACCGGGTCCTCGAACTGCGGCGCCGCTGCGAGCAGTTGGGGATCCCGCTGTTCGAGGACGCCGCGCACGCGATCGCCAGCCATGTGGACGGGCAGCCGGTCGGGACCTTCGGCAGGGCGGCGGCGTTCAGCCTGTCCAAGCACGTGGCCGGGATGGCGGGCGGCTTTCTCGCCGTCGAGGACGCGCGCACCCGCCGGGAGCTGGAGCTGCTGCGGGACGACCTGCTGACCCCCGGCCGGCTGCGTGAGGACCTGACCACCACCCTGCGCCCGCTGGCCCGGTCCGCCGTCCGTTCGCTCCATCTGGTGCGCCCGGTGTGGCGGACCATGGAGCGCCTCGGGCTGATGGAGCGCGACGCGTTCCGGATGGAGCTGCACGCACCGCGGCTCGCCACCTCCGCCCGGGAGGCACCGAGCCTGACCGCCTACGAGCGGTGGGTCCGTGTCGATCTGCGCGGCTACCGCTCCCGGCACGGCTCGCTGGTCCGCGGCCGGCTGGGCCTGCGGATGGCCCGGCTCGACGAGGACCTGGCCCGGCGCAGGGCCGGGGTCGCCCTGCTGGCTGGCACGCCCTGGGCCTCACCGGCACTGCGCGACCGGACGGCCCACGACGGCCCTCTGCCCCTCTTCCGGGTGCCGCTCCTGGTCCACGACCGCGACGCCCTCGTACGGCGGCTCGTGCGGCACGACGTGGTCTGCGGCTACATCTACGACCCGCCACTGGACGACTACGCGGGCGCGGAGTTCGTCGAGCCCTCCCCCGACCCGGCGCCCGCCCGCTGGTTCGCCGCGCACACGCTGCCGGCCGATCCCCTGCTGGCCCGCCGGATCGTGGCCGCGTTCGCGAGGGAACGGGTGGCCGACGCGCACCCCTCGCTGCTGCGGCCGGTTCCGGACGCCACACGGCCGCGGCTGCTGGGCCAGTGAACCGTGACACCCCGACGATCGATCACCGCGTCAGGGGGTTTAGCATATGAGCGCCGCCTAGCTCGAAAGAGAATTCTGTGACTGTCAAGGACGACTCGTTCACCGACTGGAAGAACCGCGAGGAGATCGCGGAATCGATGATCCCGATGATCGGGAGGCTGCACCGGGAGCGTGATGTAACGGTTCTCCTGCACAGCCGTTCCCTGGTGAACAAGTCGGTGGTCAGCATCCTCAAGACCCACCGGTTCGCCCGGCAGATCGCCGGCGAGGAGCTCTCCGTCACCGACACCCTGCCCTTCGTCCAGGCCCTCACCACGCTGGACCTCGGTCCCTCGCAGATCGACATCGGCCGGCTGGCCGAGATCTACCAGGCCGACGACCGCGGCCTGTCGGTGGCCGAGTTCACCGCCGAGGCCGTGGCCGGCGCGACGGGCGGCAACAAGATCGACCGCCGTGAGCCGCGGGACGTCGTCCTCTACGGCTTCGGCCGGATCGGCCGCCTGGTGGCCCGGCTGCTGATCGAGAAGGCGGGCTCCGGCAACGGCCTCCGGCTGCGCGCGATCGTCGTACGCGGAGGCGGCGACCAGGACATCATCAAGCGGGCCTCGCTGCTGCGCCGGGACTCCATCCACGGCCAGTTCCAGGGCACGATCACCGTCGACGAGGCCGAGAGCGCGATCATCGCCAACGGCAACACCATCAAGGTGATCTACGCGAACGACCCGTCCGAGGTCGACTACACGGCGTACGGCATCAAGAACGCGATCCTCATCGACAACACCGGCAAGTGGCGTGACCGCGAGGGCCTCTCGCAGCACCTGCGCCCCGGCATCGACAAGGTCGTGCTGACCGCACCGGGCAAGGGCGACGTCCCCAACATCGTGCACGGCGTCAACCACGACACGATCAAGCCGGACGAGCAGATCCTGTCCTGCGCGTCGTGCACGACCAACGCGATCGTGCCGCCGCTGAAGGCGATGGCCGACGAGTACGGCGTGCTGCGCGGCCATGTGGAGACGGTCCACTCGTTCACCAACGACCAGAACCTGCTGGACAACTACCACAAGGCGGACCGCCGGGGCCGTTCCGCGCCGCTCAACATGGTCATCACCGAGACGGGCGCCGCCTCCGCCGTGGCCAAGGCGCTGCCCGACCTCAAGGCACCGATCACCGGCAGTTCGATCCGGGTGCCGGTGCCGGACGTCTCCATCGCGATCCTGAGCCTGCGCCTGGGCCGTGAGACCACCCGCGAGGAGGTCCTCGACCACCTGCGGGACGTCTCGCTGACCTCCCCGCTCAAGCGCCAGATCGACTTCACGACGGCCCCCGACGCGGTCTCCAGCGACTTCATCGGCTCGCGCCACTCCTCGATCGTCGACGCCGGTGCCACCAAGGTCGACGGGGACAACGCGATCCTCTACCTCTGGTACGACAACGAGTTCGGCTACTCCTGCCAGGTGGTCCGGGTCGTACAGCACGTGACCGGAGTGGAGTACCCGACCTATCCGGCGCCCGCGGTCTGACCCGGCGGTCCGGACGGGCCGGTCAGTGCCGTCGTTCCCGGTACAGGTCGCGCAGCAGGGCGATCTCGGCGCCGTGGTGCAGGACTTCCTGGTTGACCCACCACACGATGTCCCCGAAGGGTTCCTCGGGGTCGCTGCCGTGCGGGTAGGTGGAGCGGCCGACGGTGTCGAGGTCGGTGTCGTCGGTGGTGCGCAGCGTCGTGCGCCAGGCGTCGACGGCCGAGTCGAAGGCGGCGATCGCGTCGGCGGCGGTGCCGCTGACGCGGTAGTCGTCCCGGGTGAGGGTGTGGGTGCCCGTCGTGTGGTCGGCGCGCAGCAGGAGCATCTCGCTGAGATGACTCAGCCGCCACGCGAGGGTCGTGAACGGCGGCGGAACGGGGTGCGGGTAGGGCGCGGCGTCCCTGCCCCAGTCGCCGGTCCCGGCCAGGAAGGTCGCCCGCGCCCCGGGTCCGTCCGCGCGCCGCCGGACCGACCAGCAGTTGGGCACCGGCTCCCAGAGGTACTCCTCGTCGGTCATCGCCCCGACCGGGGTCCGTGAGCCGTCGCCGCTGTCCATGACCGGCCCTGCGAGGCGCGCGGCCAGGCGCTCGCAGGACCAGTCGAACTGGTCGAGCAGCGGGGTGAGGCGCGGTCCTGCGGTCATCGGTGCTCCCCTGGGTCGTCCAGTCGTCCAGTCGTCCGGTCGGCCAGGCTGGCACGGAGAGGGCGATCCCGCTCCTGCTTTTTCCGGGGATCGGTCACAAGGGCCCTCAGTGTCCGCGGAACGCCTCCTCCAGCCACCACGCCCCGCGGTCCCGCACCACCTTGGCGTCGATGAGCAGCGGGGCGGATCGTGGGCCGGCGACCCAGTCCTCCACGGCCTTCAGATCCGTGCGCGTGCGCACGGTCACCGCCTCGAAGCCGTAGCCGCGGGCCACGGCCGCGATGTCCGTCGGCGGGAACTCCACCGTGTGGAGCGGGTGTCCGGCGGGGCCGAAGTGGTGCACCTCCGCTCCGTAGGCGTCGTCGTTGTAGACCACGACGACCATGGGGAGCCCGAGCCGCCGTACGGTGTCCAGCTCGGCGGCGCCCATCAGCGCGCCGCCGTCGCCGAGCGCGGCCACCGGCAGCCGGTCCGGACGGGCGAGGGCCGCGCCGATCGCGGTGGCGAGGCCGAGGCCGATCGACTGGTAGGCCTGGGTGAAGCAGAAGCCGTCCTGGTCGGGCACGGACAGGAACATGCTCGGGTGGCCCATGAAGTTGCCGGAGTCGACGCCGATCACCCGCTGCGCCGGGAGGACGTCGTCGAGGGCGATGCTGAGGGTGCGGGGGTCGATCCGGTCGCGGGTGCTGGTGTCCTCGTACGGCACGTCACGCCAGCGCACGCGAGCGGCGACGGCCGCGGCGATGTCAGGGGTCCGCAGGCCCTGCCGTTTGCCGCGGGAGGCCGCGAGGACGTGCCGCGCGGTGAGTTCGACATCGCCGGTGACCCCGAGATGCAGCTCCCGGTGCGCGCCCAGTGCCGAGGGGTCGTCGACCTGCACCACGGTCGTGTCGGCGCCGATGAGGGCGCCGTGCCGCATGGTCCACATGTTCAGTGCGCAGCCCCAGCCGACGATCACGTCGGCGCCGCCGATGAGTTCGACCGCCAGCGGCGAGGCGAAGCCTCCGGACACGTCGAGTGACCAGGGGTTGTCGTGGAACAGGCCGCGCGCCACGGCCGAGGTCGCCAGCAGCGCGCCGCAGCGCTCGGCGAGGGCTTCGAGGGCGTCCCGGGCGGCGGGCGAGCGTGCGCCGCGCCCGGCCACGAAGACCGGCCGCCGGGCCTGCTCCAACACCCGCGCCAGCGCCGCCACTTCGGATGCGGCCGGTTCGACCGCCGGTCGTGGCGGCGGTGGTGCCGCCTGAGCGAGGGCACCCTCGGGGGAGTCCGACGCCTGGACTTCCAGAGGGAGGTTGAGGAGCACGGTGCGCCGCTCGTGCAGGGCCCGCCGCACCGACTCACACGCCTGTGCCACGGCGTCCTCGGCCGAGGTGATCCGCAGCGGCAGCGCGCCCACCGCCGCGCCCAGCGCGTCCTGGTCGACGTAGAAGTTGGAGGTCGGCCTGGTCACCTCGGCCGCCAGCACCACCAGCGGTGTACGGCTCTTGGCCGCCTCGGCTATCCCCGTCATCGCGTTGGTGAGCCCGGGCCCCTGGTGGACGCTGACCGCGGCCACCGTGCCGCTCACGCGCGCGTACGCGTCGGCCATCGTCGCCGCACCGCCCTCGTGGCGGGCGGCGACGAAGCGGGCGCCGGCCGCGACCATCGCGTTGGTCAGATGGAAGTTCCCGGATCCCACCACGCCGAAGACCTGCTCGACCCCGGCCGCGTACAGGGCCCGACCGACGGCCTCCGCGACCTTCATGACCGCTCCACCAGCGCCAGCACGCGCGCGGGCGAGCCGGAGCCCGCGACGATGGGCAGCGGCCCCGCGACGACGACGCTGCCGGTGGCGGGCAGCGCTGCGAGGTTCTGGAGCTGGGTCAGGCCGTACTTGTCACTGCCCATCAGGTAGGAGTGACAGGGGAATGCGAGGTCGAAGGTGTGCCCGCGCCCGGCGTCCGTGCCGACCGTCTCCACACCGAGGCCGATCACCGGCGACTCCTCGGCCACCCAGCGGGCGCAGTCGGGGGACAGACCCGGAGTGTGCGGGCCGTTCTCGTCGGCGTTGAGGAAGTCCTCCTGGGAGTGCGAACGGGCGTCCCAGCCGGTGCGCAGGAACAGCCAACCCCCTTCCGACAGTGGTCCGTTGTGCTCCTCCCAGGCCTTGACGTGGTCCACCTCCACGAGGAAGTCGGGGTCCTTGGCCGCCGCGGCGGTGAAGTCCAGTACGGCGGCCGGGGCGATCAGCCGCTGCGGCGGTACGGACGCCACGTCGGCGAGGTCCTTTCCGGTGACCCAGTGGTTCGGGGCGTCGAAGTGGGTGCCGGTGTGCTCCCCGCTGCGGAAGTTGTTCCAGTACCAGGCCGGTCCACGGTCGTCGTACCGGCTGATCTCCTCCAGCTCGAAGATCGCCGTCTGGCCGAACTCCGGCGGCAGTTGGATCACCGGTGTGGACGACGACAAGGGCGAGGTGAGATTGACGACTTCGATCGAACCGGTCCGCAGGGCGGACACCAGGGCGGCGAGAAGGGACGGCTGCTCGTGCATGAGGGCCTCCTGAAACGCTCCGAGGCTGCCAGCATGGCACCGACCGTCCGGCCGGGGCTCGGCTTCGAGACGGACGGAGTCTCGCCGGACCACAACGGGCCCCGGATCGGCCGATCCGGGGCCCGTGGCGGGTGTGCGGTCAGTTCACGCCGGCGTGGGCCTTGACGCCGACCGCGACACCCTCGGCGGAGACGAGGGCGCCGGCGTCGGCGCAGACCTCGAGGTGCGCCACGCGCAGGTGGAGACCGGCAGTGGCCGCGGCGGTGACGCCACCGGAGACGGTGTCCAGGTCGGCGTCGGTGAGCTCGGCGGCCTCGATGTGGGGGGTGACGTTCATGGCGCGCGGTTCCTTTCGCATGAGCAATCCTCGAGGAGGGGGGACACCGGATGGAAGCACGCCGGTCATGAACACGGCCACTCAGCCGACCGCAGCTCATGGCATGTGCCGGTGTCCGTCTTCACCAGCGGCGCCAGACGGTCACTCAATCCACCTGTTTCTTCACAGGATTTGCGGCAGCAGCGTCCCGTCCGGTGCGGCCATGACCACTCCCTTCGGTTTCCGCGTGACCGAGGGGTGAACGGTGTGCAGGTCCACCGGATTTTCGATGCGCCCCGCTCCTCTGCCTCTGGGGCGGAAAACGTTTTACTCACGACCGGAGTAGACTTGCGTCGCCCATGGGGAGCAGCGAAGGGGTGGACGCCATGTCGGTTCGCCCCGCCCGCATCCAGGACGTCGCGGCCGCCGCCGGGGTCTCGGTCTCCACGGTGTCCAACGTCCTGAACCGACCCGAGCGGGTCAACGCGCGCACCGCCGAGCGGGTCCGCGTCGCGGTCGCCGCACTCGACTACGTTCCCCATCCGGGAGCCGCCGGTCTGCGCACCGGACACTCGTCGTCGATCGGCCTGGTGCTGCCGGACGTGGCCAACTCCTTCTACTCGCGCATCGCACGTGGCGCCGCCGACGCGGCGTACGAACACGGCTACTCCCTCGTCCTGTGCGACAGCGGGGACGCGCCGGAGCGGGAGCAGGGCTACTTCACCATGCTCGTCGAACAGCGGGCGGTCGGCGCGGTGGTGGTCCCGCTCAGCGCCGATCCCACGCGGCTGTCGCGGCTGCGCGAGCGCGGTATCCCGCTGGTGCTGGCGGACCGTGCGATTCCCGCCCAGGAGGGCTGTTCGGTCTCGGTGGACGACATCGCCGGCGGCCGCATCGCCGTGCAGCACCTCTTGGACCGCGGGGCGCGCGACATCCTCGTCGTCAACGGTGAGCGCACGATCCGTCAGTGCGCCGACCGCTACCAGGGCGCCCGTCAGGCCGTGCGCACCCGGCGCGATGCCCGCCTCGGCCAGGTCGTCGCCGAGGAGATGACGGTCGCGTACGGCAGCGAGATAGCCCATGGCCTCGACGAGCTGCCCGACGGCGTGTTCTGCACCAACGACTTCCTCGCGGCGGGCCTGTGCCGGGCGCTGGGCGAGCGCGGTGTGAAGGTCCCGGAGGACGTGCAGGTGGTCGGCTACGGCGACCTGGACATCGCGAGCTTCGTGGGCACGACCCTGACGACGGTCCGCCAGCCGGTCGAGGAACTCGGCCGGGCGGCCGTCGAGATGCTCCTGGACGAGGTGGAGGCCCGCGCGGAACACGCCCACGAGGCAAGGGTGTTCGCGCCGGGACTGGTCCTGCGGGACTCCACCCGGACTTCCTCAGACGCGCCTTTCTAGCCGCACCGGTCCCAGCAGTCCCGAGGGAAGCTGGGAGGGGAAGGCCCAGGCGGTCGGCGTGGCCTCGGCCAGGTACGGGGCCAGGGTGTTGTGGACGGTCACCTCGAGGCGGACGGTACGCCCGGCGGTGCCGCGCAGTTCGAAGCGGTACGGCGCGCAGAACGCCTCGCCGACGGGTTCGCCGTCGACGCACACCTCGACGCTGCCGCGCACCCGACCCAGATCCAGCACCGGGTCCGGCCCGGCCGGCACCTCCAACGTCCGGGCGTAGGTCACACCCCCGCTCCAGCCGCCCAGCCCCAGTTCGCCCCAGTCCCCCAGCGGCAGGGGTGCCGGTACCGTGCGTACCCGTACCGGCCCCCGCCAGGCGGAGCCACCGCGCAGCACGGCCGTGGGGGCGGTGACGACTTCGCACTCGGCCGCCTTGTCGAGTGGCCGGTCCAGCATCAACTCATCGCCCTGCAGGGACAGTTCGGGGCCCCCGTCGATGCTCACCCGCGAGGGAAGCTCCAGGGGCAGGTCGAGTGACACGGTCCCCGCCGGCACGGTGAACCGGAAGCGCTGTTCGGCCTCCCGGAGATCGTCGGTGGACCGCAGCGGCAGTACGGCGAAGCCGAGCACGGGGGCGCCGGCCAGCCACTCGGCCCCGGGCAGCGGGTGGGGTCGTACCGCGGCGCCGCAGTGCTGCAACTCCCCCCAGCGGCCCTTGTGTTCGACGGTCCGCCCGTGCCACTCCCCCGTCCGGGCTTCCCAACCGGGGCCACTGACCAGGGCGTTCGTGTCCGCCACGAGGTCGACGTAGATCCCGTCCCGCGCGTCGACGCTGTCGGCCACCAGGTCGAGCACGTGATCGCCGCCGTCCAGCGTCAGTTCGTGCCGGAAGAACGCGGGTACCGCGCCCCAGTCGGACTCGTAGTACTCGACCTTCTCCTGCCGTGCCACGACGGCTCCGTCGACGAGGACGGTCACGCCCACCGCGGCGCCCACGACGAGGACCGCCGTCGCTGCCCGGTCCGGGGCGGTGATCCGGCCGCGGTAGCTCACGCTGCCGTCCGGTCGTACGCCGTCGGGCAGGCGCATGAACAGCGGGCGTGACGCGAACCCGTCCGGGCGGGACAGGCAGAAGTAGCTGCCCAGCGGGGTGTCGGCGGCGCCCGAGATGGTTTGCGGCCGGTCCTGGGCGTCGGACAGCTCGTACTCCAGCACGTTGCGGGCCCGTCCGACCTCCACCCGGGCCGACGACAGATAGCCGCCGCCGCTCTCCAGCAGAGTGCCGTTCCACCACACGCGTTTGGCCGCCGCCGCGCCGACATGCAGGTCGGCGGGCCCGCGGTGGTCGGTCTCCACGACGGCCCTGACCCGGGCAACCGTCCCGCTCACGGGCACCGGCACCCGCACGAACTCCTCCGGCACCAGGCCCTTGTTGCCGAGCAGACCGTCGGGGTCCGGGATGCCACGGCTCGACGAGTACAGCGAGACATCCCAGTCCGCGGAAGCCAACTCACGTTCTCCGGACAGGACTTGCTCGACGGCGGCACTGTCCAGAGGCGTCGGCGCCTGCGCTGGGGGCACGGGCGCCAGGACGCGGACGCGGTTGCCGTAGGTGGCCCGTACCGGCTCCCAGGAGGCTTCCGTCTCGGTCCACCGCATGGTCCAGATCTGCGGTTCGGCGAGGGGGGATCCGGCGGGCAGGGCCAGGTCGCCCCAGGTGTTGTCCATGGTGGGTACGAGACGGCCCTCCCAGCCGGTGGACAGGTCGACGGACTCCGTCGGCCCCGTGGGCGGCGGGGGTACGGCGTCCGCCGGAGGGCCTTCGCGCCATACGACGAGGGCGGCGGGTGCGCCCTCCAGCGGGACCTCGATGGTCGAGACGCCGTCGGTGACGGTGACGCGTCCCGGGCGGCGGGTGCCGGTCGCCGGGTTCCAGATCTCGGCCTCGGCCACCGGGGCCCGCACGGTGACCGAGGAGGTGCGGGCGTAGCGTCCGGGGTCGATCTCGTGGTGGTCCCCGGGCGGATGCGTCCGGGCGTCGGGGAACGCCCCGGTGACCAGCGCGACCGCCGCGTCGCCCTTCCTCCTGACGAGCAGCGGCACCTGGCCCGTCGCGTATCCGGCGTGGTCGGCCACCGCCGCCGCACCGGCCTCGGCGTCGGTCACCCGCTCCAGGCGGGGATGGTCCAGCAGCGCGGCCACGACGGAGTCGTCACCGGCGAGTCCGGCCGCCCGTGCCGGAGGGCGGCCGACGACCACGACCCGTCCTCCGGTGTCGAGGAGTTCGGCCAGTCGGCGGGCCGTCTCGTGCTCCAGGACGCTCGCCGAGGGCAGCAGGACGGTGGTGTACGCCAGGTCCCTGATCCGCAGGGCCCCGTCGCCGGCCTTGGCGCCCTGGATCGAGGCGTCGTCGATGACGTCGAAGGAGATCCCGTGGCGGTCGAGGGCGCCCACGGCGGGCCTGAGCCAGTTGTTGGTGCCGCACAGCTCCAGGTAGTGGCGCTGGGTCTCGTCGACGTCGGCGTGGGCCTCGCCGAGGCGGCCGTCGCCGAAGTGCTGGACGGGAGCGTCGAGGGGGATGAGGGACTGCATGGTGGCTGTGGGGTGCAGAACCGCGACGTCGGCGCTGTAGGTGCCCCACGACAGGATCGAGCAGATCCGGGCGACGGCCCGCGAGAAGGCGGGGTACTGCCGCCAGTAGGGCTGGCGCCAGTCGGTGGACGGCGGCGCCCACTCGAACCAGCCGCCCGCGGTGCCGAAGTAACTGGCGTGCGGGTTGTAGAAGTTGGCCCCGCTGCGCAGGAACGGCAGCAGCCAGTCGTAGGTCTCCTCCAGGGTGCCGCCCCAGCCGGAGGAGTGGAACGACTCGATCCAGACGCGCTCGTGGCCGTAGAGGTGGGCCATGGAGGAGTGGACCTTGGCGTCGCCGTGATGGTCGCTGCCGGCGGCGCTGTACCAGCGGTGGGTGCGGAAGTAGTCCGTGTAGAGCTGTGTCGACTGGGCCGGGAAGCCGGAGCGGGCGGGGTGGCTCTGGTCGCAGCCCAGGAGCAGGCCGCGCTCCTCGTGCCAGGCGGCCAGGGGACGGAAGAGGGCCTCTTCGGTGAGTTCGGCGCGGACGGCGTAGTAGTCGGCGCGGATCCGCCCTGCCCGCTCGGAGTCGTCCCCCGTGAAGAGGGCGGGGAGGTGGTCGAGGAGGTCGTAGCCGCGCCGGGAGCGGAACTCCTCGGGGAAGCGGCCGGTCCAGGAGTTGGTGGCGGGCAGCTCGTCCTGGAAGCTGCCGGCGATGACGTTGCCCAGGTGGTCGGGTACGCGGCGGTCGTATTCGTGATGGATGGCGTCGAACAGGAGAGCGACGGCCGCGGGGTTCAGGTAGTCGAAGGCCGTGGGGACGGCGAGGACCAGGCGCACCTCGGTGCCGTCGGGGGCCTCGATCCGTGGCGGTCCTGCATGGCCGGCGGGGCCGGGCCGCCCTGATGCCGGACGGTGGACCGGCAGGCGTGCACCGGTGCTGTCGTACGCGCCCAGCAGTGTCTCCGTGCCCCCCAGCGTGACCGTGCCGCCGGTGACGACCGCCCGGCGCGAGCGCAGGGCGCGGCCCGCCGCCTCGGGGTGCCGGCGGGTGATGCCGCCCTGGACGTTGGCGCCGGAGAAGCCGATCTGGTCGTAGAACCACAGGCGCGTGCCCAGGTCCCCGGCGATCTCGCAGGCCTCCTGGAAGCGGGCCCACCACTCCTCGCCGAACCACACGGGGTCGTCGGTGCGGGCGCCGAAGGTCGGGCCGGCCGGTGCCAGGTTGATCACCACGAGGTTGTGGACGCCGCCGTCCGCGAACCGGCGCAGCTGCCAGGCCAGGCGGTCACGGGTGACCTTCGCGCCGGACCACCACCACAGCGGGGTGGGGCCGAAGTCCCGGGGCGGATTGTCGAACAGCTGTCGCAGGGCTGGAGAGATCACGGATGGGTCCTTCCGACTACGGCCCGGACACTCTCACGGATCAAAAACGTTTTACGTCAGCCTCACCGTAGGACACCCCCACGGCCCCCACCAGAGCTGCGGGGCCGTCAGGTCGTTTCCACGGATGGCCGCATGACGTCTTGTTGGAACGTTTTTACCCTCCTATAGTCGCTGGACATCGGCCGAGAACAGCGACGTCCCCCTCCGCTCGGACCCTCTCTCCCCAGACGGAGCCGCATCATGGCCCGAACCTCGCCTGCCCCGAACCAGCCGGAACCGCCCATCGAGAAGCGCCTGTGGAAGGTCGCGACCCTCTCCGGCATGGCGTCCTACCTCGATGCCGCACTCATCGTCAGCATCGGTGTCAACCTGGCCATCTACCGCGACGCCTACGACATGGGCGTGTGGATGGCCGGTGCGATCAGCGCGATCGTCACCATCTGCATCGCGGTCGGCTCCCTGGTCGGCGGTCGTCTCGCCGACGTCTTCGGCCGACGCCGCCTCTACAACCTGGACATCCTCTGTTACGCCGTCGGGGCGATCGTCATCACGCTGGCGCCCGACGACATCACCCTGCTGGTGGGTGTCCTGCTCGCCGGTCTCGCGGCCGGTGCCGACCTGCCGACGTCCCTGGCCGTGGTCTCGGACGCGGCCCCCGATTACGCCCGGGGGCGGCTCATCGCCTTCACGCAGGTCATGTGGATGCTGGGCATCATCGTCGTGGTCTTCGTCGGCTTCGCCCTGTCGGACACCGGCATGCTCGGGGCCCGCCTCATCACCGGCCATCTGGCGGTCGCCGCCCTGGTCACCTGGCATCTGCGCTCCCGGCTGGAACTGGCCACCGGGCCGAATCCGGAGCAGGACCAGGTCCCGGGCGAGCAGCAGGGTGTCGCGCTGAAGAACGTCTGGACCCGGGCCGCGCTGGTGCCGATGCTCGCGACCTTCGCCTTCTACGTCACCTGGGGTCTGGGCGCCAACACCATGGGCCAGTTCACGACGTATCTGCTGGTCACCGTCAGCGGTGCCTCGCAGAGCGTGGCGACCGGCATCAACCTCGCCTGTCTCCCCATCGGTCTGGTGCTGACGCTCGCCTTCGTCAAGATCGCCGACGGCCCGCGGCGCGACCGGATGTTCTACGTCGCCACGGTCGTGCAGATCGCGGCCTTCGCCATCGCCTCGCTGACCGTGGGCGTCATCGTCGGCTTCCTCGTCTTCTACATCCTCTACCAGCTGTCCTATCCCTTCGCGGGCGAGGCCAACTACAAGGTGTGGTCGCAACTGACGCTGCCCGCGGAGACCCGTGGTACCACGCAGGGGATGACCTACGCCGTCTCGCGCGGGGTCTTCGCGGGCGTCGCGTTCGTCACGCCCGCGCTGCTCGACCGGAGCCCCAGCCTGCTGCTGTGGGTGATCACCGGCTGCATGGGGCTGTCGGCCGTCGCGGGCCTCTACATCGTGCGTGTCCTCGTTCCCCGCTCGTCCCCGGTCGCCACCGCACCGGCGGACCTGAAGGTCGCGCAGACCTGAACCGAATCCCGAAGGAGCGCCGACCATGGCGACGACCGAATCCACCACGACGTACGCCGGTGAACGGGGGCCCGGTCTGGGCGAGTTGCTCCCGCCCGTGACCCGGCGCCGCCCGCGGATCGGACTGGTCTCCGGCGGGCTCGGCACGTACTGGCCGCAGTTCCCCGGACTGCTGCCCCAGTTGAAGCAGTCGGCGGCCTATGTCGCCGAGCGGCTGGGGCAGTTGGACGCGGAGGTGACGGACGCCGGGTTCGTCTCCGACGCACAGGAGGGCGCGGCCGCCGCCGAACGGCTCCGGCAGGTGGACTGCGATCTGATCGTGCTGTTCCTGACGACCTACCTGACCTCGTCGATGGTGCTGCCGATCGCGCAGCGCACGCACACACCGGTGCTGGTCGTCGACCTCCAGCCGTCCGAGCGGATGGACCACGCCTCCTTCGACACCGGCAACTGGCTGGCGTACTGCTCGCAGTGCTCCGTGCCGGAGGTCGGAAACGTCTTCCGCCGGGCCGGTATCCCGTTCCGGTCGGTGTCGGGCTGGCTGCGGCAGGAGTCGGCCTGGCGGCGCATCGAGCGGTGGGTGCGGGCCGCGCACGTCCGGGCCGCGCTCCGGCACGCCCGGCACGGGCTCATGGGGCATGTGTATCCCGGGATGCTCGACGTACAGACCGATCCGACGCTGCTGTCGGCGACGTTCGGCTCGCACGTCGAGGTGCTGGAGTTCGACGATCTGCGGCACCGGGTGGAGAAGGTGACCGAGGCGCAGACCCGGGAGCGGGTGGAGCTCGCCCGCCGGATCTTCACCGTCGACGACAGCGTGGTGGACGAGGACTTCGCGTGGGGCGCGACCGTGTCGGTGGCTCTCGACCGGCTGGTGGAGGACTTCGGCCTCGACACCCTCGCGTACTACCACCGGGGGCTCGACGGCGAGCAGCACGAGCGGCTCGGCGCGGGCATGATCCTGGGCGCCTCGCTGCTCACCGCCCGGGGTGTGCCCGCGGCCGGTGAGTTCGAACTGCGCACCAGTCTTGCCCAGTTGGCCTCGCAGAGCGTCGGCGCCGGGGGCTCCTTCACGGAGATCCAGGCGCTGAACTTCGAGGACGGGGTGGTGGAGATGGGCCACGACGGACCCGCCCACCTCGCGCTGAGCGCACGCGATCCGCTGCTGCGCGGCCTCGGTGTCTACCACGGCAAGCGTGGCTGGGGTGTCAGCGTGGAGTTCGACGTCCGGCACGGCCCCGTGACCCTGCTGGGCCTCGGCCAGGACGCCGACGGCAGCCTGTCGTTCATCACCTCCGAGGGCACGGTCGTCCCCGGGCCACTGCTGGAGATCGGCAACACCACCAGCAGGGTCGACTTCGGCCGGGACCCCGGCGAATGGGTGGACGCGTGGAGCGCGACGGGGGTCGGGCACCACTGGTCGCTGGCGGTGGGTCACCACGGCGCCGATTTCGGGGCCGCGGCGAGTCTGCTGGGGATCGATCACCGGGAGGTGTAGCCCGGGTCAGGGAGGTTCGGCCGCCCGTACCCGGGCCAGGACCTCCCGGATCATGTCGGCGCTGATCATGAAGTGCTCCCGGGCTATCCCCTCCGCGCGCTCCGGCTCGCCCGCCGCGACGGCCTCGTAGAGCGCCGTGTGCCCGTGACCTGCCTGTTCGTGGTGGGAGCGCTCGCCCTTGCCCCAGGGCTCGATCGGGAAGCCCAGGCTGACCCTGGTCAGCAGGTCCCGGCTGAGCTGGGCGATCTGCGGATTGTGGGTGGCCGCGCAGATCGCCCGGTGGAACGCGCTGTCTGCGGCCTGCTCCTCACGGGGTGTGGCGGCGGAGAGATGTGCCGTGAGGGCCTCGCGCATCGGCTCCAGGTCCTCGGGGCGCCGGCGCCGGGCGGCCGTCGCGGCCACCATGCCCTCCACCAGCCCGCGCAGGTCGAAGAGTTGCTCGAACTCCTCCCAGCGGGGCAGCAGCGTACGGCGGACCGCGGCGCCGGAGGACTCGGTCCAGCTGTCACGGACGAACGCTCCGCCGCTGCGGCCCCGGCGGATCTCGATGACGCCCAACGCCAGGAGGCGGGCGACCGCCTCGCGCACGGTGGGGCGGCTGACGCGCAGCAGCGCGGTGAGTTCGCGTTCGGCGGGCAGCCGCTCGCCGGGCAGGAAGTCCCCGACGGCGATCGCGGTGAGCAGCCGGTCGGCGACCTCGTCGACCGCCGAGTTCACCCGGACCGGACGCAGCGAGGACGACGGGCCGTCGCCGAGCAGGACACGGTCGAGGACGCGCGAGAACTCGTCGCCTGGTTCAGGTGCGGATGTCAGTTGTCCTCCCGCAAGTCGTCGTATGTGTAAACGCGCACGGGCCACGTGAACCCGCTGTTACTTCTTTCCCTCACCCCGCCAAAAGGTCTTGTGGACTGACCTTTTGCCCCCTCACTATCGCATCCATCCGTCACATCCCAACGATTTTCAGACAGCGGTCGGCTGGTTCCGACCGGTCTGGGAGGCTTCCCCGTGGCGATCCCCGAACCGAAGCACACCGGAACCGTCGACTTCAACGGCCATTCCACCTGGTACCGGATCACGGGCGAACCGGGCAGGACACCCCTGGTCGTCCTGCACGGCGGCCCCGGCGCCGGCCACCACTACACGCTCAGCATCGCGGGCATCTCCGAGCAGGGCCGCCCCGTGATCCACTACGACCAGCTCGGCACCGGGTTCTCCACCCATCTGCCCGGCAAGGGCGCCGACTTCTGGACCGTCCAGCTCTTCCTCGACGAACTCGACAACCTCCTCGCGGAGTTGGGCATCGCCGACGGCTACCACATCCTCGGTCAGTCCTGGGGTGGCATGCTCGCCGCCGAGCACGCGGTCCGCCGCCCGGCCGGGCTGCGGGGACTGGTCATCGCCAACTCCCCCGCGTCCATGCGGCTGTGGCTCAAGGCGGCCGCCGAACTGCGGGCCGAACTACCGGACGAGGTCCAGCACACCCTGCACGCCCACGAGGCGGCCGGGACCACGGACCACCCCGACTACCGGGCAGCCGAACAGGTCTTCAACGAACGCCATGTGTGCCGTCTGACACCCAACCCGCCGGAGGTGCAGGCCACGTGGGACAACATCGCGGCCGATCCGACCGTGTACCACACGATGAACGGCCCGAACGAGTTCCATGTCGTCGGCACCCTCAAGGACTGGTCGGTCATAGACCGGCTCCACCTGATCGAGGTGCCGACGCTGCTGGTGTCCGGGCGCTTCGACGAGGCGACTCCCGAGACCCTCCGCCCCTTCGCCGACCTCATCCCCGATGTGCGCTGGCACATGTTCGAGCATTCGAGCCACATGCCGCACGTCGAGGAGGAGGACCTCTACCTCCGGGTCGTCGGCGAGTTCCTCGACTCCACCGACTGACCGACCCGGGAGTTCCCAGCCATGTCCCACACCACCAGACGGGTCGCGCTCGCCGCCGCCACCGTCGCCCTCACGCTCACCGCGGCCGCCTGTTCGTCCTCCTCCGACCCGGGCTCCTCCTCCGGCCCGAGCGCTTCCGGCTCCGGGTCCTCCGCGTTCCAGACGCAGCACAAGGGCGGCACCCTCAAGCTCGTCGCCCACGCGGCCGCGGGCAGCTTCGACCCACAGGTCAACTACACGCTCCAGTACTGGCAGTTGTTCCAGTCGATGTACGACGGGCTGCTCGCCTTCAAGAAGGTCGACGGACAGGAGTCCTTCACCGTCGTCCCCGACCTGGCCACGGCCATGCCGAAGGTGACCAACGGCGGCAAGACCTACACCTTCACGCTCCGCAAGGGCATCACCTTCTCCAACGGCAAAGCCCTCACCACCGATGACGTGGTGGCCTCCTTCCAGCGCATCTTCAAGGTCTCCAGCCCCACCGCGGGCACCTTCTACAACGGCATCGTCGGCGCCGACGCCTGTCTGAAGGCACCCGCCTCCTGCACCCTGTCCAAGGGCGTGATCGGTGACGCCAAGGCCAACACGGTCACGATCAACCTGACGGCCGCGGACCCTGAGTTCGAGTACAAACTGGCCGTCCCGCACGCCGTCGTCGTACCGAAGGACTCGCCGACGAAGGACGCCGGGACCAGGCCGCTGCCGTCGACCGGGCCGTACACGGCGACGTCGTACGACCCCAACCGGGCGCTCAAGCTGGTCCGCAACCCGCACTTCAAGGAGTGGTCACGGCAGGCGGAGCCGCAGGGCTATCCCGACGCCATCGACTACACCTTCGGCCAGACCGTCGAGTCCGAGGTGACCGCCGTCGAGAACGGCCAGGCGGACTGGATGTTCGACGCGCCGCCCGCCGACCGTCTCAACGAGATCGGCACCAAGTACGCCTCGCGGGCGCATGTGAGCCCGCTGACGGCGTTCTGGTACGCGACGCTCAACGTCAATATGGCTCCCTTCAACAACAAGTCGGCGCGTCAGGCGATCAACTGGGCCGTGGACCGGTCCGCCGTGGTGCGGCTGTACGGCGGCACCAACCTCGCCTCTCCCGCGTGCACGGTCCTGCCGCCCGGCTTCCCCGGACACGTCGACTCCTGCGACTACACCAAGGGCGGCGGGACGACCTGGCAGGCCGCTGACCTCGCCAAGGCCAAGGCGCTGGTGAAGCAGTCCGGCACCGCGGGGCAGGAGGTCGGCATCGTCGTCCAGGACGACGACGTCAACAAGTCGATCGGGCAGTACCTGCAGAGCCTGCTCACCCAGCTCGGCTACAAGGCCACGCTCAAGCCGCTGTCGGCGAACATCCAGTTCACCTACATCCAGAACACCAAGAACAAGGTGCAACTCGCCCTGACGTCCTGGTACCAGGACTATCCCGCGGCCTCCGACTTCCTCAACGTGCTGCTCTCCTGCGCGAGTTACCACCCCGGCAGCGACTCCAGCATCAACATCTCCGGGTTCTGCGACAAGGGTGTCGACGCCACGATGCAGGCGGCTCTGAAGACCTCGCAGACCGACAAGGCGAGCGCCGACAAGCAGTGGGGGGCCATCGACCAAGCGGTCATGGGCCAGTCGCCGGTGGTACCGCTGATCAACCCGAAGCTGATCGACTTCACGTCGACGCGGGTCGGCGACTACCGGTTCAGCAAGCAGTTCTACATGCTGGTCGGGCAGTTGTGGGTGAAGTGACCCTCTCCCCGTCGCCAGGGGCCCGGCGCTCGCCGGGCCCCTGGCGGACCGCCGCCGGCGACCTGCTGCGCAACCGGACGGCACTGGCCGCCGCCGCGGTCCTGCTCCTCGTCGTGCTGGCGAGCCTGTGCGCCCCGCTCTACGCGGACCACATCGCCCACACCGACCCCTTCCAGTCCCATGTCTCCGGCACCACGGTCGTGGCCGGAAAGACCGTGCCGGTGCTCACCCCGAGCAGCACCGGCCTCGGACTCGGCGTCACGCCGATCGGCCCGACCTGGGACCCCGCCCACTACTTCCTCGGCGCCGACAACCAGGGCCGGGACGTGCTGGCCCGGCTGCTGTACGGCGGCCGTACGAGCCTGTTCATCGGGTTCACGGCGGCGCTGCTGACCTGCGTCGTCGGTACGGCCGTGGGGGTCGTCGCCGGGTACGCGGGCGGGATCGTGGACGCCGTCATCTCGCGGGTCCTGGACGTCGTCTGGGCGTTCCCGGTCTATCTGCTGGCCATCTGCCTGTCGGTGGTCCTGCTCACCAACGGTCTCGAGCTGGGCCCGGTCACCGTCGACGCGGGAAGCCTCTGGCTGCCCGTCACGATCATCGCGGCGATCTATGTGCCGTACATCGCACGGCCGTTGCGCGGTCAGGTGCTGGTGCTGCGCAACAAGGAGTACATCCAGGCGGCCGTCGGCTCCGGCGCGCCCACCTCGCGCATCCTGCGCCGGGAGGTGCTGCCGAACGTGGTGCCGACGGCGATCGTGTTCGTCCCGCTGATGACCGCGCTCGCCATGCTCACCGAGTCGGCGCTGTCCTTCCTGTCCGTCGGCGTCCAGCCGCCCGACGCCAGCTGGGGCACGATCATCGAAGACGGTCTGGGGCTCCTCTACACCCGGCCCGCCGTGACGATCGCGCCCGGTCTGCTGATCGCCCTGACCACGGCCGCGCTCAACGTCCTCGGCGACGGGGTGCGTGACGCGCTCGACCCGAGTGCCCGGCTGCGCGGAGGGGTGTGACCATGCTCGTCTTCGCCCTCAAGCGCTTCGGCTCGGCCCTGCTGGTGATGTTCGCGATCAGCGTGCTGGTGTTCCTGATCTTCTTCGCCACCCCGGGCGTCGACCCGGCGGCACGCATCGCGGGCCGCAACGCCGACCCGGCCACCCTCGCCCAGGTGCGGCACTCCTTCGGCCTGGACCGGCCGATGCCGGTCCGCTATCTGCTGATGATGCGTCACCTGCTGGTCGACCGTGATCTGGAGTCGTTCGTCAACCGCGGCTCCCGGGTAATCCCGCAGATCATCCAGGCCACCCCCGTGACCCTGTCCCTGGTCATCGGCGCGGCCCTGATCTGGATGACGGCCGGCATCCTCATGGGCACGGCCGCGGCGGCGCTGCGCGGCCGGGCAGCCGACCCGCTGATCATGCTGGTGGGCGTGGTCGGCGTCTCGCTCCCGGCCTACTGGCTCGGCGAGGTCGTCAACCTCCTCACCCAGAAACAGCTGCACGACTCGGTCTTCTCCTGGGTGCCCCCGCCCGGCTACGTCGGTCTCGGCCAGGACCCCGGCCAGTGGGCGCTGCACATGCTCTTCCCCTGGCTGACGCTCGCCCTGCTGTACGCCGGGATCTACGCCCGGCTGCTGCGCGGCGAGGTCGTCACCGCGCTGAACGAGGACTACGTCCGTACGGCCCGCGCCAAGGGCCTGCCGGAGCGGCGGATCCTGCTCCGGCACGCCCTGCGCTGCTCGCTGATCCCGATCGTGTCGCTGTTCGGCCTGGACTTCGGCGCGCTCGTCGGCGGGGCCGCGCTCCTGACCGAGGTGGTCTTCGGTCTGCCCGGCATCGGCAAGCTCACCTTCGACGCGCTGCAGAACCTGGACCTGCCCGTGATCATGGGCACGGTGCTGTACGCGGCGTTCTTCGTGGTCCTCGCCAACGCCCTGGTGGACATCCTGTACGCGCGACTCGACCCGAGGGCCCGCCATGCCTGAACCACTGATGGACGTACGTGACCTGCGCGTCCGCTTCCGCACCCGCCAGGGCCTCGTCACGGCCGTGGACGGTCTCTCCTTCTCGGTCGCTCCCGGCGAAGTCCTGGGCGTGGTGGGCGAGTCGGGCTCCGGCAAGAGCGTGTCGATGCTCGCCGTGCTGCGGCTGCTGACCAGCCCGAACGTGAGTGTGTCGGGTGAAGTCCTCTTCCGTGGACGGGACTTGCTCACTCTGCCCGACCGGGAGATGCGTGCGGTGCGGGGCCGGGAGATCGCGATGGTGTTCCAGGACCCGATGACCGCGCTGACCCCGGTGTACACGGTGGGCTGGCAGATCGCCGAGGCGATCCGGGCGCACGAACAGGTCTCCCGCAAGGAGGCACACACGCGTGCCGTCCGGCTGCTCTCGGACGTCGGCATCCCCGACGCGGCCTCGCGGGTGAACGCCTATCCGCACGAGTTCTCCGGCGGAATGCGGCAGCGCGCGGTCATCGCGATGGCGCTGTCCTGCAGCCCCTCACTGCTGATCGCCGACGAGCCGACGACGGCACTGGACGTCACGGTCCAGGCCCAGATCCTCGACCTGGTGCGGGAACTCAACCGAGGGGGCTCCGCGATGGTGCTCATCACCCACGACATGGGCGTGGTCTCCCAGATCGCCGACCGGGTCCTGGTCATGTACGGCGGCCGGGCGGCCGAGGAGGGCCCGCGGCGGGCGGTGTTCCACGGTCCGCGACACCCGTACACCTGGGGTCTGCTCGACTCGGTGCCCCGGGTGGGCGGTCCCCGGCTGCGGCGGCTGCCCACCATCGCGGGCGTGCCGGTCGCACCGGGTGGCATCCCGGAGGGGTGCGCGTTCGCGCCGCGCTGCCGGCTGCGGCACGACCGGTGCGAGGAGCGGCCCGTTCTGTCGGGTGACACCCACCTCGACGCCTGCTGGCTGCCGTCCGGCGACCGGGCCGGCCTGAGAGTGAGCGCGAGAGACACGGAGGCGGCGTCGTGACGGCACAGGACATCGTGGCGGTGGACACGGACGCACCGACCGCCGGAGAGGTCCTCCTGAGGGCCACGGACGTCACCAAGCACTACCCCGTGCGGGGCAGACGCCAGGTGCTGCGTGCCGTCGACGGGGTCTCCCTTGCGGTGCGCGGCGGCGAAACCCTCGGCGTGGTCGGGGAGTCCGGCTGCGGCAAGTCCACGCTCGGCCGGTGCCTGGTCCGGCTCACCGAACTCACGGGCGGGCGCGTCGAGTTCGACGGTCAGGACATCTCCACGCTGTCCGCGCGCCGGCTGCGCCCGGTACGCCCGGGCATGCAACTGGTCTTCCAGGACCCGCAGGCCTCGCTCAACCCCCGCCGTCGCGCCGGGGACATCGTGGCCGAGCCGCTGCTCGTGCACCGGTACGGCAACGCGACCGCGGTCCGCCGCAGGGTCCGGGAACTCTTCGACGTCGCAGGACTGGCGGCGGCCCATCTGGACCGCTACCCGCACGAGTTCTCCGGCGGTCAGCGCCAACGCATCGGCATCGCACGCGCCTTGGCGACGAATCCGAAGCTGATCGTGGCCGACGAGCCGGTGTCCGCGCTGGATGTGTCGATCCAGGCGCAGGTGCTGAACCTGTTCGCCGACCTCCAGGACGATTTCGGCCTCACGTACGTCTTCATCGCGCACGATCTCGGTGTGGTCCGTCATGTGTCCGACCGGATCGCCGTCATGTATCTCGGTGAGATCGTCGAGCTCGCCGGAACGGAGGCGTTGTACTCGGACCCGGCCCATCCGTACACGCAGGCCCTGCTGTCGGCGGTACCGGACATCGACGACGGGACGCTCGCGGAGGACGGACCGCCCCGGGAGCGCATCGTGCTGACCGGTGAGGTGCCCAGTCCGGCGGACAAGCCGACGGGGTGCCCGTTCCGCACGCGCTGCCCGTACGCCCGGGAGCTGTGTGCGGTGGAACGCCCGCGGCTCACGGCGAACGCCTCCGGCCGTCAGGTGGCCTGTCACTACCCGCTGACCGGCTGAGGCCGTGGGGTCGGGCCAGGGGTCTGCAGCCCCCTGGCCGGTCACCCGGTCCTCAGATCAGGTCCTCACGATCAGCCGAACTGACCGACCACGTAGTCGCCGGCCGGCTGCTGGGTCATGACGTTCAGCCGGTTGAAGGCGTTGATGACGGCGATCAGGGAGACCAGGGCGAGGAGCTGGTCCTCGTCGTAGTGCTTGGCCGCGTTCTCCCAGACCTCGTCCGGGACGCCGGTCCCGTCGGCGAGGCGGGTGCCCTGCTCCGCCAGCTCCAGCGCGGCCCGCTCGGCCTCCGTGAAGACCTTGGCCTCACGCCACGCGGCGACCATGTGGAGGCGCTGCGCGGTCTCGCCCGCGGCGGCGGCCTCCTTGGTGTGCATGTCGAGGCAGAACCCGCAGCCGTTGATCTGGCTCGCGCGGATCTTCACCAGTTCCTGGGTCGTCACCGGCAGTCCCGAGTCCGAGACCACCTTGCCCGCGGAGGCGAAGTGCTTCAGCAGCTTGCCGGCCAGCGGGCTGGCGAAGACGTCGAGTCGGGCTTCCATGGTGTGCTCCTTCTGCCGTTGTCGATGGCTACACACCTATGACTGGATGGACCGGCGGATTGTGACAGGTACAGATGTGACCTGCGTCTCCTCGGGACGGGTCCCCTAGCCGCCGTACGCCTTCTTCCAGCGGGCCCGATGCCGTGCGTCCCCCTGGCCCCTGCCGTTCACCTCGCCCAGTGACACGAGGGAGGCCCCGTTGTTCCACAGGCCGAGGAGGTCGCGGTGCACGGCGAGGATGCCGTGCTCCAGCGCGAACCTCTCGGAGGGGCCGGTGAAGCGCGAGGTCGTCACGAAGACGGCCACGTCGGTGCGGAAGTGCACCCGGGCGCCCAGCAGATCGCGCAGCTCGCGGTTCGGGATCGCCCTGCTCGGTGCGTACCGCTTGCACTGGACGACCATCGTCCGGCCGTCCGGCAGCCGCCCGAGGACATCGGCGCCGTTGTCACCCGCGCCGCCCACTCGGCGGACCTCGGTGCACCCGTCCCGCCGGCACAGCGCGGCGACCAGTTCCTCGAACTCGGTGCCCGTCATGACGTCCACCTCGGCGAGAGTCCGGCGGCCCGCCTCCACCGCGTCCTCCTCGCGCCAGCGCCGGTCCCGGCCGCGCAGAAGCCGGTCCGTCCGCCACAGCCGCCAGCCGATCGTGCCGACGACACCGACCAGCAGGAAACCCAACAGATACGGCCACACGCTCGCCCAGAACACCACCAGGAGGACCAGCGCCACCGCGCCGCCTCGCTCGCCCCACTTGATCCTCAGCGCCCGCCGTCTGCGAGCGGCCGTACCCCCCCCGGTGTCCCTGTCCAGGAGTCTGGGCAGTGCGGGAGGGCGTGGGAAGGGCGCGAGTCGGCCATGTCCGAACAGCCACCGTGGACAGCGGCCGGCCGCGGTACCCGAAGGCACCGCGGCCGCCGGGGAACGGGTCAGCCCTTGACGGGCTTGCCGCGGCCCCAGGCCCAGGCGAGGCGGTCGGCGCCCGACTGGTTGGTGGTCTGCAGCCACGGGCGGTTGGCCGGGCCGACGAGCTTCTGCACCGAGTAGATGTCGTCGGTGCGCAGGCCCGGCCAGTACACCGAACCCATCTTCAGCTCGCGGAAGGTGTCCGTGACGGCCTGGATGAAGTTGACGAAGTTGTCGTCCGGGGTCTTCACGTTGTAGTTCAGACCGGTCGTCATCGGCGCGCCGAACTCGTCCGCCACGGTCCGGTTGGCGCAGTCGCCGATGCGGACCTTCAGGTCGGCCACCCACTCGTCGTAGGTGGCGTACGACTTCCAGAAACCGTAGTGGTGCAGCGACAGGTAGGTGCCCTTCAGGCGCGGGTCGGCGCAGACGGTGGTGACGTGGTCGTTGTAGCCGGCGCCGCTGACGAAGACGCGGTTGCGCGGCACCGACTTGTAGGTGTCCAGCCACTTCGCGGCGATGTCGGCCCACTGGGCGTCGGTGTAGCCGTGCGGCTCGTTCATCGGCTCGAAGTAGACCCGGGAGTTGTTCTTGTAGGCCTTGACGACGGTGTTCCACATCGGCCAGTAGGTGGCCTCGTCGTCGATGAAGCCGTCCTTGCGGTCGCCCGTGCCCTCCCAGTAGGACACGATGACCTTGAAGCCGTGGGCCGTCGCGGCGTCGATGACGCCCCGGTACGACTTCCAGTAGGAGCCGTTGACGGTGTACGGGTTGATCGGCAGCCGGACGGTGTTGGCGCCGAGGTTCGCGCGGAACGCCGAGATGATGCGGCTCGCCTTGGTGTACGTCTGGGCGTAGGTGTCGGAGGTCGACAGGCCCGACAACTGGAGCTCGTCGTCGGCGAAGTTGTCGCGCGGGTCGGCCCAGTTGACGCCCTTGAACTGGGTCGTGTCGGTGGTCGGCGCGGCGGCGGAGGCGGGGCTGCCGGTGAGGGTGGCGCCGCTGACCGCGGCGATCGCGAGGGCGACGAGCGAGGCACGCAGCCTCGGGGCGCGACGGGTGCTGGCGGGGGTCTTGCGCATCGACCAAACCCTTTCGGAATGACAGCATGTTTACGTAAACATGACGGCGCCGGAATCGTGGCATCCGGCTCGGCGACCGTCAAGGTTTCCCACACGTAACATCCGGTGCGACACGCAACACGTTCGTGTGCGAATGAAGGAGGCAGCAGTGGTGGAGCGGGGCGGTTCCGGTGTCCCCGGAGGCCGGCGCAAGCAGCGCGTGTCCATGGCCGACGTGGCCAAGCTCGCGGGCGTCTCCTCGCAGACCGTCTCGCGGGTCGCCAACGGTCAGCCCGGGGTGATCGCTTCCACGCGCGAGCAGGTGCTGTCGGCGATGCGGGAACTGGGGTACCGGCCCAACAGTGCCGCGCGGGCGCTGCGGTACGGCCAGTTCAACACCATCGGCGTGATCCTGTTCAGCCTGTCCTCGACCGGCAACAGCCGGACGGTGGAGGCGATCGCCACACACGCGGCGGCCGAGGGGTACGCGATCACCCTGATCCCCATCGACGTCCCGACGCAGGACAATGTCCTGGGGGCCTTCACGCGCATGGGCGAGCTGGCCGTGGACGCGGTCATCGTCATCATGGAGATCCATCTCCTCGACACCGGGACGGTGCAGCTGCCGCCCGGGGTGCATGTGGTCGTGGTGGACTCCGACGCCGGCGACCGCTACAGCGTGGTCGACACCGACCAGGCCGACGGCGCGCGACAGGCCGTACAGCACCTCCTCGACCTGGGCCATCACACCGTGTGGCACGTGACCGGCCCCCAGGAGTCCTTCGCGGGGCAGCGCCGGACCCAGGCCTGGCGTGCGGTCCTGCGGGAGGCCGGGCGGCCGGTGCCGCCCGCGCTGTACGGCGACTGGTCGGCCGAGTCCGGTTACGCGGCCGGGCTCGTGCTCGCCGAACCGCCGGACTGCACGGCGGTGTTCGCCGCCAACGACCAGATGGCGCTGGGTCTGCTGCGCGCGTTCCACGAGCGGGGGCTGTCCGTGCCGTACGACGTCAGCGTGGTCGGTTTCGACGACATCCCCGACGCGGCGTTCTTCGTGCCGCCGCTCACCACCGTCCACCAGGACTTCGCGGAGGTGGGCCATCGCTGCGTCCAGAAGGTGCTCCAGCAGATCCGCGCGGGCGGAACCGGCCGACCCGGCACCGACCTCGTCCCGACCCGACTGGTGGTGAGGGGAAGCACCGGGTCACCGCGGGGTTGAACGCGGCGGCGGATCTTCGCGCACGATCCGACCACGGGTGCTGTTCGCGAGGGACCGGGGGGAACGGCAACTTCCTCAAGGTGGCGCCCGAGGTGCTCGCCCCCGTTGGTTGACCTTGCCCCAAGGGGAGCCCGCAGCCTCGCTCCATGGTGCGGAGCAAACGGCGGCCGCCGGCCGGTGGCGCGCTCCTCGCGCTCGGTGTGTTCCGGAGGACGGTGCTGCAGACGGCCGTTCCCGACGGGATGCGCGGGCGGCTCCAGGGGATCGACACGGTGGTGGCGGTCGGAGGGCCATGGCTGGGCGACCTCCTGCACGGCACGGTCGGCGCCGCCCTCGGTGTCACCTGGACCGTGACGGGCGGCGGCGCCCTGACCGTCGTGGCGGCACTCGCCCTCCTCCTGTTCTTCCCGGGCTGCGGCGCCATCGGGCACCGGCCGGGACCGAACAGGAGGCGCTCGGCGGATGAGGCTCACCGCAGGACGGTCAGACGTTGCGGCGGTACTGGCCGCCGACCTCGAAGAACGCCTCGGTGATCTGCTGGAGGGAGCAGACGCGGGTGGCGTCCATGAGTACGGCGAAGACGTTCTCGCCGCGTACCGCCGCCTCCTTGAGGGCGTCCAGGGCGGCCCGGGCCTCCTCGTGGTGGCGGGCGTGGAAGTCACGTACGCGTACCAGCTGGGACTGCTTCTCCTCCTCGGTGGCGCGGGCGAGTTCGACGACGCCGGGTTCGGCGGTGTCGGCGTGGGGGTTGCGGAAGGTGTTGACGCCGATCAGGGGCAGCGAGCCGTCGTGCTTGCGCTGTTCGTAGAGCATCGACTCGTCCTGGATGCGGCCGCGCTGGTAGCCGGTCTCCATCGCGCCGAGCACGCCGCCGCGTTCGCTGATCCGCTCGAACTCCTGGAGCACGGCCTCCTCGACCAGGTCGGTGAGTTCGTCGATGATGAACGACCCCTGGAGCGGGTTCTCGTTCATCGCCAGGCCCCACTCCCGGTTGATGATCAGCTGGATGGCCAGGGCCCGGCGTACGGACTCCTCGGTGGGGGTGGTGACGGCCTCGTCGTAGGCGTTGGTGTGCAGGCTGTTGCAGTTGTCGTAGATGGCGGTCAGCGCCTGGAGGGTGGTGCGGATGTCGTTGAAGTCCATCTCCTGGGCGTGCAGGGAGCGTCCGGAGGTCTGGACGTGGTACTTCAGCTTCTGGCTGCGCTCCCCCGCGCCGTACTTCTCCTTCATCGCCACCGCCCAGATACGGCGGGCGACCCGGCCGAGGACCGAGTACTCGGGGTCCATGCCGTTGGAGAAGAAGAACGACAGGTTGGGGGCGAAGTCGTCGACGCGCATGCCGCGCGCGAGGTACGCCTCGACGTAGGTGAAGCCGTTGGCGAGGGTGAAGGCGAGCTGGCTGATGGGGTTCGCGCCGGCTTCGGCGATGTGGTAGCCGGAGATGGACACCGAGTAGAAGTTGCGGACCTGGTGGGCGATGAACCACTCCTGGATGTCGGCCATCATCCGCAGACTGAACTCGGTGGAGAACAGGCAGGTGTTCTGGCCCTGGTCCTCCTTGAGGATGTCGGCCTGCACGGTGCCGCGCACGTTCGCCAGCGCGTGCGCCCGCAGTTGGGCCGCCTCCTCCGGTGCGGGCTCACGGCCCTCGGTGGCGCGGAACCGCTCGATCTGCTGGTCGATCGCGGTGTTGAGGAAGAACGCCAGGACCGCCGGTGCCGGTCCGTTGATCGTCATGGAGACGGAGGTCGTGGGCGCCACCAGGTCGAAGCCGTCGTAGAGCGCCTTCATGTCCTCCAGAGTGGCCACCGAGACGCCGGAGGTGCCGACCTTGCCGTAGATGTCGGGGCGCTCGTCGGGGTCGCGGCCGTACAAGGTCACCGAGTCGAAGGCGGTGGACAGGCGGGTCGCCGGCTGGCCCTGCGACAGGAGCTTGAAGCGGCGGTTGGTGCGGAACGGGTCGCCCTCGCCGGCGAACATGCGCGCCGGGTCCTCGCCGTCGCGCTTGAAGGGGAACACCCCTGCCGTGAAGGGGAAGTGGCCCGGCAGGTTCTCGTTCCGCCAGAACCGCACCAGCTCGCCGTGGTCGGTGAAGCGGGGCAGGGCGACACGGGGGATCTTGTTGCCCGACAGGGATTCACGGGTCAGCTTGGTGCGGATCTCACGGTCGCGGACCTTCACGACCTGCTCGTCGCCGGAGTAGGAGGCGATGACGGCGGGCCAGTCCTCGATCTGCCGGACGAGGTCGTGCGGGAGGCGGGTGCGGGCGTCGTCGAGCAGCGCGTGCACGTTCGCGGGGTCGGAGCCGGCGTCGGCGAGTTCGGCCCCGACCAGCTCCAGGCGCTGCACCCGCCGGGCCGCCTCGGCCAGCCGCTCGGTGTCGGCGTGGTACGCCCGGACGGCCTCGGTGATCTCGGCGAGATAGCGCACCCGGTCCGGCGGAACCACCTGCCGGATACCGGAGGAGTGGCGTACGTCGACCCGCGGCAGGGTGCCCTCGGGCAGCGGCAGTCCCTTCTCCGCGAGAACGGCCGTGAGGTGCTGGTGGAGTGCGGTGACGCCGTCGTCGTTGAAGGTGGCCGCGGAGGTGCCGTAGACCGGCATGTCCTCGGGCCGCTGACCGAACGCCTCGCGGTTGCGGACCAGTTGGCGGCCCACGTCCCGCAGGGCGTCCTTGGCACCGCGCCGCTCGAACTTGTTGATCGCCACGACGTCGGCGAAGTCGAGCATGTCGATCTTCTCGAGCTGCGAGGCCGCGCCGAACTCCGGAGTCATCACGTACAGGGAGGCGTCGACGAACGGCACGATCGCCGCGTCGCCCTGCCCGATGCCCGGCGTCTCCACGATCACCAGGTCGAAGCCGGCGGCCTTCACGACGTCGATCACGTCGGAGAGGTGCTCGGGCAGCTCGCGGCTGCCACGGGTGGCGAGGCTGCGGAAGAACACGCGGTCTCCGTCGAGGGAGTTCATCCGGATCCGGTCGCCGAGCAGCGCACCACCGCCCCTGCGCCGGGTCGGGTCGACGGCGATCACGGCGATGCGCAGGGTGTCCCGCTGGTCGACACGGAACCGGCGCACCAGCTCGTCGGTCAGCGACGACTTCCCCGAGCCGCCGGTGCCCGTGATACCGAGCACCGGCACGCGCCGCGCCGCCGCCGTTGCCCGCAGCTCCTGCCGGAACTCCGGGGACAGCTTGCCGAGTTCGGCCCCGGTGAGGGCGCGGGCTACGGCGAAACGGTCGCCGGTCAGAACCGCGGTGAGGTCGGCCGGCTTGCCGTCCCAGAGGTCGAAGTCGCAGTCCCTGACGACGGTGTTCACCATCCCGGCGAGGCCCAGTCGCTGGCCGTCCTCGGGCGAGAAGATCGTCACCCCGCTCTCCCGGAGCCGGGCGATCTCCTCCGGCACGATCACCCCGCCACCGCCGCCCACCACCCGGATGTGCTCCGCGCCCTGCTTGCGGAGCGAGGCCACCAGGTACTCGAAGTACTCGACATGTCCGCCCTGATAGGACGAGACCGCCACGCCGTGCGCGTCCTCTTCGAGAGCCGCGTCCACGACTTCGCGGACGGATCGGTTGTGCCCGAGGTGGATGACTTCGGCGCCCTGCGACTGGAAGATCCGTCGCATGATGTTGATCGAGGCGTCGTGCCCGTCGAAGAGCGCCGAGGCGGTGACCAGGCGGACGGGGTGGACGGGGCGATGCAGGTCGCTCATGGCGGAGCCTTCCCGGGGCACGTCGGAAGAACACGGGCTGAGAAAATAGTAGGACGTCCTAGTAAATATAGAGGGGTCCGGGTGACGAGAACTACAGCGGGATGCTCCGACCGGGCGAGCGGGCCGGACGACTCGTGGAGCGCGACGGCCACGGTCGAGGAGTTCCGGGCCGGGTTCGCCGACCGGGGCCAGGGGGTGACGGGCCGGATCGCGCAGGGGGTGCGCCGGGCGCTGGGCGTGGCTGGACCGGGCGGCACTCCGACGGTGAAGCCGGGGCCGGAGACACGCTGCCGGGCGATGCCGCCCACCCGATGGCCCTGTTCTTCCCTCAGGACGCGGCCCAAGCAGTCGAGGACACCGCCGCCCCAGTCCCCTGTCCGGCCGGCCCGTCGACGGGCCGCGACCCGCCCTGGGACGCACGAGTCCGCCAGCAACGCTGGCACCACCAGCACCACCCGCCTCCGGCACGTCAGCCCCGCCCGCCGGAACGGCACCCACCTGCCTGGATCCACGGGTACGACGCCGAGGAGGCACTCACGATTCCGGCCTGCTCCCAGCCAGGCTCCGGCAGAACCCGGTTCAAACTGACTCCCGGTCAAGCGATCTCGATCCTTGATCTCTACGATGAGAGCTCAAGACAACCATTCCGGCCGGTCCAACGGGGGGACCCTGAGGGACGGGCCGGGGGTCGCCGATGCCAGGGTCCGCTCCCCGGGCTGCGGTGATCTTCCTTCCCAGGAGGACCTTCCGCATGTTCCGAAGTATTGGCAACGCTGTCGTCCGACATCCCGTCTGGACGATCGTTGCGTGGTTGATCGCAGCTGTGGCGATCGTGGCCACCGCTCCGAGCCTGCCCTCGAACAGTGACGAGAGCAGTTTTCTCCCCAGAAGTTACGAGTCCATCAAAGCGGCGGAACTCCAGGAGAAGGCGTTCCCCAGCGCCTTCACCCCGTCCGCGATCGCGCTGTACAAGCGCACCGACGGCGGCAAACTGACCGCCGCCGACCAGAAGGACGTCGCCCGGATCACCTCCGAGCTGGGCAAGAAGAAGATCGACCAGGTGCAGAAGGTCGTCCCCGGCCAGCCGTCCTCAGACGGCAGGTACGCCCTGACCCTGGTCCAGATGGACAGCAAGAACGCCGGCCAGCCGAAACAGGCCGACGCGGCCAAGGTGTTGCGCGACGACGTCAAACAACTGGCCAAGGGCACGAATCTCGACGTCAAGCTCGGCGGCTCCGCCGCCCAGGCCCTCGACCAGCAGGACTCGTCCAAGCGCGGTGAGGCGCTGATCGGCATCGGCACCTTCCTCATCATCCTGGTGACGCTGCTGATCATCTTCCGGGCGCCGATTCTGGCCTTCCTGCCCCTGATCACGATCGGGTTGGTGTCGGCGATCGCCAACGGGCTCATCGCTTACGCCACCAAGCTGTTCGACCTCCAGGCCAACAGCTCGATCTCGTCGATCCTGATCGTGGTGCTCTTCGGCGTGGGCACCGACTACTTCCTGTTCCTGATGTTCCGCTACCGAGAACGCCTGCGTCTCGGCGACGAACCGAAGCAGGCCATGATCAACGCCGTCGACCGGGTCGGTGAGGCCATCGCCTCCGCCGCCGGAGCGGTCATCATCGCCTTCCTCGCGCTGGTCCTGTCGACGCTGGGCTTCCTCAAGCAGATGGGTCCGGCGCTCGCGATCGCGGTCACCGTCACCCTGATCGCGGGCCTGACACTGATCCCGGCCGTCGTCTCCCTCATCGGCCCGAAGGTGTTCTGGCCGTCCAAGTCCTGGCAACGCGAACCGGAGAACGCCCGGTTCGCCGCCCTGGGGCGCGGCGTGCGGAACCGTCCGGCGCTCACCGCCGGGCTCTCCGGGCTCATCCTGGTCGCGCTGTCGCTCGGGACGTTCGGCTACAACGCCACGTTCGACCTGGCGTCCGGCTCCATGCCCAAGACCAAGGAGTCGATGGTCGTCCAGGACGAGATGCAGAAGGCGTACTCGGCGGGCGCCGCCGCGCCGACCGACGTCTACCTGTCCAGCACCGACGGCAAGCCGATCGACACGACGGTCTTCGACGGGTACGTGAAGAAGCTCGGGGCCGTGGACGGTGTGGCGAACTCTCGCCTGGCGCAGAAGAACAAGGACGGCACGACCGTCGACTTCACCGTCACCCTCAAGTACGAGGCGTCGACGGACAAGGCCCTCGAGACGGTGGGCCGGGTCCGTGAGGTGGCGCACTCCGACGCCCCGGACGGCACCGAGGCCGTGGTCGGCGGCATGTCCTCGATCTTCAAGGACATCGACACGGCGGTGAACCACGACTACCGGACGGTCTTCCCCGTCGCCGCCGCCCTGATCATGCTCATCCTGGGCCTGCTGCTGCGCAGCGTGGTCGCGCCCTTGTACCTGATGGCGTCGGTGGGCCTCGGCTTCGGCGCGACGCTCGGTGCCACGGTCTGGATCTTCCAGGAGGGCCAGGGACACTCGGGGCTGATGTTCATGCTGCCGGTGATCATGTATCTCTTCGTGGTCGCCATCGGCACCGACTACAACATCCTCATGATCGCCCGGCTGCGGGAGGAGGCCCGCGAGGGCCGCGAACCACGTGAGGCGGCCGGTATGGCGCTGCGGCACGCGGGTCCCACGGTGGCCGCGGCGGGCTTCATCCTGGCTGCGACGTTCGCCACGATGATGCTGGCGGGCAACGCCCTCCTCACGGAGATGGGCTTCGCGGTCTCCTTCGGCATCGCCGTCGCCGCCTTCGTCATGGCGATGTTCTTCACTCCCAGCATCACCGCCCTGATCGGCCACGCGGCCTGGTGGCCCGGGCACGCGGACCGTGCGAAGGAGACACCGGCCGCGCCCGCACCGGTCTCCGGCGACGACCGCGACACCGGCGATGGCCGCGACACCGCGGTGCAGGATCCCGCCGCCGGTCGCCGCAACTGACGCCGACGCGACAGGAGGGACGGCGTCTGCCGGGCCGCACGGCTCGACGGACGCCGTTCTTCGTCCTGGGACGCCGTCCCTTCGCCCCGAGACACCACCGCCCGGCCGGAAGCGACCGTTCTTTGCCACACCCGCGACGGGCTTACCTGGATCGGGCTGGTCGCGTTCCGGATACACCGGGCCAGCCGGCTGTGGCTGGCGGGCGGGCCGTATGTCGAGAGGGTTCCGGAGACCGCCCTGCGCCGGTACTCGGTGGGCGGGCACCGGCGGCGTGGCGTGATGTCCCGTCGATGGACGCCTCCCGGCAGATCCCGGTGGTGACGGGACGCGTCGGCCTCCGGCTGCCGTATCGCTGGTCCCGGATGAGCGTCCGTACGGCCGGTGACACCGTCACCCACACCAGCTCGCGCCGCCGGCCCGGCCCGCGCGGCGCCCGCAGCCTCAGCACTGTGCGGACCGGCGAACGTGTCAAGGAGCTGACCGGTCCGGAGCATTTCCGCACCGCCCGCTGGGGCATGCACAACGCCTTCTTCGGCGGCCCCGAGCGGCCGGCCCACCTGCCCGACGACCATCCGCGCCGGCCGCTGTACCGCGCCGAGCGTCCCGGTCCGTCTCGACCGTCCGGCCCGCCCCGGGGCATCCCCACGCCCTGACGCCGCGTATCCGGATGCCGTACGGCCGACAGGGACCGCGTTCCTGGGACATTCACGGTGGGATCACGTCCGAGGGGTTGAACCGGTCTGTCAGCTCACTAGCGTCTGTGGGCGTCCCGACCCACAGAGTGAGGTGTCGATGTCCTCAAGACATGTCCTCGCCGGCCTGGCGCTGGTGCCGGTGCTCGCGCTGTCGGCCGCCAGGCCCGCGACGGCGTACGACGGCCACCAACTGCCCTCACCGAAGCCGCACTTCGACCTCCAGGCCCACCGCGGCGGCCTCGGCATGACGACCGAGGAGTCCCTGGAGGGCTTCGGGAAGGCGATGCGACTCGGGGTGTCCACGCTGGAGCTGGACACCCATGTCACCAAGGACCGCAAGGTCGTCGTCAACCACGACCGGCAGATCAGCGCGGTCAAGTGCCGTGACACCGGGCCGGTGACGGCCGGCGACCCGATGTACCCGTATGTCGGCAAGTTCATCAAGGATCTGACGCTGGCTCAGATCAAGAGCATGGACTGCGGTTACCAGCAGCTGCCCGGCTTCCCCGAGCAGGAGGTGGTCAAGGGCTTCCGGATGGTCGAGCTGAAGGACGTGCTGAACCTGGTCAAGAGCTACCGCGCCAAGCGGGTCGAGCTCAACATCGAGACGAAGGTCGAGGCCGGCGCACCCGAACAGACCGCGCCACGGGAGGTGTTCGTGCGGCGCGTGTTCGAGGAGATCCACCGCTCGGGCATCGAGCGGCAGGTCACCATCCAGTCCTTCGACTGGGGCGCGCTCAGGGCGATGCACCAGCTGGCTCCGAAGTGGCCGCTCGTCGCGCTCACCAACTACGACTTCCTCCAGGTCGGCAAGGCCGGCGCGTCCCCGTGGCTCGGCGGGATCGACGCCGACGACTACGGCGGCGACTTCGTCAGGGCAGCCGCCACGATCCCCGGCGTGACAACCCTCTCCCCCAACTACGGCTTCCCGCAGAGCGGCAAGGTCGGCGACCCCGGCTTCCGTTTCTACGCCGACCGGAGCATGGTCGAGGAGGCCCATGCCCGGGGCCTGAAGGTCGTCCCGTGGACCTGTGACGACCCGGCCACCGTGGAGGCGCTCATGGACATGGGCGTCGACGGTGTCATCACCGACTATCCGAACCGGGTACGGCAGATCATGGCCGAGCGCGGCATGCCTCTGCCGAGGGCGTACCGGCCCCGCTGACGCGGTCGCGCCGCCGCGAGCCCGGCGGCCATGACGCACAGCCGTCGGGCTCGTTCTACAGTGTCCGTGTCCACAGGGTCCACAGGGTCCACAGGGTCCACAGGGTCTACGGGCTCGGGTGCGAGCTTGACGCCGCGACTGGCGCCGGTAAGAATCCCTGAATGAATGTGACCGGTCACACGAGCAGTCCGGCAAGCATCCGTGATGTCGCCGCGGCCGCCGGGGTCTCCTACCAGACCGTCTCCCGGGTGATCAACGGTCACCCGAGCGTGCGGCAGTCGACGCGGGAGCGGGTCCTCGCCGCCATCGACGAGCTGGGTTTCCGGCGCAACGCCACCGCGCTCGCCCTGGCCAGGGGCCGCAGCAGGGCCGTGACCGTGCTCACCGCCGACACCACCCACTACGGCTACGCCTCGATCCTCCAGGGTGTCGAGGAGGCGGCCCGCGCGGCCACCTACTCGGTGGGCGTGGGCGTCCTCGAATCGGCCGACGAGGCCGCCGTCGCCGCAGAGGTGCAGCGTGCCGCCGACATGGGCGGCGGACTGATCGTGATCGCCTACGATCCGGCCGGCGTCCGGGCCCTGGAGGCGGTCCCGGCCGGGCTGCCCTTCGTCGGCGTGGTCGAGACCCCGGCGAGCACGCCCACCGACAACCGGCCGTGGGTGTGGACCGACGACCGCGAGGCCGCCTACGAGGCAACCCGGCATCTGCTGTCCCTGGGCCACGAGACCGTGCACTACGTCGCCATCCCGTCCGGCACCCGACCGACCAGCGCCCGTACCGGTGGCTGGCGGCAGGCCCTGAAGGAGGCCGGTGCTCCGGAACCCCGTCCGGTGCAGGGCAGTTGGGGCCCCGGCGGCGGTCACGCGGCCGGCCTGGAACTCGCCCGGGATCCGTCCGTCACGGCGATCCTGTGCGGCAACGACGACCTCGCACTCGGCGTGCTGCGCGCTCTCCACGAGGCGGGCCGCCCGGTGCCGGGCGAGGTCAGCGTGGCCGGGTTCGACGACGCCCCGCACTCCGCCTATCTGACGCCGTCCCTGACGACCGTACGCCTGGACTTCACGGGTCTGGGCCGGGCCGCGTTCGCCCTGCTGCACGCGGCGCTGGAGGAGTCCGCGCCGATCACTCCGCATCCGGTCTCCGCGCCGGAACTGGTGATCCGGGAGAGCTCGGGACGGCCGCCCGCGTGAACGTCCCTCCTGGCCATGGCAGTCCAGGGGCCGGCTGGGCATGGCGCGACAACGACACGTCTACGGGTGGGAGTTGATCGCCGGAAGAGCCGCCCTCGGGGCGGGACGCCTGCTCACCCATCCGTACAGGACCACCGATTAGACCGCCGCCAACGCGCACCAGGTCGACACGAACTCCAGCCGCCACAACAGCGAGCACACCAGCGCGCCCGCCCCGGCCAGCACTCCGAGCCCGGTGAGCCACCGGTCGCCGGAGAGCAGCAGCGCGCCCACCGTGGCGATCAGGTAACCGGCGACGAGCAGTTCCGCCCTGGGCAGTCCGATGACGTAGGCCATGGTGTGGCCGCGTATCTCGACCCGGACCGGGCGGGTGGCGAGACCGTGGCCGAGAAGGGCGGCGGTCAGCGCGCCCACCGCCACGAGGACCGCGACCCGGCGTCCGGCTCGGCGCGGGGCGGCGCACCACACGCCCACCGGCACCCATACGGCGAGCACGGGCAGGGCGATGACGGCCCAGGTGACGGTGGCCGCGCCGGTCCCGCCCCCGCGTGCCAGATCCGGGCCTCGACCAGTTGGTGGGCGCCGAGCAGCAGGGGCAGCGCGGCGAGGGGCAGGTCCCCGGCTCCGCGGGTCCGGATCAGGCAGGCCGCCCCGACGGACGCGATGGCCGCGGCCGCCACGACACCGCGCTCGCACTCCAGCACATGACACCACCATGTCAGGCCGTTCCCCCGGCCGCGCGCTCCGCCACGACACGGGCAGGGGGGACCGTCACGCGCAGATGCTCTGCGGTGGCCGGAACGTGCGGTCGGTGCCGGAGGCCGAGTTCACCTGGACGCGTACGGTCTCCAACTGCTGGAGCAGTGAGTCGAGTTGCCGCTGGGTCGGGTCGCGGAAGAACTCCAGGACCGCTCGGTGGAAGGCGTCCCGCAGTTCGGGCGGCATCACGTCGGAGGCGTCGAAGCACAGGGTGCGGGCGTGGGAGGTGAGCAGAGAGTCGATCTTCTGCTCGACCGGCGTCGCGGAGGTCGGCGGGGACAACCCGGCCGTGTCCGGGAACAGCGGTCGTACCGAGGGAGCCGCCTGCGCCCGCCAGATCTTCCTCCCGGCCGGGCTCGACAGCCGCTCCACAAGTTGCTGGGCGTCCGGGTCCTCACTGAAGACGGCGGCCATGTCGCCCGCGACCTCGAAGTCGTCCTGGTATGCGGGCTCTCCGTCCAGATAGCGGGCCGACGGCTCCACCTTCACGTCGTCGCCCGCGTAGACGTACCGGATGAAGGCGCTCTGATGCTCGTGCGTGCAGTCGAAGCCGGGTGAGCGGAGCAGACCGCGCGGCTGTCCGCCGGCGCCGGACACGCCCTCGAACGACGTGGTCAGGGACCGCTCCACCGACTCCGGGGGACGCTTGCCGAGCATCCGCGCCCACGTGGTCCAGGCACGCTCGACGGCCGGGTCGCGCCAGTCCAGGAGACCCCGGGCCCACGCGTCGTAGAGGGTGGGGCCCGCCTGGTGGAGCACCAGGTCCTCGATCCAGTCGGTGCCGGGCCAGCCGGAGGTGGCCTGGGAGGCGAGCCCCACACACCAGCTGGGTTTGTCGTCGGGCGCGTCCCGTTTGCTCCACACCAGGCTCTTGAGGTCGGCCTTCAGCGGCACCCAGTACGCACGCACCTTGTTGTCCACGATCATGACGGGCACCCAGGGCGGGTAGGCACGCTGGGCGGTCTCCGCGGCGAGCGGCTTGAGCTGGTCGCTGCGGGCGTACTCGGTGAGTTCGCCGATGCTGTTGAGGACCGCCACGTCCGGCGGGTCGTCCGCCTCCAGCTGTGAGACGAGCGTCTCGCGCAGTGAGCGGGTCCCCTCGTAGGTGTAAGTCCGTCCGGTCCCGTCGTCCAGCTTGTCGAGGACGGCTTCGAAGGCCTTGCCCTCCTCGCCGGTCCAGGGTCCGAGGACGACCAGCGGGTCGCGGGTGTCCGCACCGCAGCCGGGGACGAGCGCGAGCAGACACACCACGAGGAGGACGCGCAGGACCCGGCTCATGCGACGGCTCCCGCGCGGGTGACGACCAGGTACTCGCGGCGATAGGCGTGCAGGGTGCCGGCGATCACGGCCGCGCCGGCGAGGCCCGTGGGGAACACGAACGGGGCGACGCCGTCGAGGTAGGCGAGCCGCCCGTCGGCCAGGTCCTCGTCGATCCGGGCTCCGAGCGTCTCGATGGCCTGCGGCTCCGGTCCGGCGAAGGGCCTCTCCTCGGCGACCGTCTCCGTCCTCGGCGAGGTCCGCTTCGCCAGCGCGTCCGCGACGGGGACGGTCTCGTGCTGGGCGTCCAGGGCCAGCAGGGCGTCAACCGTCAGGAGCGGTACGGCGAGCAACGGCAGGGCGGCGGCCGCGAGGGGGATGCTCAGCCGGATCCGGAAGCGGCGGCGCAGGAAGGACACCGTCCGCCACAGCCCGGCGGCGAGCAGGGCGAAGGCGAGCGCGGCGATCACCGTCGCGGCGATCGTGCCGGCGCCCCAGGCGGCCCGGTCGGCGAGCCGCGCGCGCAGCCGCCCCTCCAGTCCGCTCACCCGGTCGACGATCGAGGTCGCGCCGGAGCCGGTCGCGGCCGGACAGCTCGGATAAGGATCCTTGCCGGTCGCCACCACGGCCTGCGAGCAGAGCATGCTGCGCGCGTAGGTGAGTTCGGCGTCGCGCAGGACCGGGTCGGTCGCATGGCCCTGGGCCCGTCCGATCCAGCCGGTGTAGTCGACGACCAGCGCGGACACGACCCGCAGCTTCTGTTCCTCGGCGACGGTGAGGGCCCCGCTGCGGGTGACCTGGTTCAGGCTCTGCGTGGCGCGGGCGATCCGGGTCCGGTACCGCTCGCTGAGCCCGCTGAGCTCGGCCGCCCGTCCCTCGGCGAGATTCCGCTCGGCCTCGCCCTGCGCGATGAGCAGCGAGGCCCGGGCGTCCGCGAGGTCGACCAGCGCGGGCGCCGCGCGTTCCCGGATGTACGCGGAGTCGCCGCGCACGCCCGCGTAGGCCCAGCCGAGCGCGCCGAAGGCCACCACGGCGAGCAGCGGCAGCGCGACGAGCCGGTCCCGCAGGTAAGCGCGGTTGCGGTGGCCGACGCGGGAGGGCCAGGCGTAACGGTGGATACGGCGGACGAGTGCGGCGGTTACGGCGGCCACGGCCCGCGTGAGGCGGAGGGTGCCCTGTGCGACGGCGCGGAGGGTGTCCTGTGTGACGGCGCGTGCGCGACCGTCCGGAGCCAGTGGGCGACTCTCTTGCCGAGCCATGGGCTGTCCCTGTGGTGTCGGTAGGCGAACGGGCGGACCTCGTAGGCGCGGTCCAGAAGGATCTCGGCCACTGCCGCGTCGTCGGGGGCGATGGAGCGGGCGGCCTGGTGGGCGAGGGTGACGTAGCGGCGGGACAGGTCCTCCCGCAGGCCGTGCTCGTCGGACGGGAGGCCGAGCCGGGGGTCCGCACCGGCCGACAGGGCCGCGAGGCCCGCCGCGTCGAGGGCGCCACGGGCGAGGGCGCCCTCGACGGCCTCCCAGACCTCGACGCTCATCCGGACCCTGGCCTCCTCGTCGGTCAGGCCGTGCGCGTGGAAGAGCAGGGCGAGGCGCTCCAGTACCTCGCTCAGCCGCTGCGGCACCTCGTCGTCGTGCGCGGCCCTGCGCACGTACTCGATACCGATCCGCACGGCCGCGGTACGAGCGGCTGTCCGGTGCCGCGAGTGCTGCGGTACGGCGTCCAGTTCGCGTACGGCCTCCTCGCGCGCCCTGTCGCCGTCCAGAGCCAGCCGGGCCCGTGCGGCGCCGAAGGCCGCGCTGCCCAGGGACGGGTTGCGCAGCCGGACCGCCTCGTAGAAGGTCAGGGCCTCGTGCCGGCGTCCGAGGCGTTCCGCGCAGTGTCCGAGGGCCAGCTTGGGCGCGTACTCGCCGGGGATCGCGGCGTAGACCCGGTCGAAGTGCCGCCTGGCCGTGGCGACTTGGTCGCGGGCGAGGGCGAGGAGCCCGTGGTGCCAGTCCAGCCGCCAGTCGTAGGGGGCGCGTCGGGGGCCGATCCGTGCCTCGGCCGCGCGCAGTTCCCGCTCGGCGGCTTCCGGTCCGTCGGCAGCGTTGCGCAACCGCAGCCGGCAGCGCAGGAGATGGACCTCCGTGGAGTCCGGCCAGTCGCCGATGTGCTGGAGCAGGGCTTCCGGGTCGGCGTCGGCGAGTCTGCTCAGTTCGGCGTGGTGCTCGTCGTGGGGGTCGGGGCGCGGGACGGGCAGACGCTGGGCGACTGCGGCGGGCGAGGGCGGGGCGAACGGGGAGGGCGCGTCGGGGACGGCCCAGTGGGCGAGGGGTGGCGCGGAGCCGAGGGCGCCGTCGAGGGCGTAGGGCGACTGGAGGAAGAGCGGCGAGGGCTCGAAGGTCTCGGCACCGGTGCGCAGTGACCTCAACTCACGGAACACGCCCCGTAGTTGCTGCTCCATCTCCCGCGCGTCGGCGAACCGCCCCGCGGGCTCGCTCAATGTGGCGCGGTGCAGGACCCGGGCGAGCGAGAGGAGACCGAGCCCGCGGGGCACGGGGGCGGTGGCGTCGCCGGGCACCCACGGTTCCTTGCCGGGCGCTTCCCCGGCCCCCGAAAGAACCCCGGCGTCGCCCTGTGCCTCTCCGTGGCCGGACAGGTGGCCGGCGCCCGATGTCCGGGCAGGGCCCGGAGAGCCCGGATCGTCCCGCGACTGCGTCGACGCGGGGACGGGTGTCCGCGGCGACTGCGTCGGCGCGGGGACGGGTGTCCGCCCCACGCCTGAGCTCTCACCGACCCGCCGTGCCGCCCCGGCGTTGAGTCCCTGGGCGACACTCGTCGTCTCACCGGCGTCCGACGGTACCTCACCGTACAACGGCCCCTTGGCGCCCGGCGCCGCAGTCACGCTTGAGGCCATACCGGCTCCCGGCACCTCCTCGCCGCCCACCCCCTCCACGCGTGACGGCCCCTCGGCGTCCGGCGTCTCAGTCACAGCCGAGGCCTCACCGACGCCCAACCTCTCCTCGCCGCCCGACGCCTGGACATCCACCGTCCTCTGGGCAGCACCCCCTGTCTGAGCCACACCCGACGCCTCACCGACGTCCAGTGCCCCCTCGGCAGCCGTCCCCTGCGCAACAGCGGGTGTCTTCCCGTCGCCCGAGGTCACATCGGCAGCCAGGGCCTTCCCAACGGTCGGCGTCCCGCCCGTGGTCAGAACCTCCTCGGCTACCCGTGTCCGTTCGGCGGCCGACAGGGCGCCCCCTGCCGCCCGCGCCACCTCGGCAGCCGGCGCCGTTCCGCCATCCGCCCCCGCTGCCCTCCCAGCACCCAACCCTGTCGACCCGCCGGACCCCTCCCCCACCATCCCAAGGTCCCCCAAGCGAGCCAAATCCTGCGCCGACGTGCCCAGTCCGCTCAGTCGGCGCAACGTCTCGCCGAGGCTGAACAGGTCGTCCTGTTGCCGGGACTCGCCGTTCGGGCCCACGGTCGGGGCGCTGAAGCCGGCGGTGGTCATCCCAGGCACCCCGGCCGGGCGTACGCTGCCCACGTCGATGATCTTCGTCGTGGTGCCGTCGTGCATGACGTTGTCCGGCTTCAGGTCGCCGTAGACCTTGCCGGGTCGGCCGGAATGCAGATACGCGAGGGCGGACAGGATCCGCACACCGTAGGCGAGCACGAACTCGTGGAAGCGCTGGTCGCCGAACTCCCCGGGGTTCAGTTTCGCCCGCGCCCGCACCTCCTCCAGCGTCAGCCCGTCCACGTACTGCAGGACGAGGAAGTCACCCACCCCGGGGTGATGGCCGTAGTTGAAGACGCGGATGATGTCGTCGTGGCCGAGGTCGACGAGGGCCCGCCGCTCCCGGGCCAGCGCGGCGGCCGCGGTGGCCGCCTGATCCGGGTGCAGCATCTTGATGGCGACCTCGCGGTTGTCGACCTTCGTGTCGAGCGCGAGGTACACCTCCCCCATGCCGCCGTAGCCGAGCGGCCGGATCAGCCGGTACTGGCCCGCGAGCAACTGCCCGGGAGGCAGCGGCAGTTCCCCGGGGTCGTTGCCGGGGCCCCAGCCGCGTCCCAGAAGCGTGATCGTGGGCAGCACGGTGGGGTCGGGGTTCTCCGCGGGAAGGTCGACATGCGCGGCCCTCAGATACATCGGCGGTCCGGCGACGACAAGCGGACCGAACGACCCCTCGGATTCCGGTACTTCACCGAACGCACTCCCGCCCCGAGCCCCCTTCATGCCTCCTCAGAATAGGGCCAGGTGCCGGGATCGAACCCGCACGTTCCCCTTGAGAACCTTGATGCCGCCGCGTCAGGCCGGACGGCGAGGCCGGGATCGGCGTCCCCTCGCGGCGACGCCCCTCTAGAGTGAGGGGTCCCTGTCAGAAGCGTCCGGACCGCAGCCGTCCTGGCCAGAAGCGGTGAAGGAGACATGGTGACCCTGCGCGAGAGCGATCCGGAGTCTGTCGGCGGCTACCGGATCGAATCGCGGATCGGGACCGGCGGCATGGGCGTGGTCTATCTCGGCCGGTCGGCCTCGGGACGGGCCGTCGCGGTGAAGGTCGTTCACACGCGGTACGCCGACAACCCCGAGTTCCGGGCCAGGTTCCGGCAGGAGATCGCCGCCGCGCGCCGGGTCAGCGGCGCGTTCACGGCGCCGGTCGTGGACGCGGACCCGGAGGCGGCACGGCCGTGGATGGCCACCGCGTTCGTCCCGGGCCGTACCCTCGCGGAGCTGGTCGACGGGTCGGGACCGCTGGACTGGCCCGCACTGCGCCGCCTCGGCACCGAACTCGCGGAGGCGCTGCGGGAGATCCACCGCGCGGAGGTTGTGCACCGGGACCTGAAGCCGAGCAATGTGCTGCTGCTGGAGAGCGAGGGCGACGACGGCGCCGTACGCGTCATCGACTTCGGCATCTCGCGCGCGGCCGACAGCGATGTCCGTACCCAGACCGGCATGGTGATGGGCTCGCCGCCCTTCATGGCACCGGAACAGTTCAGCCGCCCGCACGAGGTCGGCTCGGCGGTGGACGTCTTCTCGCTGGGCGCGGTCCTCGTGTACGCGGCCACCGGGCACAGCCCCTTCGAGGCGGAGAACGCCTATCTGGCCGCGTACAACACCGTGCACGGCGAGCCGCGGCTGGGTGAAGTGCCCGAGCAGCTGCGCCCGTTGGTCTCGCGCTGTCTGGCGAAGGAACCCGCGGACCGGCCGACGTCGGGCGAGGTCCTGGAGAGGCTGGCGGGCCTCCCGGAGGAACTGCCCGAGGCGCAGGAGGCTCAAGAGCCCTCCCCGCCCCCGCGGCTGACGCCGACGGACGTGGTGACGTCGCCGCTCGGCGATGCCGGGACGGTCCCCCGCAGGCGCCGTGGGAGGAGACTGTGGGCCGCCGTCGCCGTCCTGGCACTCCTCGGCGGGGCTGGGGCAGCCGCGGTCGCCGTGGTGGGCCACGAGCCGGCGAGCACGGTCGACGACTTCGACGCTCTCGCCCCGCGGACGACGCCCGGCGCGACGGCACCCGGCATAACGGCACCGGCGGGCTGGCGGCCCTGGCACAACGCGGTGGGGTCGGACGGGAAGGACCAGCCGATGGGCATCGGTCCCTCATGCACTCTGGACGCGCTGGGTGTCTTCTGCGCCTCCGAGCAGGTCGCCTTGATGCGGCTGAACCCGGCGACGGGAAACATCGAGTGGACGAAGTCCATGAGCCGCAAGCAGGTCAGCAGCTTCTCGGTGCGCAGGCCCGTCGTCCATGACGGTGTGGTGTTCGTCTACGGCACGGACCGCTCGCAGGGCATCGACGCCTATGACGGGAAGACCGGCAAGCGGCTGTGGCAACTGAAGGGCCCGCTCGGCGAGTTCGATGCACTGGGCGGAGTACTGCTCGTGCCCCTGCACGAGCCGAGTCCCACCAACACGGCACGCTTCGCGGCCTATGAGCCGCGCACGGGCAAGGAGTTGTGGCGGCGCGAGCTGGCCTCCACCTCGTCGAGCCCCTTCTACGAAGGCCCCGGGGACACGCTCTACGCCGATCTGCGCGGCGGCGAGGGCCGCATCGCCCGCCTCGACGCGCGGACCGGCCGGACCCTGGGCAGTGTCGACGCGCCGAAAGGCGACCTGTGGCTGGCGACGGTCCGCGACGGCACGGCGTACTACGCGCGCTGGGAGGACGACTCCGGTGTGTCCGCGCTCTTCTTCGTCCAGGACCTCGCAAGCGGGAAGACCCGCCGGATCGACTTCCCCTGGAGCGTCGAGCCGGAGGCGCCGCCGCTGGTGCAGGGCGACACCATGTACATCTTCGACTACGGCAACGAGACCCTGCTCGCCCTCGACGTGAAGCGGGGCAAGCCGCTGTGGTCCAGCTCACGCGACCTGCGCGTGTTCAGCGAACCGGCGTACCACGCGGGCCGGTTGTACGTCACGCTGCCGGACACCCGCATCGTGGCCCTCGACCCGAGGACCGGCAAGGAGATCGGCCGCACCGCCCCGTCCTTCGACACGGCCGGCCGCTCCTTCGAGGAACTGTCGCCGACTTCGGTGCCGCCGCTGCTGGTGGGGAACGTGCTGTACGGGGTCAGCGGCCCGGGGATCTTCTCGGTGGCCGACGTCACCTGAGCCGGGCGCGGGGGGCGGGCCCGGTCCGAAGGCCGGACCCACCCGGACGCTCAGGCGGTGTGCAGGGTCAGGCCGTACCGGTTGAGGATCTCGTTGACCGGCTGGAACCAGGTCTCGCCCCCGCTGGAGCAGTTGCCCCAGCCGCCGGAGGTGACGCCCTGCGCCTGGTCGCCGCTGATGAACGAGCCACCGGAGTCGCCGGGTTCGGCGCAGACGCTGGTCTTCGTCATCTGATGCACGGCGCCCTGGCTGTAGTTGACGGTCTCGTTCATCGCGAGGACCGTGCCGCAGTGCCAGTGGCTGGTCGAGCCCGAGCGGCAGATGGAGGAGCCGACGGGCGCCACGTTGGAGCCGCGCACGAGCTGGTCGGAGACGGTGCCCCAGCCGAGCACGACCGGGACGGTCCACCAGCCGCTGCCGACGTTGACCCAGGCGTAGTCGTTGTCGGGGAACGACGAGCCCTGGAAGGTGCCGACGTAGCTGCGGTCCCAGCCGTAGACGCTGCCGGTGTGCTGGTCGCAGTGGCCGGCGGTGATGAAGCCGCCGTAGACCGAGAAGCCGATGGAACAGCGGACGTTGCCGGTGTAGTACGGGTCGCCGCCGACGGTTCCGGCGGCGAAGGTGGTCGGTGCGGCGGGCACCTCTCGCACGGTGACGGGGCCTGCCTTACGGGCACGGGTGATGAACGCGCGGACATCGTTGTCAGTCTGTCGGCCGTTGACGACGTCCACCACCACCGCGCCGGCCTTCGGGTCGACGTGCCAGCTGCTGACGGCGTCCGGTGCGGGAAGCTTGTCGAGCCGGGCCTGGGTGGCGGAGAGTTCCCGGGCGCTGTGGGCGACGGTGCGGACCGCGGCACCGGTCGCGCGGATGTCGCGCAGGGCGGCGGTGGAGGCGTCGGGGGTGACGGCGACGGTCAGCGTGCCCTTGGCGGCGTCGAACCAGGAGCCGCCGTACGAACTGCCCGCGGCCCGGCGGACCTTGGGCTCCAGAGCCGTGGCTCGCTGCTCGGCGGCGAGCCTCGCCTCGGCCTGTGCCTTCGTGAGGTGGAGGTCCCGCTGCATCGCCGTGAGGAGTCCGGCCGAGGCGGGCTGCTTGTCGTCGGCGGCCGCGGGGACCGTGCCCGCGGTCGCCCCGACACCGAGCAGGACCAGTACAGCCAGGCCCGCGCGCATGATTCGACTGCGTCTCATGGAGATTGCCCTTCGTCGTTCCAACAAGGTGGGGGTGGAACAGCAGAGTTCTCTGAGAGCGCTCTCAGTGGTGTGGCTCGGCAGAGCCTAGCCACTCATTATTGACAGGTCCATACCAATACCGAGGTTGTCGAAATCCTGGCCCCCGGAGGGGGGATTTCCCCGGGCCCGTGCGGGGGAACTCCCCAGGAGCCCTTTTCTGCCTCACGAAGGAACAAGATGACGCGTAAGAAAGCCCTTGTGGTCCGCGGCGGTTGGGAGGGACACCAGCCGGTGAAGGCCACGGAGCTGTTCCTGCCCTTTCTGGAGGGCAACGGCTACGACGTCCGGATCGAGGAGTCGACCGACGTCTACGCCGACAGCGCCGAGATGGCCGCCACGGACCTCGTCGTGCAGTGCGTGACCATGTCCGAGATCACCGCCGAGCAGGTGTCGGGGCTGAGCGCGGCCGTCGCGGCCGGTACCGGTCTCACCGGCTGGCACGGCGGAATCGCCGACTCGTTCCGCGCCTCCTCCGACTACCTCCATCTGGTGGGCGGCCAGTTCGTGACCCATCCGGGCAAGGAACCGTGCGAGCGGCGGGGCGGCGAGGAGGACAACTTCCTGCCGTACACCGTCACCCTCACCGAGCTCGGCCGCGAGCACCCCGTCACCGTGGGCCTCGAGGACTTCGAGCTGCACACCGAGCAGTACTGGGTGCTGCACGACGACCTGATCGACGTCCTCGCCACCACGACCCACCCGGCGCAGCCGTGGCAGCCCTGGCACCGCCCGGTCACCTCACCTGCGGTCTGGACCCGTCAGTGGGGTGCCGGACGTGTCGTGGTGACAACCCCCGGGCACAGCCTCGACGTCCTCGAGAACCTCAACGTCCGTACCGTCATCGAGAGGGGCATGCTGTGGGCGACGCGCACCGCATAGGTGTCGTAGGGCTCGGCGTCATTTCCCGCGCCTATCTGGACACGCTCGTCGGCCACTCCGCCGTGCGCGTCACCGCGGTCGCCGACCTGGACGCCTCCCGCTCGGCCGCCGTCGCCGCCGAACTGCCCGGAGTGCAGGCGCTGTCCGTCGAGGAACTGCTGAGCAGCCCGGACGTCGACACGGTGCTGAATCTCACCGTCCCCGCGGCGCACGCCGAGATCGCCCTCGGTGCCATCGGCCACGGCAAGCACGTCTACGGCGAGAAGCCGCTGGCCGCCGAACTCACCGACGCCCGCGCCGTCCTGGACGCCGCGGCGAAGGCGGCGGTCGGGGTGGGATGCGCGCCGGACACCGTCCTCGGCACCGGCGTGCAGACGGCACGGGCGGCGGTGGACGCCGGGGCCGTCGGCCGCCCGCTGTTCGCCTCGGCCGTCATGGTCACCCCGGGCCACGAACGCTGGCATCCGCACCCGGACTTCTACTACACGGCCGGCGGCGGCCCCCTGCTGGACATGGGCCCGTACTACCTGTCCTCCCTGGTGCATCTGCTGGGGCCGGTGCGTGCCGTGATCGGGGCGTCCAGCCGGCTGCGCACCGAGCGGGTGATCGGGTCGGGCCCGCGCGCGGGCGAGCGAATACCGGTCGAGGTGGACAGCCATGTCTCGGGTGTCCTCGAACACGAGGGCGGGGTCCTGACGACGATCACGACGAGCTTCGACGGTGTCGCCGCCACGGCCGCGCCGATCGAGGTCCACGGCGAGAAGGGCACCCTCGCGGTCCCGGACCCGAACCACTTCGACGGCGAGGTACGCCTCCTCGAACTCGGCGGCTCCCAGTGGCGCACCCTTCCGCCTTCGGCCGGATACGTCGGTGCCGCGCGGGGTGTCGGACTGCTCGACTTCGCCGCCGCGGACGGGCACAGGGCGCCCCGCGCGAGCGGTGAACTCGCCCTGCACGTACTGGAGACGATGACCGCGCTGCTGCGCTCGTCGGCCGAGGGGCGGCGGATCGAGCTGTCGACGTCGGTGGAGCGTCCTTCGGCGGTGCCGTTGACGGCTGCGGAGAAGTGGCGCTGATCAGTCCACGGGCCAGGTGTGTGCGGGTGCGTTGAGGTGCATGTAGTCCATGTACGTCAAGGTCATCCGCCGCAGCGCCTCCTGGCGGTCGCAGCCCGCCTTCTCCAGGTGGTGGACGGTCTCCGCCTGCCACAGGGCGCCGTTGCGGCCGGTGACGCACCGCTGCTCGATGACGCCGAGCAGCGGTTCACGCCATGCCGTGTCCATGCCGGCCAGCTCCAGGCCCCGGTGAGCGAGGGGCAGCAGACGCCGCAACACCAGTTCGGTGACCGGCACTTCGCCCACACCCGGCCAGTACAGGCGGGCGTCGATGCCGTCACGGGCGGCGGTGTGCAGGTTCTCCTCGGCGACCGAGAAGGACATCCGCGTCCACACCGGCCGGTCCTCGTCGACGAGGGCGCGGGTCAGGCCGTAGTAGAAGGCGCCGTTGGCGATGATGTCGGCCACCGTGGGTCCGGCGGGCAGCACCCGGTTCTCGATGCGCAGGTGCGGGCCGCTGTCCGTGACGGCGTAGATCGGGCGGTTCCAGCGGTAGATCGTGCCGTTGTGCAGGGTCAGTTCGCCGAGTTCCGGGACCCCGCCGCTGTCCAGGGCTTCTTGCGGGTCCTCGTCGTCGCAGATCGGCAGGAGCGCGGGGAAATAGCGCACGTTCTCCTCGAACAGGTCGAAGACGCTGGTGATCCAGCGCTCCCCGAACCACACCCGGGGCCGTACGCCCTGCGCCTTGATCTCCTGGGGGCGGGTGTCGGTGGCCTGCTCGAAGAGGGGGATGCGGGTCTCGCGCCACAGCTCCCGGCCGAACAGGAACGGCGAGTTGGCCGCGAGGGCGATCTGCACGCCCGCGACGGCCTGGGCCGCGTTCCAGTAGTCCGCGAACTCCTTGGGGGCGACCTGGAGATGGAACTGCGTGCTGGTGCAGGCGGCCTCGGGGGTGATGGCGTCGGCGTACATCGCGAGGCGCTCCACGCCGTCCACCTTGATGTGCAGGTCCTCGCCGCGCGCCGCGAAGATCTGCTCGTTGAGCAGCCGGTAGCGCGGGTCGCCGGACAGGGCGGTCTCGCCGACGTCCGTCTCGCCCAGCGTCGGCAGAATGCCCACCATGATCAGGTGCGCGCCGACCGCCGCGGCGCGTTCCTCGGCGTGGTTGAGGGCGTCGCGGATCTCCTGCTCCCAGGAGCCGGGGCCGCCCGAGACCAGGCGGCGGGGCGGGATGTTGATCTCCAGGTTGAAGCGGCCCAGCTCGGTCGACCAGGCGGGGTCGGCGATCGCCTGGAGCACCTCGGTGTTCCGCATCGCCGGGAGACCGTCCGGCCCGACCAGATTGAGCTCGATCTCGAGCCCGACCTGCGGCCGCTCGCTCTCGAAACCGGACTCGCGCAGCATCTGCGCGAGGACGTCGAGGCAGGTGTGCATCTTGTCCCGGTACCGTCGGCGGTCCTCCCGCGTGAACACCAGGGCCGGCACGTCACGTCCCATCGGGCCCTCCCGAGTCCCCTCGGCGGATACCTCTCCCGTCCCAGAGTCCCACCTCCGCAGCACCCCGGACAGTCGGCGCACGCCACCGGGGCGGTGCGCGACCCCCCGCTCACAGAACGTGCGCCCCGGCGCGCAGCCAGAGCGGGGCGGCGGTGAGGGGGACACGGACCCGAAGCCAGGCGGGGCCGGCGATCGGTCCTCCGGAGCCCGCGTACGCCAGCCACTCCCCCGGCGGGAACCACACCTGCCTGCGCCCACCCGGCGCGTAGAGCGGGGCGACCAGCAGATCCGGGCCCAGCAGGTACTGGAGGTCGGCCGCGTGGGCGTCCGGGCGGTCCGGGTGGTCCAGGGCCATGGGGCGGGCGAGCGGCTCCCCGGTGCGGACCGCGTCGGCGGCGGACCGGTGGACGTACGGCAGCAGGCTCGTGCGCAGCCGGGCCGCGTGCAGGACGGCCGCGTACGCCTCCTCACCGAAGTCCCAGGGCAGCCGGGACGTCATGCCGTGGAACCGGCTGAGGGGTGACAGGAGGCCGAACTGGGCCCAGCGGACGAAGAGTTCGGGATCCGGTGTGCCGTGGAAGCCGCCGATGTCATGGCTCCAGAAGGGATGCCCGGAGAAGGACAGCGACAGGCCCGCGCGCAGGGTCGAGGCCAGATCCTGCCAGCTCGCGTTGGAATCGCCGGTCCACTTGGCGCCGTGTCGCTGGCCGCCGGTCCAGGTGGAGCGGCCCCAGGTCAGGCCGTGGCCCGCGACTTCCCGGGTGACCTCGGCGACCAGGTCGTTGAAGAGGAGGGGGTAGAGGTTGTGCAGTCGGTCGCCCGTCATCCCGTCGTACGCCACCGCCTCCACGGGGACCGCCTCGCCGAAGTCGGTCTTCAGGACCGCCACCCCGGTTGCCAGGACTTGGCGGACCCGGCCCCGGAACCAGTCGACGGCGCCCGGATGGGTCAGGTCGAGGACGGCCGAGTCGGGGTGCGCGCCGCCCCAGACCTGCCCGATCCACGTGCCGCCCGAAGTGGTGTGCAGGAACCAGCCGTTGCTGTCGACCTCGGAGAAGTGCGGGCTGTAGACGCTGATGTACGGGTTCATCCAGAGGGAGGCGTGGAAGCCCTGTGCGGCCAGGTCGGTCATCAGCCCGTGGGGATCCGGGAACGCCTCGCTGTCCCACTCCATGTCCGACCAGCAGCCGGGTCGCTGCCAGTAGGTGTCGATGTGCAACACATCGCAGGGGAAGCCCAGTTCGCGGATGCGGCGGGCCCGCTCGCGTACCTCGTCCGCGCTGTCCCGGCGGAATCCGCCGGAGATCCAGGGGCCGAAGGCCCATCGCGGGGGCAGCAGGGCGGGGCCGGTCAGGTCGCGGTAGGTGCGCAGGCACTGGCCGGGGGTGCCGGTGATCAGGTAGTAGTCGAGTTCCTCATCGGGGACGGTGAGCGACCAGGCGCCGGTGTTGCTGTGGGCGAGGTCGAAGGAGGCCGCGGTGGTGGTGTCCACGAGGACGGCGTAGCCCCGGCTGGAGAGCAGGAACGGGACCGCCTTGTAGGAGCGGGTGCCGGTCGAGCCCTGGGCGTCCTCGACCCAGCAGTCCACGCGCCGGCCGCGCAGGTCCGGGCCGGTGAAGCGTTCGCCCAGGCCGTAGAAGTGCTCGTCGGGCTCGGTGAACCAGCTGTCGTGGTAGGCGAGTTGACCTTCGGCGAGTTCGGTGACGCCGAGGGGCAGGACGGTCCTGCGACCGCTGGGGTCGCTCACGTCGGTCGCCTGCCGGAGTTGAGGGTTCGTCAATCCCATGGCCAGGGGCCTCAGGAGGACTTCGAGGCACAACGACTCCAGGTGAAGGGTGACGGCGTCCGCCGACTGCTCGACCAGGCAGCCGGTGTCCGCCGGTGCGGTGACGACGCAGACCCTGGGTGTCATGGCTACGCCGTCCAACCGCAGGGTGATCCGAAGGGAGTTGGCCGTCGCGGGGCGCAGCCGGAGCGTGCCCGTGCGTCCGGCCGCCGTGTGCACGTCGAGGGTCACGCCGTCCTTGTCGGCGAAGGCGACGGAAGCACCGGCCAGGGGGTCCAGCAGCACCGGGACCAGAGGCGGGGGCGGTGCCACCCAGGGCGTGCGGTCGCGAGGATGCATGGCGTTCAGCCCCTCACGCTGCCCGTGGTGAGCCCGCCGACGATGAAGCGCTGGAAGACGGCGAAGACGCAGACCACCGGGATGCTGATGAGGGTGGCGGTGGCCATCAGGGCGCCCCACGAGGTCCCGTGCTGCCCGACGAAGGCGTTCAGCAGGACGGTGACGGGCTGGACGTCGGGCCGCTCGGCGAGCGTGAGCCCGAACAGGAACTCGCCCCAGCCGATCAGGAAGGACAGTCCGGCCGCCGCGACCACACCGGGCACCATGAGCGGCAGCACGACCCGCAGCAGCACGCCGGGCATTCCGCAGCCGTCGACCAGGGCCGCCTCCTCCAGCTCCGGGGCAACGCTGCGTATCACGGGACGCAGCACGATCACCGTGAAGGGCAGCGTAAGTGTGGTGTCGGCGGCGATCAGGCCGAGGTAGGTGTCGGTGAGACCGGCCCGCCTTTCGAGGATGAACAGCGGGGCCGCCAGCACGATGGCGGGCGGGAGCTGGGCGACGAGGAGCGCCAGCACCATCGCGCCCGAACCCCGCATCCGGACCCGGGCGAGGGCGTAGGCGAGCGGGACACCGAGCAGCAGGGTGAGCGCGACCACCCCGCAGGAGATGACGAGACTGTTGAACAGGGCCCGGGTCAGGCCCTCGTAGCCCAGGGCCGTCGAATAGTTCTCGCCGGTGACGGGAGTGGGCGCCCACTGCGGGTCGGGTGTCTGGACGCGGTCCGGCCGGGTGAGGCTTGTCTTCACCATCCAGTACACCGGCAGCAGGAAGACGGCGGTGATCAGCATGGCGAGCGCGGTCAGCAGCCAGGGATGGCGCGGTGGTCTCATACGGCACCTCCCGCCGGCGCCTCGCCCTCGCGCCGCAGCCGTCGTACGTACCAGACGCCCGCCAGCAGCGGTACGACGAGCAGCAGCAGGCCCGCCGCCGCGCCCTGGCCGAACCGGAAGAACGTGAAGAACACCTCGTAGACGTAGAGGGAGAGCACGCGGGTGGCGTCGACTGGGCCGCCGCCGGTCATCACGAAGACGAGGTCGAAGACCTTGAAGGTGTAGAGGAGGCCGAGGAGGAGGACGGTCACCGAGACGGGCCGCATCAGCGGGAGGGTGATGTGGCGCAGGCGCTGCCAGGCGCTCGCCCCGTCGATGGCGGCGGCCTCGTGCAGTTCGGGGTCGATGGTGTGCAGTCCGACCAGGAGCAGCAGCATGTTGAAGGGCACGCCGACCCAGACGTTGGCGAAGACGACCCCCGCCATCGCGGTGGACGGGTCGGTGAGCCAGTCGTGGGAGAGGCCGGCCGGCTTCAACAGGGCGTTGTAGGCGCCGGATTCGGCGTCCAGCATCCAGCGGAAGAGGGTGCCGCTGACCACCGGGGGCAGCAGCCAGGCGACCAGAAGGAGGGAGCGCAGAAGGCCGCCCAGGGGGAACGGGCGGGCGAAGAGCAGGGCCAGGGCGAAGCCGATCGTGAACTGGAGCAGCAGCGAGCCGAGGGTGAAGACCAGGGAGAGGCGCACCGAGTGCCAGAAGGCCGGGTCGTCGGTCACGGTCCGGTAGTTGTCCAGTCCGTTGAACCGCGCGGCCCCGCCGAGGAGTTGGCCCAGGTCGACGTCGTGGACGGAGGTCCACACGGTGTAGAGGAGCGGGTAGGCCAGGAAGAGGGCGAGGAAGGCCATGCCCGGCAGGCAGAACAGGTAGCCGGTGCGGCGGCGGTGCGCGGAGGGCGAGAGGGGTCGTCTCATTGCTCGCCCAGAGCTTTGTCGATCTTTCCGGCCGCGGTCCTGGCCGCGGCGGACGGGGACGCGGATCCGGTGAGGACGGCCTGCTCGGCCTCCGCGACGGCCTGCGAGGCCTCGGCGTAGTGGGCGCCGTACTGGCGTGGCCGGGCGAGGGGCAGCTGGCTGAGGAAGAGCCGCAGGGCGGGGTCGGAGGCCCAGCTGCCCCGGTCGGCGAGGTCCTTGCGGGCGGGGAGGTCACCGAAGGACACCAGGTACGGCACCAGGACCGAGGGGCGCTGTGTGTACTGCAGGACCTCCCAAGCCTTGTCCACGTGCTTGCTGTTCGCCATCACGACCCAGTTCTCCCCGCCCAGGCAGGTGGCGGCCTCCTTGTCGCGGGGCAGGGCGACGACGTTCCAGTCGAAGTCGGCCTGCTTGAGGGCGGGAATCTGCCAGGGACCGTTGATCTGCATCGCGGCCCGCTGGTTGAGGAAGCGGGTGTTGACGTCCTGCTGGGTCCAGCCCACGCACTGCTCGGACAGGGAGCCCTTGGCGATCAGCTGGTCGAGGAAGGTGAGCGCGGTGGGGCCGTGGGTGGCGAAGGTGTCCAGGTCGCCGCCCGCCTGCCAGAGGAACGGCAGGAACTGGAAGACGCCCTCCTCGGTCTTGATCGCGCTCAGTGCCAGGCCGTAGCGGTCGCCGCTGGTCAGCTTCTGGGCGGCGGAGGCCAGTTCCTCCCAGGTGGTGGGGGGTTCGACGCCGGCGGCCTTGAGCAGGCGGGTGTTGCAGTAGAGGGCGAGGCAGTTGCTGTTGTTGGGGATGCCGAGGGTCTTTCCGCCGACCTGGCAGCCCTGCCACGGGCCCTTGTAGTACTGGTCGGCCTGGCCCCATTTCTCGACTCGGGCGGTGAGGTCGGCCAGCAGCCTGCTGCCGCCGAGGGTGTTCATGGACACGTTGTCGACGATGGCGAGGTCGGGCAGGTCGCCGGAGATCGCGCCGAGGGTGAGCTGCCGTTCCAGCTCGGCGAAGGGGAAGGTGCGCCGCTCGATCCTGACGTCGGGGACACCGGCCTCGATGTCCTTGATCAGGCGGTTCATTCCGGGCTGGAAGTTGTCCAGGGTGAAGTAGTCCCACCATTTCAGGGTCACCGGTCCCGAGGTGTCGGAGCTGCACGAGGTCAGACCGAGGGCGGCGGTGGCCGCCGCCGCGCCGGTGACACGCAGGAAGCCACGGCGGTCGACGGGGTACGACATGGTCTGCTCCCAGAGGTTCGATGATCGGGCACAGAGACCGACGTATCAGAAATCCAGGTCTATATCGGGGAAATCGGGCAGGTCGGGGAGTTCGGACTCGGGTTCCGAGCCCGGCACCGGTCGGCAGCGTCCCGTGCTCCCGCGCAGGGTGATCAGCGGTTTCAGCAGGACGTGCCGGGCAGGCGCGTCCGGTGAGCGCAGCCGCCGCACCATCAGGTCCACGGCGACCCGGGTCATCTCCTTGGCGGGAATCTCGGCGGCCGTCAGGGGCGGGTTCACCTGTTCGGCCCAGGGGCTCGCCGCCACGCCGACGACGGAGAAGTCGCGCGGCACGCTGCGGCCGTTCCGGGTGAGTCCGCGGTAGACGCCCTCCAGGGCCGCTTCGTTCATGGTGACCAGCGAGGTCGTCGCCGGGTCGTCGCTCAGGATCCGCTCCACGACCTCCTCCCCCGAACCCACGTGGTCGTCGCACAGGTAGGCGTGCGGGGTGAGCAGCAGTTTCTTCATCGCCTCGGTGTAGCCCTCGTCCCCGAGCCGGGCGAAGCCGTAGCCGCTGTCGAACAGTTGCTCGGACCGGTTGACGAAGGCGATCCTGCGATGGCCGAGGTCGGCGAGGTGCTGGACGCAGCCGCCGGCCAGACCGGCGAAGTCCAGGTCGACCCAGCCGGCCGCGTCGGCCCGCTGATTGCGGCCGATGGCCACGAACGGGAAACCCGCCTCGGCCAGGTACTCGACGCGGTCGTCCTCCCGGCGGATCTCCATGACGATGACACCGTCCACCCGCCGGTCGTCGACCATGCGCGGGAACGAGGGGTCGTGATGGGCCCCGGCGGGTGCGAGCAGCAGGTCGTAGCCCTGCGCGGCAGCGGCCTCGGCCACCCCGCCGACGAAGGCGAGCTGCATGGTGGTGTACTCGCCGAGGCGGCCGGCGGGCGGGTAGAGGAGCCCGAGCGTGTGGGTACCACGGCCGGCGTCGTCGGTTCCGGGTCGCTCTGCCATGGTCAGCCGGCCGGGAGGGACTGTTCGGCCCAGATGGTCTTGCCCGTGGGGGTCTGGCGGGTGCCCCAGCCCTGGGTGAGCTGGGCGACCATGTGCAGCCCGCGACCGCCCTCGTCGTAGGTGCGGGCACGGCGCAGGTGCGGGGCGGTGTTGCTGGCGTCGGAGACCTCGCAGATCAGGGTCCGGTCGCGGATGAGCCGGAGGCCGATCGGTACGGCGCCGTAGCGGATGGCGTTGGTGACCAGCTCGCTCACCACCAGCTCGGTGACGAACGCTGCCTCCTCCAGGCCCCACGCCCTGAGCTGGCGGGTGGCCTGGGCGCGGGCGTCGGCCACGACCGACGGGTCGGAGGGCAGCGACCAGGCGGCGACCTGGTCGGCGTGCAGAGCACGGGTGCGGGCCAGGAGCAGCGCCACGTCGTCGGCGGGGCTTGCGGGCAGCAGGGCCTTCAGGATGGTGTCGCAGGTGGCCTCCAGCGAGGTGACGGGGCCGGACAGGGCGTCGCAGAGCCTTTCGAGACCCAGGCCCACGTCGCGGTTGCGCGTCTCGACCAGGCCGTCGGTGCAGAACGCCAGCAGACTCCCCTCGGGCAGCTCGATCTCGGTGCACTCGAAGGGCAGCCCGCCGACCCCGAGCAGCGGGCCGGGGGTCAGCTCGACCACGCGGGCCGTGCCGTCGGGGAGCAGCACGACGGGCGGGACGTGACCGGCGCTGGCGAGGGTGCACACGCGGGACACCGGGTCGTAGACGGCGTAGAGACAGGTCGCGCCGATCTCGCCGCTGACGAGGTAGGGCTCGTCCGGGGCGGTGTCCTCCTTGTCCGTGGCGAGGTGCGTGACCAGGTCGTCGAGGTGGGTGAGGAGTTCGTCCGGGGGCAGGTCGACGTCGGCGAGGGTGCGGACGGCGGTGCGCAGCCGGCCCATGGTGGCGGAGGCGTGGATGCCGTGGCCGACCACGTCCCCGACGACCAGGGCCACCCGGGTCCCGGACAGCGGCACGACGTCGAACCAGTCGCCGCCGACGCCCGCGCCGGTCCCGGCGGGCAGATAGCGGTACGCCACCTCGACGGCCGCCTGTCGGGGCAGATCCCGGGGCAGCAGGCTGCGCTGGAGCGTGAGGGCGTTGGTGCGTTCGCGGGTGTAGCGCCGGGCGTTGTCGACGCCGACCGCCGCCCGGCCGGCGAGCTCCTCGGCGAGGAGCAGGTCGTCCGGTTCGAAGGGCGGGGAGCCTTTGACCCGGGTGAAGACCGCCACTCCGAGGGTGATGCCGCGGGCGCGCAGCGGGGTGGCCATGACGGAGTGGAAGCCGAACTCCGCCACGCGGGCGGTGCGCGTCTCGTGCCCGGCGATCCAGGCGGCGAAGTCGGGGTCGTCCACGCCGCTGAGCACCGGTTTCCCGTCGGCCAGGCAGCGGGCGGGCGGGGAGAACGGCGGGTAGGTGTCCATGTCGCCCAGATCGATGGCAGCCTCGGGTACGTCCTCCCCTTCGGCGGTGGACTGATGGGCGGCCCTGCGCAGTACCACGGCCGCGTCGACCGGTCCCGGTACGGGTTCGTCGCCCCGCAGCACGGAGTCGAGGAGGTCCACGCTGACGAAGTCGGCGAGGCGGGGCACGGCGAGGTCGGCGAGCTCCTGGGCGGTGCGGGTCACGTTCAGGGTGGTGCCGATGCGGACGCCGGCCTCCTGCAGCAGGGCGAGCCGCTGCCGGGCCGTGTGCTGGTCGGTGCTGTCGAACGCGGCGGTGCCGACCCCGACGACCTCGCCGGTGCCGGGGTCGCGGACGGGCCACAGCTCGATGACCCAGGCGCGGTGGTGGGCGGAGGTGAGGAGGGGTGCGGCGGGTGTGGCACCGGGGGCACAGGACGGTTCGGGGGCCAGACACTCGTAGCGCAGCGGGACGCCTTCCTCGGCGACCCGGCGCACGCTCCTGAGGAAGCCGTCGTCGGCGAGGGCGGGGGCCTGCCACTCGCCGTCCGTCTCGGCAGCGCCCTGCCTTCCGCTCTGTGCGACCGCGTTCCGCTGCCATGCGCCGGACGCGGTGGCGTGGGTCGAGAGCGCGATCGAGGACTGGTCGAAGGCCCACTGCACCAGAGGCGGGCCGGAGTGCGGCAGGAGGGCCACGACGAAGGACCGGGCCCTGCCATCGGCGTCCAGCGACGGCTGGGCGTGCAGCATCGCCTCGACGCGGTGGCCGTCCCGATGCCGCAGTGCCGCCGTGCCCCTCCAGTCCTGGGAGCCGGTGAGGGAGAGCCCGGTCGCCCCGGGAACTCCCGCACCGTGCAGCAGATCGGTCGCGGCGCGCCCTACGGCCTCCGGGGCGCGGTGGCCCAGCAGTCGTCGAGCGCCCTCGCTCCATCCTGTGACCACGCCGTCCAGGCTGAGGGTGACCGTCGCGACATCCGATGACCACCCGCTGTGACCGTTGCCTTGATCAAAAGTGGCCATTCCTGCTCAATTCGCGCGGTGAGGTGCCTCACAGACCCAGGGTGCGCGCCGCACCGGAATCGGACAAGTCAGATCCTTCACTGCTCGACCCCCGGGTCGCAGCACCCCTCACGCCGCATCTGCCGGCTCACCTCGAGCCATTCCGCGTCGGAGGACGCGCCGGAGGACGCGTCTGAGCGCCGCACGGAGTCGAAGGCGTCCACGAGGTCCGACTGCTCGAAGAGCACACCCCCGCGCAGTACCGCCACCGTGCGGATCAGGGTGTCGAAGTCGGTGAAGGGATCACCGTCCACGACCGTGAGATCGGCGAGCTTGCCCTCCTCCAGCGTGCCCAGGTCGGCGTCCGCGCCGAAGACGCGGGCGGGCAGCAGGGTGGCGGTGCGCAGGGTCTCGGCCGGCGAGAGTCCGCCGCGGTGCAGGGCCCGCAGGGCGAGGTGCAGATGCAGTCCGACCGGCACGAGCGGCTGGTCGGTGCCGAGCGCGACGAGACCGCCGTCGGCGAGGATCCGCCGATAGATGGCCGACTCACGGTCGAGAGTGGCGAGTTGGGCAGACGTGGGCGGTAGTCCGGCCTGCTGACGGACCAGCGCGGTGTCCCACGGCGGCATCAGCGTGGTGACCCGGCGGTCCTCGGCGAGCGCGGGGTCCGCGCCCAGCAGGGCGAGCGCCGTGAACGGGGTGGCGATCAGGTGGAAGCCCGCCTGGGTGTAGATCTCCTGGACGTCCTGGTAGGCGCGGCCCGTGGCGGTGGTCGCATGCCCGAACTCCAGCCGCTGCGTGGCCTGCAGATGGGTCGTGAGGTCCTGCCCGAGCTGCACGCCCGGGGCGAGGAGGTGGCTGCCGCACCGCACCCCGAGCCGTTCGTGCGCGAAGTCGGCGGCCTCCTTCATCACCCAGCCCGGGGCACGGACGTACGTCTTCACGAAGTCCCAGTCCAGCGCCGCCCCACGCGCCAGCGAGCGGCGCAGCCCCTCGGGGGTGCGGTGGGCACGGCCCATGCTGTAGGCGACGCGGGCGCCGTCGAGCAGTTCGCCGGTGGCCAGCAGCCGCGGCCCGGCGAGCGCGCCCGCGGCGACGGCCTCGCGGATGCGGGCCTGCTCGTAGGCGAAGCCGCCCAGCGAGACGGCGGTCGTGATGCCGTAGGCGAGCTGGAGCGCGGTCTGCCGTCCGCCGTAGGTGCTCTGCCAGGGGTGGGTGTGCGCGTCCCACAGTCCCGGGAGCACGGTGCGCTCGCTCGCGTCGACCCGTCGGGCGGCCGGCCGCCCGGCGCGGTGCGGGAAGACCTCGGCGATACGGCCGTCCCGGATCAGGAGGTCGATGTCCTCGCGGACGTCCGCTCCGGTGCCGTCCCAGAACCGGCCGGCGTGCACGAGGGTGTCGGCGGGGCGGGGGCGCCGGTAGCCCAACGGCACCCTGACGGTACGGGCTTTGCCGCTGCGGACGTCGATCAGGCGCGGGGTGCCGGCGGAGAGGTAGAGCAGGGTGCGGGCGTCGGCGGACCAGGAGGGGTGGTCGGCGGGCTCGGTGGTGAGGCGGCGCGGCGTCCCGTCGGGGGTGCCGTCCGCGCGGACCGGGAGCAGCCACAGGGCGGATTCGGCGACGACGGCCATCCAGCGGCCGTCGGGCGACCAGACCGGGCCCGAGTCGTAGCGGTCGGCCAGGGAGGTGTGCGGGGCGAGGGCGTGCAGGGCGGCGGTGCCGGTGGTGGTGTCGACGACCCTGATGAGGTTGTAGCCCTCGCGGAAGCGCTGGTTGAGCCGGTTGCGGTCGCACAGGGCGACATACCGGCCGTCGGGGGACCAGCTGGGGCGGCCGGGCAGCCCGCCCGCGCCGAGCGGGGCGACGAGGGTGCGTTCGCCGCCGTCCGGCAGGTCGCGCACGACCAGGTTGCCGGACATGTCCAGGCAGGCCAGCCGGGTCTCGTCGGGCGAGAGCGCGGGGAAGACCCGGCCGCCGTCGGCGAGCACGGTCTCCTCGCCGGAGTCGAGGTCGCGGCGGCGTACGGCGAACAGTCCGTCGCGGTCGTCGCAGTACAGCAGGGCGGTGCCGTCGGGTGTCCAGGTCGGCCCCGACACATAGCGGGTGGGCGGGACGTGGAGGATCTTCCGAGGCGGTCGGCCGCCCGATGTCCCGGCGGTCCACAGGGAGTTGAGCGCGGCGAAGGCGATGCTGCGGCCGTCGGGCGAGAGCGCGGGCAGATGCAGGGCGCGCACCCGCCGGATGCCGGTGCCCTCGAAGTCGTAGGCCTTGCCCCGGTAGCGGGGCCGTTCCACGGGCATCTGAGCCGTGAACGGGATCTCCTCCCCCGCCGCAGGCGCCTTGGGGTCGGTCAGGCGGAAGCGGCCGTCCACCGCGAGCAGGAGCCGTTCGCCGTCGGTCCAGCGGGGCGGGGCGGGCAGCACGTCACCGTCGACGGCGACCGGCGTGCCGTCCACGACAAGGGTGCACGAGGCGCTGGGGGCGGGCGTGGTGCGCAGATACGCGAGCGTGCCGCCGGATGAGACGGCCGGGGTCATGAGCTGGGCGCCGGAGTCGTCGGTGTGCTCCACGGTGACCGGTCCCGAGCCGTCGGCGGCGACCGAGGCGACGGTGTCGGCGCGCAGGGCGCCCGAGGCGGTGACGGCCGCGCGGACGAACAGCACGCGCTCGCCGTCCGCCGACCAGGTCGGGTCGAAGTCCTCCCAGGCACCGCCCTGCGCCGGGCCGTGCTGTCCGGGGTGCCCGGTGAGCCGGGTCAGCTCTCCGGAGCGCACGTCGACGACCCAGATGCGGTACGGGCTGCCGGAGACGGTGTCGCCGCCGCGCTCGGAGGCGAACGCGATCCGGGTGCCGTCCGGCGACCAGGCGGGGCCTCGGTCGTCCCAGGGCCCGTCGGTGAGCTGCCGTACGTCGCCGCCGTCGGCCCGCAACGTCCAGAGGTGGAAGCCGCCGCCGCGGTAGGCGCAGACGACGAGACGGCTGCCGTCGGGCGAGAACTGCGGGCGGGTGGGTTCCAGGCCGGGCGGGGTGAGCGCGCGGGCGGTGCCACCGGTGCGCGGAAGGGACCAGAGCACGTTCTGCACCTCGGCGACGAGCCGGTCACCGGCCGGGGAGAGCGTCGCGGAGCCGCCGGTGACGGCGGTCAGGGTGAGGGTGGCCGTGGCCGTATGAGAGGGAGCCGCCGAGGCGGGTGGAGCGGCGGCCGCGACGGCGGTGGCGGTGGCGGTCACGCCGGCGGCCTGGAGGAATCTGCGCCGGGAGAGCGGGCCGGGCCGGGAAGTGTCGTGGGTGCCGTGGGCGTCCAAGGGAGCCTCCAGTGCGCGCGGGTGACGTGCCGGACGACAGGGCCCTTCCCCGTGGGGACCGGTCCTGCGCACCGGCACTGTGTCCGGGGACGTTTTTCGTCCCCGGACACCAACCGCTCAGCTCACAGACCGTCACGCACCATCGCGGCGACGATCCGCACGTGGCGGTCGGCCGCCGTACCGGAGAACCCGTTCTCGTAGTTCAGGCCGTAGGGCCAGAAGTGCCCGCCGCCGGTGGACAACTTGGCCGAGGAACAATCGAACTGCCGCACGAGGGCGGTCGCCTGGGCACCGGTCCAGGTGCCGCTGCCACCCCACCGAAGCGGATGGCCCCAGGTCGCTGAGGTTGTTGTAGCGGGCCCTGCCCACGTCGACGACTTCGACCACGCGGAACTCAGCGCACCAAGCACGGTCGCTTCGCGTCGAACGTCCAGCCCTTGATCAGGTACTGCATCCCGGCGGCATCGTCACGGCCGGCCGAGGCCACTTCCTCGTACAGCTCCTGTGCGGCCCGGAGCCGGTCGCGGTCCAGCCGGACGCCGAGGCCGGGGGTGTCCGGGACGGCGACCTCGCCGCCGCTGATCCGCGGCGGTTCGACGGTGAGCCGCTCCATGCCTTCCTGCCAGATCCAGTGGGTGTCGAGGGCGTTGTACTCGCCCGGGGCGGCGGCACCGCAGTGCGCCATCATCGCGAGCGAGATGTCGAAGTGGTTGTTGGAGTGGCAGCCCCAGGTCAGTCCCATGGCGTGGCACAGCTGGGCGACCCGCACCGAGCCCTGCATGGTCCAGAAGTGCGGGTCGGCCAGCGGGATGGACACCGACTGCAGGGCCAGGGCGTGGGTCAGCTGCCGCCAGTCCGTGGCGATCATGTTGGTGGCGGTGGGCAGCCCGGTGGCCCGGCGGAACTCGGCGAGGATCTCCCGGCCGGAGTAACCGCCTTCCGCACCGCACGGATCCTCGGCGTAGGCGAGCGTGCCGACGAGCGGACGGCACAGCTCGACCGCCTCCCGCAGCGACCACGCGCCGTTCGGGTCGAGGGTGATCCGGGCCTCGGGAAAGCGCTCCTTGAGTGCCTGTACGGCCTTCACCTCCTCGCTGCCCGGCAGGACACCGCCCTTGAGCTTGAAGTCGCGGAAGCCGTAGTGGTCGTAGGCGGCCTCCGCCTGACGGACGATCGCCTCGGGGGTCAGCGCCTCCTCGCGCCGGACGCGGTGCCAGTCGATGTCCGCGTCGGGCTCACGGACGTAGCCGAGGTCGGTGCGGTCCGGATCGCCGACGTAGAAGAGATAGCCCAGGACCCTTACCGCATCGCGCTGTTGGCCGTCACCGAGCAGGGCCGCGACCGGGACGTCGAGGTGCTGTCCGAGCAGGTCCAGCAGCGCCGACTCGACGGCGGTGACGGCGTGTACGGTCGTACGGAGGTCGAAGGTCTGGGCGCCGCGGCCGCCCGAGTCGCGGTCGGCGAAGGTGTCGTGGATGGAGCGCAGGACGCGCTTGTAGTCGCCGACGCGGGCACCGACGACCAGGGGCTCGGCGTCGCGGAGGGTCCGGGTGATGCCGTCGCCGCCCGGCACCTCGCCTAGGCCGGTGCGCCCCTCGGAGTCCTCGAGGACGACGACGTTCCGGGTGAAGTAGGGGGCGTGGGCGCCGGAGAGGTTGAGGAGCATGGAGTCCCGGCCGGCGACCGGATGGACGGAGAACTTCGTGACGACGGGCTGGCTCATGGCGAGGCGGTGTCTTTCTGACGAGTTCTGACGAGTGTGGGGAGAGGTCAGACGTTCAGGGCGTCCAGCACCTGTTCCAGGACCAGTACACCGCCGAGGCCCAGGAGCGCGAGGACCGTCGTGTACGTGGTGCGTGCCTTGATCGCGTCGATGACGGACAGGTTGAAGTACTCCTTGAACATCCAGAATCCCGGGTCGTTGACGTGCGAGAAGGCGATCGACCCGCAGGAGACGGCGAGCACCATGACCTCGGCGTGCACGCCGCTTCCCGCGAGCAGCGGCAGTGCCACGCCGGAGGCGGTGACGACGGCGACGGTCGCGGAGCCGAGGGCCACGCGCAGGATCGCGGCGATCAGCCAGGCCAGGATGATCGGGGAGATGGACCAGCCGTCGGTCGCGTCCTTGATGTAGTCGGATATGCCGCCCTCGACCAGGACGTTCTTGAAGGCACCGCCCGCTCCGATGACCAGCAGGATCATCGCCATGGCCTGGGCCGCCTCCCGGCACGAGGTGCTGACCTCCGCCAGACTGCGTCCCATCCGCGGCCCGAACACCCATACCGCGACGAGCAGCGTGAGCAGCAGGGCGATGGGCGCGGAGCCGATGAACGCGACGAAGTGCAGTCCGGCACTGTCCCCCGAGGTGGCCAGGTCGGTCACCGCGGCACCGGCGATCAGCACGACGGGCAGCAGGGCCACCGCCAGCGACCAGCCCATGCCGGGCATCTCCTCCTCCTCGAAGACCCGTTCGCTGACCAGGCCCTTGGGGATCTCGGGGTTCATCCGCCGGACGAACGGCAGGCGGGGCCACAGCAGCGCGATGAACGCGCCGACCGGGACCGCGATGAACAGGCCGTAGAACAGGGTCAGTCCGACGGAGGCGTGGAAGGTGGCGGCCACGGCCGTGGGGCCCGGGTGGGGCGGCAGGAAGCTGTGCATGGTGGACAGGGCGATCGACATCGGCAGCCCCACCCAGAGCAGGTTGACCCGGGTGACCCGGACGAGGGTGAAGGCGACCGGCACGATGATGACGAAGGCGACCTCGTAGAACATGGTCACGCCGATGAGCATCGCGGACAGCACCATGGCGACCTGCACCCAGCGCGGGCCGAACACGTCGAGCAACCTGCCGGCGATCCGTTGGGCGGCGCCGGAGTCCCCCATCACCCGGCCGACCATGGCGCCGAGCCCGATGGTGAGCATGGTGTCGCCGATCTGGCCCCCGATGCCCTCGGAGAGGACGTCCGGTATCTCCTCCAGCGCTATCCCCTGGACCAGGGCGACACCGACGGCGACCAGGAGGAGGGCGGCGAAGCCGTTGAGTCTCAGCTTCGTCATCAGAAAGAGCAGGACGAGGACGCTGATCCCGACTACGACGAGCGGCATGTGTCAGTTCTCCCTTGAACCGGCAGTGCGGTGAGGAGAGTTCAACGGAGCATTCCGGTAGGTCATCCCACTGAACTCGGTCCTCATACAAAGACATCGTCTACATATGAGGACGGAGGCTAGATGTAGGTGTCATCGAAGGTCAATGGGTGGGCGTACATCGACTTCGGATCGGCCAACCGCTCGGGGCGCGGGGCGCCCTGCGCGAGGGCACTGCGGGTCCTCGGAGCAGTGGGCGCGCCCTCCTCCAGACCCACCTGGACAGCAGCCCGGGCGTGCGCGGGTACGGCCGTATCCCGACGAGGCGTCGGAGGTGCTCGGCGCCACCGTCCGCCTCGTCCGGCTGGACGGTTCGGACGTCGTCCACGTGGCCACCCGCGAGTCGCAGGAGCACCTGCGCGCGATCACCCAAGTGGGCCGGTGGATGCCCGCGCATGCCCGGGCCCCGGGGAAGGCACTGCTCGCCGAGCGCGTCATTGCGAACTGCCCCGGGCGAGAGGGTTTGCGGAATGGCATCGACGATGCCGAGATCGCGCGGCTCAGGAGACCGGGTACCGACTCACGAACACCCCGGGTTTTCCTGATGAGTTGGAGCCCGGAACCGACCCGGTGCACGCCGTAGACCAAGGGGCCCCAGACCACGGGGCCCGAGGCCAGGGGGCCCCAGACCACGACGTACACACCCACGCCCTGAACCTGCCCAAAGGTGACGACGGCGACGAGCAGCCCGCCGATGAACCAGGCCGCGCCCAACTCGATGGAGCGCCTGCCCCTCGTCTCCCCCACGGCCCGTTGCTCCGGGGACAAGTCACGGGGGCAGGGCGGGCGAACTCCCGCGCGGCCGTAGGCCGTTGTCGGTCAATCCGGTTCCCGAGTCGATGGCGGCGGCCTCGTCGGGGGCTTCCCCCGGCCTGATGGTGCCCGGGCCGGTCGGACGGTCCCCCGCGCCGTCCGACCGGCCGTCGGGTGCACCAGCGGGAGGCTACCGGCCCGCCGTCGCCGCGGTCTTGGAAGAATTTGCACTCCCGGACAGAGCCACCGCCCCCTCCACCCGGCGTGCGGCCACCATCTGTCCCGGCGTGGTCCCGGCGATGGCCCGGAACTCGCGGTTGAGGTGGGCCTGGTCGTAGAAGCCGCAGGCCGTGGAGATCTCGGTCAGACTCGCGGTCCCGCGACCGAGCAACGCCACGGCGTGACGGAAGCGCAGGACCCGGGCGGACGCCTTGGGGGTGAGCCCGATCTGCTGGGTGAACCGGCGGATCAAGTACCCCTGGCTCCAGCCCACTTCGGCGGCGATACGGGCGATCGGGATCGTCCCCGCGCCGCCGGAGAGCAGTCGCCAGGCATGCTCCACCTCGGGCGTGGCCCGCGGGCCGTGCTCGAGCCGGGCGAGCAGCGCCGCGTCCAGCAGGTCGAATCTGGCCGCCCAGTCCGGTGTGGCTGCCATCCGCTCCACCAGTACGCCGGCCCCGGGTCCCAGGACGTCCCGCACCTCGACGGCCAGGTTCGTCAACTCGCTCATCGGCATGCCGAACAGCCGGTAAGCGCCCAGTGGCGTGAACTCCACCCGGATCGCCTCCTGGCCGCCGGGATGCGTACAGATCGCGGGCCGGTCCTCCAGCCCCACCACCAGCGACCCGATGCTCCCGCTGCCGCCGCCCCGCGCCCCCAGCCGCCGCACCTGCGAGAACGGCTCCGAGAAACTGATCAGGAGGGTCGCACGCCCCGTCGGCACCAGCCTGGCCTCGTACGGGGTGGCCACCGCTTCCCAGTAGCCGACATAGCTGCGTAAGTACGGCCGCAGCCCCGGGTGCCAGGGCCTTGTCACCCGCCACAGCCCACCCAGCCGCGCGATCTCGACCGCGCCGGCCCCCGCCGCCCTGCCCGCATGCGCGCCAAGAACCACCGAGAGAGCTCCTTCCGCCCCGGGAACCACCCCGACGAACCGGTCCGCCGAACCAGTCCGAAGAACCGGTCCGAGCCGACCGCCCGACAGCTCCGTGACGTCCAGCATCCAACGCAACCGGGCCCACTCACGAGCAACCGGGTGAAGTCGGCATGCAGATGAGTGGAGATCTGACGACGGTGACCCACGAGCCCCTCGCACGCTCACCCGAACACCCTTGCCCACAATCGAGCACACGCCTACCCTGACTTTGTGCCGCTGATAAACAAAATGCGAACCCGCATCGCCGTGCCGGACAACTCCCTCACCCGACTGCGTGTCGCCCTCACCGTCTTCTTCGCCGTCGACGGCTTCATCTTCGCCGGGTGGGTCGTCCGCATCCCCGCGATCAAGGAGCAGACCGGCGCCTCCGCCAGCGCCCTCGGCCTCGCCCTGCTCGGTGTCTCGGCCGGCGCGGTGATCACCATGATGCTCACGGGACGGCTGTGCCGCCGTTACGGCACCCGCCGGGTCACCGTCGTCTGCGCCGTCCTGCTCTCCCTCAGCGTCGCCCTGCCGCCGCTCACCCACTCCGCGCCGGCACTCGGCGCCGTACTGCTCGTCTTCGGCGCCGCGTACGGCAGCATCAACGTGGCGTTCAACAGCGCGGCGGTCGATCTGGTGGCCGCGCTGCGGCGGCCGATCATGCCCAGCTTCCATGCGGCCTTCAGCCTGGGCGGAATGCTCGGTGCCGGGCTCGGCGGGCTGGTCGCCGGGAGCCTGTCGCCCACGCGGCACCTGCTCGGGCTCACCGTGATCGGTCTGCTCGTCACCGCCGTCGCGGGCCGGACCCTGCTGCGCATCCAACCCCCGACACCCCCGCAGGACACACCGCAGCACAAGTCCGCACCCCGTCCGCCGGGCACCCGCACCCGCGGCCTCGTCGTCACCTTCGGTCTGATCGCCCTGTGCACGGCTTACGGCGAAGGCGCCCTGGCCGACTGGAGCGCCCTGCATCTGGAGCACGACCTGGACGCCACGCCCGGCGTCGCGGCGGTCGGTTACTCGTGTTTCGCGCTCGCCATGACCATCGGCCGGCTGACCGGCACCAGGCTGCTCGAACGACTCGGCCAGACCCGCACGCTGGTGGGCGGCGGCACCGTCGCCGCGCTCGGCATGCTGCTCGGCGCCCTCGCCCCGTCCGTCTGGGCGGCGCTGCTCGGCTTCATGATCACGGGGCTCGGTCTCGCCAACCTCTTCCCCGTCGCCGTCGAGCGGGCGGGCAGGCTGGCCGGGCCGGACGGGGTCGCCATCGCCTCCACCCTCGGCTACGGCGGCATGCTCCTCGGCCCGCCCGCCATCGGCTTCATGGCCGACTGGTTCTCACTCCCCGTGGCCCTCACCAGCGTGGCGGCACTCGCGGCCACCGCCGCGGTGATCGCCGCGCTGACCCGACGCGCGGCAACGGCCTGACCAGGCCCCCTACAGGGCATCACCACCGCGACGGAACAGTCCGGCGCCCCGCCTCCGATCACCGCCGGACCACGAAACGCCCCCACCACCGCGACCATCACGGGGCGCACCCGACGCGCCGCAGTACACCCGACCACGCCCCGACTCCGCCCACGCTCCCGCAGAGCCGTCAGCACCGCGAGGGGACACAGCGGTGCTCCCTCGGATCACCGCCGGAGCGCAAAACGCGCCCCGCGCCCGCCAACCCCCACAAAGCCGAAGACCCCCAGGACGCGCCGACCGCCCCGCACCCCTCGCTTTCCACACAACGAAAGGCTCATCCGGATCACTCCGGATGAGCCACCGCCTCCTTCTGCAACTGCACGGCCGCCAACAGGCTCAGCTTCGGCTCCGCTTTGCGCAGGGCCCGTACCGCCGCCACCGAGGCGATGTCACCGGTGAAGCCGACGGCGGCCAGCCTGGAGCGGGCCCAGCGGGCGCGCAGCACCGTCTCGGCGGCGGTGGACTCGACGAGTGCCACGGCGCGTTCCAGCCCGGGGCGTTCCTCCGGCGGAGCCTCGGCCGGCGCCTGGCGCAGGGCCGCCGCGATGACGTCCGCGTCCCGGACGAGCAGCACGAAGTTGTGTTTCTTGTTCAGTCCCGCGATTGCCGACATGCGGTCATCGTGACGGTCATGTTCCGTGGCCGCCAAGCGACTTGAGGAGCCTCAGAGGCTCAGCCCAGCTTCTTCAGCAGTTCCACCGCCAGCGGCGCGGAGGACGCCGGGTTCTGCCCGGTCACCAGGTTGCCGTCGACGATCACATGCGGAGCCCACGGCTCGGCCACCTCGACCTGGACGCCGGCCTCGGTGAGCCGGTCCTGGAGCAGCCACTTGGCCTTGTCGGCGAGGCCCGCCTGAGTCTCCTCGGCGTTGGTGAAGGCGGCCACGCGGCGCCCGGCGAACGCGTTGGAACCGTCGGCCTTCGTGGCGGCGAGCAGCGCGGCCGGGGCGTGGCAGACGACTCCGAGGGGCTTGCCGCTCTCCAGGGCGCCGGTGAGCAGACGGCCCGAGACCGCGTCCACCGCGAGGTCCTCCATCGGCCCGTGGCCGCCGGGGTAGAACACGGCCGCGTAGTCGTCGAGGTTCACCTCGTCCAGCCGCAGCGGGGCCTGGAGTTCGGGGGCCGAGGCGAGCACCCCCGCGATACGGTCGGCGTTCTCCTGGCCGCCGTTCACCTCGGCCGCGAGGCTGCCCTTGTCCACCGTCGGCACGACACCGCCCGGGGTGGCCACGACGATCTCGTGTCCCGCGGCCTTGAAGGCCTCGTACGGGGCGACAGCCTCCTCGGCCCAGAAGCCGGTCGGGTGCTGGGTGCCGTCGGCCAGGGTCCAGTGGTCGGCGCCGGTCATTACAAAGAGGATCTTCGACATGCTGAAACCGTAGTCCTGTTCGGCCATAGAAATCCAATAGGCTCGCATATATGAGGGATAGGAACACCAATGACTCCGAGGATGCGGGGCAGACCGTCGGCGCCCCGCTGGACCTGAACCTGCTGCGGACGTTCCTCACCGTGTACCGCACCGGCTCCTTCACCGCCGCGGCCCGTCTCCTGGGCCTCTCCCAGCCCACGGTCACCACCCAGATCCGTACCCTGGAACGGCAGGTGGGACGCGAGCTGTTCGAGCGCCGGGCGCGGGGCGTGACCCCTGCGCCGTACGCGGACGAGCTCGCCGCCCGGATCATGCAGCCCCTGGACTCGCTCGCCGCGGTGGCGGGGCACGCCGGGAGCACGGAGGACGCGCCTGCCGAGCCGGTGCATCTCGCCGGCCCGGCCGAGCTGCTGTCCCGGTGCGTCCTGCCCGGTGTCGCGCCCTTGGTGGACCACGGGGTACGGCTGCGCATCACACCGAGTCTGACCGAACCGCTCCTGGACGACCTGCGCGCGGGCCGCCACGACCTGGTGATCGCCACGTTCCGGCCGCGCGGCCGCACGCTCACCGCCCTGCCGCTCAACGACGAGGAGTTCGTGCTGGTCGCCTCCCCCGCCCGGGCCCAGCGGCTCGGCGCACCGGAAAATCTCGCGGCAGCGCTGCACGGTGTCCCTCTCGTCGCCTACGCCGAGGACCTGCCCATCGTCCGCCGCTACTGGCGGCACGTCTTCGGCCGGCGCCTGGTGCAGCAGCCGGCCGTCACCATGCCCGACCTGAACGCGGTCAAGGCCGCGGTGGTCGGCGGAACCGGGTTCACCGTGCTCCCCCGCTATCTGTGCGCCGAGGAACTGGCGTCGGGGGCGCTGGTCCTGCTCCACGACCCCGACGACCCGCCCGTCAACACGGCCTTCCTGGTGCAGCGCCCCGGCACCTCCGGCAATCCGCACGTGGCACTGGTCCGCGACCACCTGCTGCAGGCGGCCCGCGACTGGTAACCCGGCGGAGCCGGTGGCCCGGCGCCGTCGGGCACACTCCTTCCATGGAGACAGCCGAGTTCATCCGGATCCTGGACCGCGAGGGCCAGTTGCTCGCGTCGGCCGCCGAAGAGGCCAGCACCGACGCCAAGGTGCCGACCTGCCCCGAGTGGGCAGTGCGGGACCTGCTGCGGCACACGGGCTCGGTGCATCGCTGGGCCACGGCGTTCGTGGCCCAGGAGCAGACCGCCTTCCGCCCCTTCGGCGACGAACCGGTCCTGGACGGGGAGGAGTTGCTGGCCTGGTTCCGCGCCGGTCACCGTCGTCTGGTCGACACGCTGGGCTCCGCCGCGCCCGACCTGCGGTGCTGGCATTTCCTGCCCGCCCCCTCACCGCTCGCCTTCTGGGCCCGGCGGCAGGCGCACGAGACGGCCGTGCACCGCTTCGACGCGGAGGCGGCGCGCGGCGGCGCCCCCGAGGAATTCGAGCGGGACTTCGCGGCCGACGGCATCGACGAGTTGCTGCGCGGCTTCCACGCCCGCGACAAGAGCCGGGTCCGCAGCGCCGAGCCCCGGGTGCTGCGGGTGCGGGCGAGCGACACGGACGGCGCCGTGTGGACCGTACGACTGACCGAGGAGCCACCGGCGACCGAACGCGGTGAGGCGGGGGACGCCGACTGCGAGGTGTCCGGGCCCGCCGCGCGGCTGTATGCGGCCCTGTGGAACCGGCTGCCGTACCCACGGGTGAGCGGTGACGCGTCGGTCGCCGCACTGTGGCGGGAGAAGTCCGGCGTGATCTAGGAGGATTCCAACATCCGCGTGAGAACCGCGCGTTGCACCGGAAGGGCGTCACGATGCAACGCGCGCCCCTTGGAGGTGAGTGAGACGCGGACGCCCCGCCGGTCCTCCGCGCACATCCCGCGCTCGACGAGCCCGTCCTTCTCCAGCCGGGCGATCAGCCGGGACAGCGCGCTCTGGCTCAGATGGACCCGCTCGGAGATCTCCTGCACGCGGTAGGCGCAGCCGTCGTGGGCCAGGACATCCAGCACCTCGAAGTCGCTTGCGCACAGGCCGTGTTGATGCAGAGCGCGGTCCAGTTCGCACTGGGTGCGCGCGTGCAGCGCCAGGATGTCCCGCCACTGCTCCGCGAGTGCCTGCTCGGGCTTCTTCGCCACCATGCGCGGCACCGTAGCAGAGAAGGCGAATTATTGCATCGGAATTAAATGCGTTTGCATTCGATGCATGCGCATGTAGTGTCTTCGCCATGACCTCTCCGCTCACCACCCCCGCGGACCCGTCCTCAGCGGTCCGCTGGACACCCAGGCTCTGGGGCACCCTGCTGGTGCTGTGCGCCGCGATGTTCCTGGACGCCCTGGACGTGTCGATGGTCGGTGTCGCGCTGCCGTCCATCGGCGCCGACCTGGGCCTTTCCACCTCGACGCTGCAATGGATCGTCAGCGGCTACATCCTCGGCTACGGCGGCCTGCTGCTCCTGGGCGGCCGCGCCGCCGACCTGCTGGGCCGGCGCCAGGTCTTCCTGGTGGCCCTCGGCGTCTTCGCGGTCGCCTCGCTCCTCGGCGGTCTCGTCGACTCGGGCCCGCTGCTGATCGCGAGCCGCTTCATCAAGGGCCTCAGCGCGGCCTTCACCGCTCCGGCCGGCCTGTCCATCATCACCACGACGTTCCCGGAGGGCCCGCTGCGCAACCGCGCGCTCTCCATCTACACCACCTGCGCCGCCACCGGCTTCTCCATGGGCCTGGTGCTGTCCGGCCTGCTCACCGAGGCCAGTTGGCGCCTGACCATGCTGCTGCCCGCACCCATCGCCCTGATCGCGCTCTTCGCCGGGCTCAGGCTGCTGCCGCGCAGCGCCCGGGAGAAGGACCACAACGGATACGACATCCCCGGCGCCGTTCTCGGCACCGCCTCGATGCTGCTGCTGGTCTTCACCGTCGTCCAGGCTCCGGAGTCCGGCTGGGCCTCGGCCCGCACCCTGCTGTCCTTCCTCGCCGTGGCCGTACTGCTGACGGCGTTCGTCCTGGTCGAGCGGCGTTCGCCGGGTCCGCTGGTCCGGCTCGGCGTGCTGCGTTCCGGCACCCAGATCCGCGCCCAGCTGGGTGCCATGGCCTTCTTCGGCTCGTACGTGGGCTTCCAGTTCCTCGTGACCCTGTACATGCAGTCCCTGCTCGGCTGGTCGGCACTGCACACCGCGCTCGCCTTCCTGCCCGCGGGAGCACTGGTGGCCGTGTCCTCGACGAAGGTCGGCTCGATCGTCGACCGGTTCGGCACCCAGCGGTTGATCCCGGCCGGCTTCGCACTGATGGTCGTCGGATACGCGCTGTTCCTGGGTGTCGACCTCAACCCCGGGTACGCCGCCGCGATCCTGCCGTCGATGCTGCTCATCGGCGCCGCCTGCGCACTGGTGTTCCCCTCCCTCAACATCCAGGCCACCAACGGCGTCGAGGACCACGAGCAGGGCATGGTCTCCGGGCTGCTCAACACCTCGGTCCAGGTCGGCGGGGCGATCTTCCTGGCCGTCGTGACCGCCGTGGTGACGGCGGGCGCCCCCGAGAACGCCACCCCGCAGGCCGTCCTCGACAGCTACCGCCCCGGCCTTGTCGTGGTCACGGCCATCGCCGCGGCCGGGCTGCTGATCACCCTCACGGGAGTGCGCACCCCGCGTCGCCCGCAGCGGTCCGTGGTGGTCGCCCAGTCCACTGTGCGGGAGGCGGAGCGCGTCAGCGTACGTGACTAGGGGGACGCCTCCGACACCGTGTGCCCGGCCGAGCTGCTTGCTCCGCCGGGCACACGGCTGTGACACTCGGGGAGTGGAGACTTACGGGGGACGCCGGAACCAGGCCGAGCGGGATGCCATCACCGTCGAGATCGGATACGCGCTGTGCAGTGCGCTGTTCGCGGCGGCGGTGCTGTTCGGGGCGGTGGCGGGACCGGCGCTGCTGTTCCAACTGCCGGACATCGTGGAGAAGTTGCTGTTGCGCATCGGGCTCGCGATCGCACCCCTGGTCTTCTTCGCCCGGGTGATCAGTGTGCTGGTGCGCTTCCGGCGGGAGAGCCCTCAGCCCAGCCAGCCGGGCCGCACCAACCCCGACTCGTAGGCCAGCACCACCAGTTGGGCGCGGTCGCGGGCGCCGAGCTTGACCATCGTGCGGCTGACGTGGGTCTTGGCGGTGAGCGGGCTGACGACCAGGCGGCGGGCGATCTCCTCGTTGGACAGGCCGATGCCGACCAGGGCCATCACCTCCCGTTCCCGCTCGGTGAGTCCGGCGAGGACGCCCTCGGCCGCGGGCTCCTTGGAGCGGGCCGCGAACTCGGCGATGAGACGGCGGGTCACCCCCGGCGAGAGGAGCGCGTCGCCGTCGACCACCGCCCTGACCGCGCGCAGGAGTTCCTCCGGTTCGGTGTCCTTGACCAGGAAGCCGGAGGCGCCGGAACGGATCGCCTCGAAGACGTACTCGTCGAGCTCGAAGGTGGTGAGCATGACCACCCTCACGTCCTTCAACGCGTCGTCCTCGGTGATGCGCCGGGTCGCGGCGAGGCCGTCGAGCAGCGGCATCCGGATGTCCATCAGGACGATGTCCGGCCGCAGTTCGCGCACCTTGCGCAGCGCCTCCTGACCGTCCGGGGCCTCCCCCGCCACCTCGATGTCCGGCTGTGCGTCGAGCAGGGCCCGGAAACCGGCCCGCACGAGGGACTGGTCGTCGGCGAGCAGTACGCGGATCACCGGTCGTCCTCCTTGGCCTTCACCTCGAGCGGCAGCACGGCGAGCACCCGGAACCCTCCCCCTGGATGCGGGCCCGCCTCGATCGTGCCACCGAGTGCGGCGGCTCGCTCCCGCATTCCGGCCAGACCGTTGCCGCTGCCGCCCGCGTCGGCGCCGGTCGCGGGCCCGTCGTCGTCGATACGCAGCCGTAGCGCGTCCTCGTCGCGATCGAGCCGCACGCGCGCGTGCCGCGATCCCGAGTGCCGTACGACATTGGTGAGCGCCTCCTGGACGATCCGGAAGGCGGCGAGGTCCGCGCCGGGCGGCAGGGCCGGCGCCGATCCCTCGACCTCGACGGTGAGGCCCGCGCCGGCCGCCTGGGACACCAGCTCGGGCAGGCGGTCGAGGCCCGGCGCGGGGGCGCGCGGCGCGTCACCGGGGGTGCGCAGGGTGTCAAGCACCTGCCGCACCTCGCCGAGCGCCTCCTTGCTGGCGGCCTTGATGGTGGTGAGCGCGGTGCGGGCCTGCTCGGGGTCGCTGTCGAGGAGGGCGAGACCGACCCCGGCCTGGACATTGATGACGGAGATGCTGTGCGCGAGGACGTCGTGCAGTTCCCGGGCGATCCGCAGCCGCTCCTCGTCGGCGCGCCGCTGTGCGGCCCGGGCCCGCTCGGCCCGTTCCCCGGCCCACTGTTCACGGCGGGTCCGCGCCAGCTCCGAGACGGCGACGATGGCGACGACCCAGGCGGCGATCACGCCCTCCTGCCCCCAGGGCGCGGCCGGATCCCTGGACGGGGGCAGCCACTGGTAGAGCCAGTGAGCCACCAGGACGTGCCCGGCCCACAGCATCCCGAGCGCGGTCCAGGCGGCCTTGCGGTGCCCGGCCACGACGGCGCTGAAGCAGGCGAGGGCGACGGTGAGGAACACCGGCCCGTACGGATACCCGGCCCCGAGGTACAGCATCGCGGCAGCCGCCGTACCGAAGACGACGAGCACCGGCTGCCGATGCCGCCACAACAGCAGCCCGGAGCCGGTCACCAGCAGCACCCGCGCGAACACATCGAGCGCGGCCCGGTCGCCGACCTGCTGATGGGCCGCGTAGTTCGACCCCCCGAGCACGAAGAACGTGATCAGCAGGGTGGACGGCCACGGCCACCGGGTGCCCTGGCCGTCGTCGCCGGCACCGCGCCGCCACGACGGCCCGTGCCGCGACCACCGCGGCGAACCGCCCCCGCGCACGCCCCGCTCACCGTCCATGACAGCCACGCTAGACGTCCCGGGCCGGCGAGGACGTCCCCCGAGGGCGGTGATCACGCGTACTCCCGGCGGAGTACGACGGCCTCCCTTGCGCGAGGGCCGCGTGGGGGACGCGGCTCCCCTCGCTCATGTCAGTCCCACGCCCCGCGCGAGGTGCGTCACGGCGTGCCGGAAGAACCGTTCGCGGTCCTCCACCACCCGGTTGAACTGGCCGAACAGCTCGAACCCGATCAGGCCGAACAGCTGGGCCCAGGCGGCGACGAGCGCGGTGGCGACCTCGGGCGGGAGGTCGGGGGCGAGGTCGGCGGCGATGCGTTCGGCCTCGGGGCGCAGTTCGTCGGCGAGTGCGGGCCCGGTCAGGCCAGGGCCGCGGTGTGCGTCGCGGGTGATGCCGATGAGGAGGAGACCCACGCGTGAGGCGGCCCGGACCGTCGTCTGCGGTGCGGTGTAGCCCGGGATCGGGGATCCGTAGATCAGGGCGTACTCGTGGGGGTGTGCGAGCGCCCACGCGCGTGCCGCCTCGCACACCGTCACCCAGCGTTCCGTCGGCCCCGCCTGGGCGACGGCTGCGTGCGCGTGCTCCGCGCTCTCGCCCAGCGAGTCGTAGGCGTCGATGATGAGAGCGGTCAGGAGGTCGTCGCGGCTGGCGAAGTAGCGGTAGAGGGCGGAGGAGACCATGCCGAGCTCACGGGCCACGGCCCGCAGCGAGAGCTTGGCGGCGCCTTCCGCGGCGAGTTGTCTGCGCGCCTCGTCCTTGATGGTGGCGGTGACCTCGATCCGGGCTCGGGCGCGGGCGCCTTGTGCGGTACTCATGGGCCTCAGTCTCCCATGGAATGAGAGCGGTGCACACAAACGAGAGCACCGCTCTTGCCCTGACGCCCGCCCCGGTGCCAGACTGGACACCGGAAGAGAGCGGTGCTCACAAAAGAGAGCGACGCTCTCCCGAATCCTGGGGGTCACATGTCCACGCACGTACAGAAGCCCGGCTGGTTCACGGTCAACGTCCTCAACCGCACGGTGGCCTTCCTGACCCGTCGCGGGCTCAGCGTCTGGGGCTCACGCGTCCTGGCCGTCCGCGGCCGCAAGAGCGGCGAATGGCGCACCACCCCGGTCAATCTGATGACCCTGGACGGCGAGCAGTACCTGGTCGCCCCGCGCGGCCACGTCCAGTGGACCCACAACATGCGTGCGGCCGGCGGCGGCGAGCTGCACCTGGGCAAGAAGGTGGACGCCTTCACCGCCACCGAGGTCGCCGACGAGGAGAAGGTCCCGCTCCTGCGCGCCTACCTCAAGCGCTGGAAGGCCGAGGTCGGCGTCTTCTTCAACGGCGTCGGTCCCGACTCCCCCGACGCCGACCTGCTCCGCATCGCCCCCGACCACCCCGTCTTCCGGGTCACGCTCACGAAGTGACCTCGCCGCCCGCGGGCCGCTCGGGACGCGGGTCCAGCGCGGCCAGGGCCCGCTGGGCCATCGGCCGGCCCCGGACCAGCTCGCCAAGCGAGGTCGAGCCCTGGGTGATCTCCTTGAACGCGTTCCACGCGGGCCGGAAACCCGTCAGCGCCGCGTGGAACAGACCGGGTCGGCGCTCGAACGCGGTCAGCATCCGCTTGCCGACGCTCATCTCGACGCCGAGGCCCGCCTTGACGGCGAACGCGTAGTTCAGCGCCTGGCGGCGGGCGTCCACCGCGTCGTGGGCCTCGGCGATCCGCACCGCCCACTCCCCCGCGAGCCGCCCGGAGCGCAGCGCGAAGGAGATGCCCTCGCGGGTCCACGGTTCCAGGAGCCCCGCCGCGTCACCGCACACCAGCACCCGCCCGCGCGAGAGCGGCGAGTCGTCGGCACGGCAGCGGGTCAGGTGGCCGGAGGAGATGCTCGGTTCGAACCCGGCGAGGCCGAGCCGCCCGACGAAGTCCTCCAAGTACCGCTTGGTGGCCGCGCCTTCACCGCGCGCGGAGATCACGCCGACCGTCAGGGTGTCCCCCTTGGGGAAGACCCAGCCGTAACTGCCGGGCATCGGGCCCCAGTCGATGAGCACCCGCCCCTTCCAGTCCTCGGCGACGGTCTCCGGCACCGGGATCTCCGCCTCCAGGCCGAGGTCCACCTGGCCGAGCTTCACTCCGACATGCGCGCCTATCCGGCTGGCGCTGCCGTCGGCCCCGACGACCGCCCGCGCGAGGATCGTCTCGCCGCCCTGGAGGACCACGGCGACGGTACGCCGGTCGGGCACCGCCGGGCCGTGCTGCTCGACGCGCTGCACAGTGGCGCCCGTGCGCAGTTCGGCGCCCGCCTTCTGCGCGTGCTCTACGAGCTGCTGGTCGAACTCGGGCCGGTTGATCAGCCCGAACAGCATCTGCTTGGAGCGCCGGGTCCGTGTGAAGCGGCCGTTGTTCGAGAACGTGACCGCGTACACCCGGTCCCGGAACGGCAGCTCGAAGCCGGGCGGCAACGAGTCCCGCGAGGGGCCGATGATCCCGCCGCCGCACGTCTTGTACCGGGGCAGCTCGGCCTTCTCCAGCAACAGCACGCGCCGCCCGGCCACCGCCGCCGCGTAGGCGGCCGAGGCCCCCGCGGGTCCCGCGCCCACCACGACGACGTCCCACACCCGCCGTCCCTCGTCCTGGACGCCGTCCGCCGAAGAGTCGTCCGCCGTGGGGGCGTCCGCTGCGGAGTCGCCCGCCGAAGAATCGCCCGCCGAAGTGTTCTCGCTGCTCACGATGGTCTGCTGCTCCCGATCAAGCCATTGCCGCACCTGTCTCCCGCATCCTACGGCGGGCCCGCCCACAGACCACTGTGGGAGGATCTACGGCACTCACAGGTACAACGTCGCACCCACAAGGAGCGTGCCCATGTCGTCGAATCCGGTCGCCGAGACCGTCGCCAAGCTGATGCCCAGGGCGCGGGCGGAGCTCACCGAACTGGTGGCGTTCAAGTCGGTGGCGGACTTCGACCAGTTCCCGAGGAGCGAGAGCGAGGCCGCCGCCCGCTGGGTCGCGGACGCGCTCATTGCCGACGGATTCCAGGACGTGGCCCTGCTCGACACCCCGGACGGGACCCAGTCCGTCTACGGCTACCTGCCCGGCCCCGAGGGCGCGAAGACCGTCCTGCTCTACGCCCATTACGACGTGCAGCCGCCGCTGGACGAGGCCGGCTGGACGACCCCGCCCTTCGAGCTCACCGAGCGCGACGGCCGCTGGTACGGGCGCGGGGCCGCCGACTGCAAGGGCGGCGTGATCATGCACCTGCTCGCGCTGCGCGCCCTCAAGGCCAACGGCGGGATCCCGGTCCACGTCAAGTTCATCGCCGAGGGCTCGGAGGAGCAGGGCACGGGCGGCCTGGAGCGGTACGCCGAGGAACATCCCGCGCTCCTGGAGGCGGACACCGTCGTCATCGGCGACGCGGGCAACTTCCGCGTCGGCCTGCCGACGGTCACCGCCACCCTGCGCGGCATGACCATGATGCGGATCCAGGTCGACACCCTGGAGGGCAACCTGCACTCGGGCCAGTTCGGCGGCGCCGCCCCCGACGCGCTGGCCGCGCTGATCCGCGTACTGGACTCGCTGCGCGGGAAGGACGGCACGACCAGGATCGACGGGCTCACGCCGGACGCGTCCTGGGACGGCCTCGAGTACGACGAGGAGCAGTTCCGGGCGGACGCCAAGGTCCTGGACGGCGTCGAGCTGATCGGTGACGGCACGGTCGCCGACCGCCTCTGGGCCCGCCCGGCCGTGACGGTCCTCGGCATCGACTGCCCGCCCGTCGTCGGCGCCACCCCGTCGGTGCAGGCGAGCGCCCGTGCGCTGGTCAGCCTGCGGGTACCGCCGGGCATCGACGCGGCCGAGGCGACCAAGCTGCTCCAGGCGCATCTGGAGACGCACACGCCGTGGGGCGCGCTGGTGCGCACCGAGCAGATCGGCCAGGGCCAGCCGTTCCGCGCGGACACCACCAGCCCGGCGTACGCGGCGATGGCCGACGCGATGGCGGTGGCCTACCCGGGCCAGGAGATGCAGTACGCAGGACAGGGCGGCTCCATCCCCCTGTGCAACACCCTCGCGGCGCTCTACCCGCACGCCGAGATCCTGCTCATCGGCCTGAGCGAGCCGGAGGCCCAGATCCACGCCGTGAACGAGAGCGTCTCCCCCGAGGAGCTGGAGCGCCTGTCGGTGGCGGAGGCCCTGTTCCTGCGCAACTACGCGGCGAGCTGATCCGGTAGCTCTGCTGTCGGCAGAAGGCCCTCGTCCACGGACGGGGGCCTTCCTACGGTCGTCCCATGGACGTCATCGAGCTGCTCCCGCACCTCCACCTCCTGCGCTTCCCCGTCGGCCAGGCCTACCTCTGGCGCGACGGCGACGAGTCGACCCTGATCGACGCGGGCCCTGCGGGTTCCGCCGCGCCGATCGCCGCCCGCGTCGAGGGGCAGCTGCGACGGATCGTGCTCACCCACTTCCACGAGGACCACGTGGGCGGGGCGGCCGAGTTGGCCGCCGTGACCGGCGCCGAGGTGCTCGCGCACCGGCTCGACGCCCTCGCCGTACGAGGCGAAGTGCCGGGTCCGCCACCGGTGTTCGAGGACTGGGAGCGCCCCCTGCACGCGGAAGCTCTACGGCACCTGCCGCAGGGCGAGTTCGCGAGGCCGCCGAAGCTCACCGAGCTGTCCGAGGGCGATGTTCTCGACTTCGGCGGCGGGGCCCGGGTCGTCCACGTCCCCGGCCACACCCCCGGCAGCCTCGCGCTCCATCTCCCGGAGCACGGGGTGCTGTTCACGGGGGACGCGGTGGCGGCCTCGCCGTTCGACGGAAAGGTGATGTTGGGCGTGTTCAACGTCGACCGCGCCCAGGCCCTGGACTCCTTCGCGAAGTTGGCGGCACTCGGCGCGAACCTGGCCTGCTTCGGTCACGGGGACCCGATCATGGGACCATGGACTCCCCCGCCCGCCTGAGCACCCACGCCGACACCGCCACCTCCCTCGCCCTCCTGAGCGACGGCGACCTCGCGGACCTGGTGGCGTCGGGCGCCCCCGCGGGCACGGGGATCGGTGGCCGGGCGACGCTGCTGGAGGTGGACGGCGTACGGGTCTTCGTGAAACAGGTCCCGCTCACCGACACCGAACGCCACCCGGTCCACGTCCGCTCCACGGCGAACCTCTTCGACCTGCCCGCCCACTGCCACTACGGCATCGGCGAGATCGGCAGCCCCGGCTTCGGCGCATGGCGCGAGCTGGCCGTGCACGAGATGACGACCGACTGGGTGCGCTCGGATCGCTTCCCGGGCTTTCCGCTGCTGCACCACTGGCGGGTGCTGCCCGACACCCCGCACCCCCTGCCCGAGGCACTCGCCGACGTGGAGCGGGCGGTGACCTACTGGGGCGGCGGGCGTCAGCGCATCGAGGCCCTGCGCACCGCGTCAGCGCGCCTGACCCTCTTCCTGGAGTACCTGCCGCACACCGTCCACGACTGGCTCTCCGCCCAGCTGCGCACACAGGACGCCGACTCGGCCTGCGCCCTCGTGGAGCAGGGCCTCGAAGCCGTCACCGGTTTCCTCCGCGAACAGCAACTCGTCCACTTCGACGCCCACTTCGGCAACATCCTCACCGACGGACGCCGGCTCTACCTCGCCGACTACGGACTGTCCCTGTCCAGCCGCTTCCGACTCACCGCGCAGGAACGCGACTTCCAGGCCCGCCACCGCCGCTACGACCGCGCCTACGCCCTCTCCTACCTGGTGCACTGGCTGGTCGTGGACCAGTACGGCCTCGCCAGGGACGCACGCGAGGACTTCATCCGCGCGTGCGCCGACGGCAACCGCCCCGAGGGGATCCCCAGGGCGGCCGCCGCCCTCATCTCACGCCATGCCCGACTGGCGACCGTGGTCGGCGACTTCAACCGCCGGCTGGAGCAGGAGAGCAGGCTCACGCCCTACCCTCACGACGAAGTCGACGCACTGTCCCCCGATGCGGTCAGCGCCGGATCGAGCACGATGTCCTCGGCCCGGGCCTCGACGCTGGGCTCCTCCGGGAAGTGACAGGCCGTCAGGTGGTCCTCGGCGTTGCCCGTCAGGCGCACCAGCGGCGGTTCCTCGGTCGCGCACCGGTCCTGTGCCTTCCAGCACCGGGTACGGAAGCGGCAGCCGGAGGGCGGGTCCACCGGTGAGGGCACGTCCCCGGCGAGCCGGATGCGCTCGCGCCGCCGGGTGCCGTCCGGGTCGGCCTCGGGGACCGCGGACAGCAGCGCGTGGGTGTAGGGGTGCCGGGGCCCGGTGTACAGCGTCTGCCGGTCGGCGACCTCGACGATCTTGCCGAGGTACATCACCGCGACCCGTTCGCAGAAGTGCCGTACGACGGCGAGGTCGTGGGCGATGAAGACGAACGCGATGCCGAACTCCCGCTGGAGGTCCTGGAGCAGGTTGACGATCTGCGCCTGGATGGACACGTCCAGCGCCGACACCGGCTCGTCGGCGACGATCAGCTTGGGCCGCAGTGCCAGAGCGCGGGCGATCCCGATGCGCTGGCGCTGGCCCCCGGAGAACTCGTTCGGGTAGCGGTTGTAGTGCTCGGGGCTGAGGCCGACCGTCTCCAGCAGTTCCTGGGCGCGCTTCTTGTGACCCTGCGGCGGGTTGATGCCGTTGAGCCGCATCGGTGTTTCCACGATCGTGCCGACCGTGTGCCGGGGGTTCAGCGAGGAATACGGGTCCTGGAAGATCATCTGGAGGTTGCGGCGAGCCTCCTTCATCCGGTTCTCCGGGGTATGGGTGATGTCCTCGCCGTCGAACACCACCTTCCCGGCCGTGGGTTCCAGCAGCCGGGTGACCAGCCTGCCAGTGGTCGACTTGCCGCAGCCGGACTCGCCGACCAGGCCGAGCGACTGACCCGCGCCGACCGTGAAGTCGATGCCGTCGACGGCGTGCACGGCCCCGATCTGCCGCTGGAAGACGATGCCGTGGCGGATCGGGAAGTGCTTGGTGAGGCCGCTTACCTCGAGCAGGTGCTCCCCGGCGGCGGGCTGTGTGGTGCTCACGGCATGCTCCTGTTCGTCCGCCGCCCTCACTGCGCGGCTCCGGCGGCCGTACGACCGCGGATCTCTGTTCTGGTCTCCGGGGTGAGGTGGCAGGCGGCGAGGTGCCGGCCGGTTCCGGCGACGGCCACCAGTTCGGGCCGTTCCGCCGCGCAACGCCCCCCGGTCACCCAGCCCTTGTAGGTGCAGCGGGGATGGAAGGCGCAGCCGGAGGGCGGGTTGATGAGGCTCGGCGGGGAGCCCGCGATGGGGTTCAGTCGTCGCCCGACGTCCCCGGTGATCTGCGGCATCGACTCCAACAGGCCCCAGGTGTAGGGGTGCTGGGGTTCCTTGAGCACGTCGTGCACGGTGCCGTACTCGATGCGGCGGCCGCCGTACATCACCAGGATGTCGTCGGCGATGTCGGCCACCACACCGAGGTCGTGGGTGATGAGGATGACCGCGGAGCCGAACTCCTCCTGGAGATCGCGGATCAGGTCGAGGATCTGCGCCTGGACGGTGACGTCCAGGGCTGTCGTCGGCTCGTCGGCGATGAGCAGTTCGGGGTCGCAGACCAGCGCCATGGCGATCATCGTGCGCTGGCGCATGCCGCCGGAGAACTGGTGCGGGTAGTCCCGCGCCCGGCGGTCGGGCTGCGGGATGCCGACCCGTTTCAGCATCTCCACGGCGCGCTCCCGGGCCTCCTTCTTCGAGACCTTGTGATGGACCCGGTAGGCCTCGGCGATCTGGGCGCCGACGGTGAAGTACGGGTGCAGGGCGGACAGCGGGTCCTGGAAGATCATGGAGACCGTACGGCCGCGCAGCGCGCGCATGTCGCGCTCGGGAAGGGCGACCAGCTCCCTGCCGTCCAGCCTGATCTCGCCGGAGACGGCGGCGCGCGTGCCCTTGTGCAGCCCGAGCAGGGCCAGCGAGGTGACCGACTTCCCCGAGCCGGACTCGCCGACGATGCCGAGGGTGCTGCCCTTCTCCAGGGTGAAGGAGACGCCGTCGACGGACTTGACGATGCCGTCCTCGGTCGGGAAGTGCACCCGCAGGTCCCGTACGTCGAGGAAGGGGGCGGCCGCGGGATCGGCGGCCGCCGGTTGCGGTGAGGTCTGGAGGGACACGGGGTTTTCCTTGCTGCGGTGAGGGGCTCAGGCGAGGCGGACGCGGGGGTCGACGAGGCCGTAGACCACGTCTTCGACCACGTTGGCGAGCACCACGAAGGTGGCCGCGAAGAGCGTGGTGCCGAGGATGACCGGCAGGTCGGAGTTCTGTACCGAGTCGACCGCGAGCTTGCCGATGCCGTTGATGCCGAACACCGACTCGGTGATGACCGCGGAGCCGCCGATCAGGGAGCCGACGTCCATGCCGAAGATGGTGATGATCGGGGTGATCGCGGCCCGCAGACCGTGCTTGAGAACGACCCTGCCGGTGGACAGGCCCTTGGCCCGGGCGGTGCGCATGTAGTCCTCGGCGAAGACCTCCAGCATGGAGGAGCGGGTGAGCCGGGTGTACAGCGCGAGGTAGACGATGACCAGGGTGGCCCACGGCAGGATCAGGCCCTGGAACCAGGCGGTCGGGTCCTGGGTGATCGGGGTGTAGCCGGAGGCGGGCAGGATCTGCCACTTGTCGACGAACAGGTAGAGCAGCAGCAGGCCGACGAAGTAGATCTGTACCGAGACACCGAGCAGGGCGAGTCCGACCGCCGCCTTGTCGGCCGCCCTGCCCCGGCGGACCGCGGCGAGTGTGCCGAGGCCGACGCCCAGGATCAGGAAGAACACCGCGGCGCCGAGGCCCAGCGACAGGTCCGCGGGGAAGTCGTCCAGCAGGGTGCTGAGGACGGGGGTGTCGGTCTGGAAGGAGATGCCGAGACAGGGCGCGCCGCAGTGCACCCGCACGCTCTGGTCGCCGAAGTCCCGGCCGGCGAAGAGGCCCTTGAAGAACTCCCAGAACTGGGTGAGGAAGCTCCGGTCGAGTCCGAGCGAATGCTTGATCTCGGTCAGCCGGGAGGGCGAGCAGGTCTTTCCGCAGGCCAGGAGCGCGGGGTCGGACGGCAGCGCGAAGAAGATCACGAAGGTGATCACGGTGATCACCAGCAGGATCGCGGCCGCTGCCAGCAGGCGCCGGATGAGGTAACGAAGCATGTCGTGCTGGACCCTGACGTGAGAGGGGGTGTGCCCGCCGGCCGGGGCCGCCGGCGGGACTGGGAGGGCTGCGTCAGCTCTTGGCGCGTCAGCTCTTGACGTAGGCGTGGACCAGGCTGGGCTCGGCCAGGATGGGGTCCGGGATGACCCCGCCGACCTTGGAGCCCGCCAGTTCGCTGAAGTTCATGTACATCAGCGGGACCACGGCGGCGTCCTTCATGATCTGCTCGTCCAGCGCGCCATAGGCCGCGTCGGCCTGCTTGACGTCGGTCATCTTGGCGATCTTGTCGATCTGCCCGTTGACCGCGGGGTCATTCAGGTACGACAGGTCCTGGTTGGACTGCGGCAGCTTCGCGATCTGCCGTCCGTCGAAGAGCACGGGCAGCACGGTGGAGGCGTTCGGCCAGTCCGCGATCCAGTCGCCCCACGTGAGGTCGTACTGGTTCTTCACGTTGTCGATGGTGCTGAAGTAGTTCGCCGCGTCGATCGGCGTGATGTTCACGGTGATGCCGATCGTGCCGAGCGAGGTCTTCACGGCGTCGGCGAAGTGCTCCTCGGTGGTGGTGTTCTCGACCGCAAGCGACATGGTGAGCTTGGGGTTGCCGGCCTGCTTCATCAACGCCTTGGCCTTGGTGGCGTCGCCCGCGGGGTTGGTGCTGTAGAAGTTGAACTTCCGGTAGCCGCCGATACCGGGGCTGAGCATGGTGCTCGCGTAGCCGCCGTACGCCGAGCCACCGAACGCGCCACGCACGGTGGTCTTGTCGATCGCCTCCTCGATGGCCTGACGGACCTTCAGGTCCTTGACCCTGGTGGTGTTGATCGCGAGGTAGTTGATGCCCGGGGCCGGGATGTCGTAGAGGCGCGACTTCAGGGACGGGTCACTGGAGATCGTCGTCAGGTCGGAGCCCGCGATCGGCCACTGCATGATCGAGGTCTGGGCGGCACCGGCGTCGGACTTGATCTGCTGGTCGATCGCCGACTGGTCCTGACCCAGTTTCACGTCGATCTCGTTGACGTTCTGCTGCCGGATCGGGTCGGTCGACTGCTTCCAGGCGGTGTTCCTGACAAGGACGAGTTCCTTGTTCTTGGTGTACGACTTGATCATGTACGGTCCGTCGGACCAGACGTGCGTGTCGTACGTGGCCCCCGTGTCGTGGGCCTTGGGCACCGCCGACCAGCCGGGCATGGCGGTCGTCTGGTTGAAGTCGGCGACGGGCTGGCCGAGATGGAACACGATCGTGGACGCGTCCGGCGTCCCGATGGAGGCCAGTTCCTTGCCCGAGTAGGGCCCCTTGTAGGTGGAGCCGCCGACCAGCCACTGACTGGCGTACGGCGGGCCGCCGTTGATGTCGGGCGAGAAGGTCCGCTCGACGCCGTACTTGACGTCCTGCGCGGTGACGGCCTTGCCGTCCTGCCAGGTGACGCCCTTGCGCAGATGGAAGGTCCACACCGTGTCGTCCTTGCTGGGCGTTCCGGTGTCGGTGGCCAGGTCGCCGACGAGCTTGGGCTGTGAGCCCGTCTCGTCCCACCCGGTCAGGGTGCGCACGAGCTCCTGGTCCATGCTCGAACCCTCGGTGGTGTAGACGCGCTGGGGGTCGAGGTGGTCGAAGTCGGCGTGGTCGAGGACGGTCAGCGTGCCGCCCTTGGCCGGGGAGCCGCTTCCGGTGGTGCTGGAGGAGCCCCCGCATGCGGTGGCCCCCAGGGCGATCGCCACGGCGGTGGCCGCGAGCGCGATCGAGCGCCTTCTGCGCGTCATGAGGTAACACTCCGTTCTTCTACGGACTCGGCGGCGGCCCAAGTGGGGCCGTGCGCCCCGGTGTTGACCGGTGTTGAGGGGACCGCGTCAGCCGCGGGCCGCGCGGGGATCCAGGGCGTCCCGGACGCCGTCGCCGAGGAGGTTCAGCGCCAGGACGAGCATCAGCAGCAGGACTCCGGGGACGAACAGGTACATGGGGTCCTGGAGGAAGAACTGCGAGGCGTCCGACAGCAGCGCCCCCCAGTCCGGGTTGGGCGGGATGACGCCCACGCCGAGGTAGGACAGGGCCGCCTCGGTGGTGATGTTCTGCGGGACGGCCAGCGCGAAGGAGATCAGTACCGGCGCCCACAGGTTGGGCAGCAGCTGCCGGAAGAGGATGTGCCACCGCCCCGCGCTGATGATCCGCGCCGCGTCGACGAACTCCCGCTCGCGCAGCGACAGGACCTGTCCGCGCACCAGCCGGGCGGTGTAGGCCCAGGCGAACACCGCGATGTTGAGGACGAGGACCAGCAGGCGGAGGTTCTCGTCGGTGCCGCCGTGGCTGTTGGTCTGCATCGCGTTCTGGATGACCGGGGTCAGCGCGATGATGAACAGCAGCTGCGGGAAGGCCAGCATCACGTCCATGATCCGCGACAGCACGGAGTCGACCCAGCCGCCGGAGTACCCCGCCGCGAGACCGGCCACGACACCCACGACGGTGGACAGGACGGCCGAGGCGAGGCCGACGAACAGCGAGGTGCGCAGTCCGTAGACGATCCGGGCGAACAGGTCGTAGCCCGTGCCCGGTTCGACGCCCAGGAGGTGGGTGAGGCTGATGCCGCCCAGCGCCCCGCGCGGGAAGTTGCCGGTGTCCGGGTCGATCGCCCTGCCGTCGGGGGTGATCGGCCCCCAGCCGGTGACCGCCGTCAGGACCGGTGCCAGCAGCGCGATCAGGATGAAGAGCACCGTGATCACGAAAGCGGCCATGGTGACCTTGTCACGTCTGATGCGCCGCCAGGCCATCCGGGCGGGCGAGCGCCCGGTGATGACCGTGCCGTCGCGCCGCGGGTCCGGCGAGGGTTCACCGGCTTGTGTGGTGCCGGTGTCGGCGGGCATCGGCTGCTGTTGCGTCGTCATCGTGCGGACGTCCCGGGTATGTGCTGGGGCCGGCGCGGAGTTTTCGCCGTCGCCAACGGACAGGGTCTCGTCATGGGGTGTTCCCTGAGGGGAAAGACGTCGGTCGCCGGCCGTTGTCGGCGCCGTGAGACTGAGCGGACTGTCGCAACCCGCCAAGAGACCGGTCAAGGCGGAAAATGACCGGAAAGGGGATTGTTTGCGCTCGTTGCCAAGAGTTGACGAGGGTGGGACGTTTCGTTAGCTCTGACATGGAGGTATCGCGACGATTTACTTGACGGGCTCTCGCACCCCGCTTGCCTGAATCGAACGTGCTCGAACATGACGAAGCCCCGTCGACGGTGCGCGCCGACGGGGCCCATCCGGAGGTCAGCCGACCGGAACTCCGGCTTCCAGGTACAGCGCCACCCCACGCTCCCGAGCCCGAAGGGCCCACTTGAGCCGCTCGTAGCGCACCGGCGGCAGCAGCTCCGCGGCCTCTTCCTCGCTGGCGAAGCACCAGCCGCGCAGTTCGGGACCCGGCAGCAGGACAGCCCGCGCCCGGGCGGGGTCGAGCCGCCCGCCGTCGAAGAGGAGGCGCAGCCCGCCGTACCCGGGAGGCGCGGGCGGTTCCCAGTCGACGACCAGGAGACGCGGTACGTCGTCCAGCCGGATGCCGGTCTCCTCGGCTACCTCGCGCATCCCGGCCTGTGCGGGCGCCTCGCCCCGCTCGACGACTCCGCCGGGGAACTCCCAGCCGGCCTTGTAGGTGGGGTCGACGAGCAGCACCCGGTCCTGTTCGTCGAAGAGGAGGACCCCGGCGGCCACGGTCTCGGCGGTGGGCTCGGGGGTCTGCACGATGTCGCACACGGGCACGGTCCCGGCGCCGAGGTCCTCGATGATGCGGACGGCCGTCTCGTACGGGGTGAGCCCGCTGGTGTCGATCGGATGGGCGTCGGCGGCGAGCCAGGAGGCGAGGGCGGCCCGGTAGGGCTCGATGCGGTCGTACGCCCAGTGCCCCTGCCCCAGCTGGCCGAGCGGAAGGGTCGGCGGGGCCTCCCGCCCGGCTATTCGCTCGCGCAGGATCGTTTCCGCCGGAGCGAGGAGAATGTGCCGGACGCTGATCCGGCGGGCGGCGAGGCCGCCGAAGATCTCGTCGCGGTACTCCTGGCGCAGCAGGGCCATGGGGACCACGAGGGTCCCGCCCAGCTCGGCGAGCATCGCAGCGGCCGTGTCGATCAGCAGTCGTCGCCAGATCGGCAGGTCCTGGAAGTCGCCGACCTCGGCGAGGTGCTTGGGCGGCAGCAGCCGCACGACCGCCGCGCCGATGTCCTCGGGGTCGAAGAGCGTGCTGTTCGGGATCAGTTCGATCAGTTCCCGTGCGGTGGTGGTCTTCCCCGCACCGAACGCGCCGTTGATCCAGACGATCACGGACTCCCCCTCTTCTGTTTGGCCCCCTGTGGCTTGCCCGTTCCACCCTGCCACGGAAACCAGCCGCAGATGAGGGCGCAAAAGCGGCACCGGGGCTCCTCGTCCTGAGAACCCCGGTGCCGCGGTCCGTGCGGTCCTCGTCAGCCGTTCTGCCCGAGAGCGGTCTCGTCCAGGCCGTCCAGGCTCTCGGCAGTGACGGTGTGATCGAGGGTGCTGAGGCTCTTGTCGACGTCGAGGTGATCGAGTTCCTCACCCAGGGCGTGCGAGGGGGTGATCGCCGCGACGACGAAGCCGGTGGCGAGGGAGGCGATGGCGAGCATGCTGCGCTTCTTCATGGCCTGATCAACGGCACCGGCTGGAATGAGTCACGCTGCCGCACCCCGGGCCGCTCCCTTCCACCAGAGTCCAACACGTCCTAACGTAAACGCCCAAACGATGACGCGTACATGCCGTCATCGCACCTTCCGCTGGTTCGGAGGAACGTAACGATGCGTCACCTTCACACCCGCACGATCCGCCGAAGGATGGTCACCGCGCTCACGGTGCTGCTGTTCGCGGCCTCCGGGGCGGCCCCGGCCGTCGCGGCCGAAGAGGACACGGGCTCTCCCGCCTCCCCCGCCCTGGCCGACGGCCTCGCCCTCACGCCGCCCATGGGCTTCAACAACTGGAACTCGACCCACTGCCGGGCCGAGTTCAACGAGTCCATGGTCAAGGGGATCGCGGACATCTTCGTCGACAAGGGCCTCAAGGACGCCGGGTACCAGTACGTCAACCTCGACGACTGCTGGGCCCTGCCGGACCGGGACGCCGACGGCAAACTCGTCCCGGACCCGGCCCGCTTCCCGAACGGCATCAAGGCCGTCGCCGACTATGTGCACTCCAAGGGGCTCAAGCTCGGCATCTACACCAGCGCGGGCACGAAGACATGCAGCAGCTCCGGTTTCCCGGGCGCGCTGGGCCACGAGTACAGCGACGCCCAGCAGTTCGCCGACTGGGGCGTCGACTACCTGAAGTACGACAACTGCAACAACCAGGGTGTGGACGCCAAGCTGCGCTACACGACCATGCGCGACGCTCTCAAGGCGACCGGCAGACCGATCGTGTACAGCATCTGCGAATGGGGCCAGAACAAGCCCTGGGAGTGGGCGGCGGACGTCGGCCACCTGTGGCGCACCACCGGCGACATCAGCGACTCCTGGGGTTCGATGCTCTCGATCCTCAAGCAGAACCTGCCGCTCGCGGCGCACGCCGGCCCCGGCCACTGGAACGACCCCGACATGCTGGAGGTCGGCAACGGCGGCATGACGGCCACCGAGTACCGCTCGCACTTCTCGATGTGGTCCGTCATGGCAGCCCCGCTGCTCATCGGCAGCGACCTGCGCTCGGCCTCCGCACAGACCTTCGAGATCCTCGGCAACAAGGAGGTCATCGCCGTCGACCAGGATCCGCTGGGCAAGCAGGGCAGCGTCGTCTCCTCCGAGGGCGGGCGCTGGGTCGTCGCCAAGGAGATGAAGGACGGCAGCCGTACGGTCGCCCTGTTCAACGAGTCGAGCAGCCCCCAGCGCATCGCAACGACCACCGCGGCCGTCGGCCTGCCCGCCGCCGACGCGTACACCCTGCGCGACCTGTGGCGGCACCGGAGCTACAACACCGCGGGCACGATCTCGGCGACCGTCCCCGCGCACGGGACGGTTCTCGTACGGGTCTCGGCCGACCGCGGGTGGCGCCAGCACCCGCCCGCCGTCGAACTCGGCCTGGACGGCAGCACCTTGGTCCAGACGGGCACGCCTGCCGCACTGACGACCACGGTCACCGACCTGGGACGCACCCCGGCCAGGCAGGTCTCCGTACGGCTGTCCGGTCCCGAGGGCTGGACCGTGAGGGCGACGACACCGACCTCCGCCACGGCCCTGCCCACGGGCCGTTCGCTGCGCACGAAGTGGTCGGTCACCGCTCCGCCGGGGACGCCGACGGGGTCGTACGACCTGACGCTGAAGGCGAGTTACCGCTCACCCACCGGCGTCCGGGCCGACAGCACCCTGCCCTTCGCCGCGACCGTGGTGGTCCCGCCGCCCTCGGGTACCTCAGGGCTCGGTGATCTGCCCTGGCTGTCGGCCGCCAACGGCTACGGTCCCGTCGAACGCAACACCAGCAACGGGGAGAGCGCCGCGGGCGACGGCCATCCGCTCACCATCGGCGGGGTGGTGTACGCCAAGGGGCTCGGGGTCCATGCCGAGAGTGCCGTCGAGTACTACACGGGCGCGGCCTGCGAGACGGTCACCGCGCAGGTCGGCGTGGACGACGAGAAGGGCGCGAACGGCACGGTCGCCTTCGAGGTGTGGGCGGACGGCACCAAGGTGGCATCCACCGGCGTCCTGACCAACGCCATGCCGGCCCAACCGCTCACCGCGGACGTCACCGGTGCCCGGCTGGTCAGGCTGGTCGTCACCGACGGCGGCGACGGCATCGACTCCGACCACGCCGACTGGGCCGACGCGCAGTTGAGCTGCTGAGAGCTGCCGTACGCACTTGGCGGGCGGGCCCGTGTCCGGACCCGCCCGCCAAGTGAACGTTTCTCCGACCCTGTCGGCCCGGACTTCCCGGTGTCAGACCACGGCGGCCGTGTCGGTCCGCTTCGCCAGCGCCGCCGCGGCCGCCCCGACCAATCCGGCGTCCGTGCCCATCTGCGCGGGCACGATCGTCAGACGCTGGACGAAGGACAGGGTGGCGTAGTCGCCCAGCGCCTTGCGCAGCGGTTCGAACAGGACGTCGCCCGCCTTGCCGACCCCGCCGCCGATGACCGCGATGTCGATCTCCACGAGGGTCGCGGTGGCCGCGATACCGGCGGCCAGCGCCCGGGCCGCCCGGGCGAAGGAGGCCACGGCGACCGGGTCGCCGCCCCGGGCCGCGTCGGCCACCGCGGCGGCGGAGGTGTCGCCGTCGGGACCGGGCCGCCAGCCGTTCTCCAGCGCCCGCCGGGCGATGTTCGGACCGCTGGCTATGCGTTCCACACAGCCGCGCGCGCCGCACGGGCACGGGTCACCGTCGATGTCGACGCTGATGTGCCCGATGTGACCGGCGTTGCCGGTGGGCCCGGCATGCAGCTGGCCGTTCAGCACCAGACCGCCGCCGACCCCGGTCGACACGACCATGCACAGCGCGTTGTCGTGCCCGCGCGCGGCCCCCTGCCAGTGTTCCGCCGCCGTGATGGCCACACCGTCGCCGATCAGCTCGACGGGGAGCCCGCCGGCCGCCTCCCGGACCCTGCGGACCAGCGGATAGTCGCGCCAGCCGGGCACGTTCACCGGGCTCACGGTGCCGGTGGAGGCGTCCACCGGGCCGGCGCTGCCGATGCCGAGGGCGCCTGCGCGTCCCCACAGCGGCGAGTCGGTGAGTTCGCCGAGGGTCTCCTCGACGGCCCGCATCACGCTCTCGCCGTCCTCCTGCGCGGGCGTGGCGCGCTGCGCGCGGAGCAGGATCCGGCCGTGGCCGTCCACCAGCGCTCCGGCGATCTTGGTGCCGCCGATGTCGAGCGCAGCCACGAGGTCGGTGTGCATCAGTGTCAGTTCTCCCCGGTCAACCTTGGGAATGGACAGGCCGGTGTCGCGGTGGGGGCGCTGGCCGACAGATTGCGGTGGACAGTGTCTCCCGCATCTGACAACGTTGTCCAGGCTCTATGCTCGACGCCACATCCTCATACAAAATCATGGAACGCCGCATCCCCGTCGACGACAGGACAGGACGCCGTATCGTGCCCGAGACCCACAGCCGAGCAGACCGCCTCGCCACGACCCGGTACGGCAACCGGCCGACCATGAAGGACGTGGCCGCGCGAGCCGGCGTCGGGCTGAAGACGGTCTCGCGCGTGGTCAACGGCGAAGCGGGGGTCACACCCGAGACGGAGCACCGGGTCCGGGAGGCCATCGAGGCCCTCGGCTTCCGCCGCAACGACAGCGCGCGCGTACTGCGCAAGGGCCGTACCGCCAGCATCGGCCTAGTCCTGGAGGACCTCGCCGACCCGTTCTACGGCCCGCTCAGCCGCGCGGTGGAGGAGATCGCCCGGGCCAACGGCGCCCTGCTCATCAACGGCTCCAGCGCCGAGGACCCGGAGCGCGAGCAGGAGCTGGTGCTGGCGCTGTGCGCCCGTCGGGTGGACGGCCTGGTGGTCATTCCGGCCGGTGACGACCACCGTTATCTGGAGCCGGAGCTGAAGGCGGGCGTGGCCACGGTGTTCGTGGACCGTCCGGCGGGCCGGATCGACGCCGACGTGGTCCTCTCCGACAACTTCGGCGGCGCCCGCAACGCCGTGGCCCACCTCATCGCCCACGGCCACCGGCGGATCGGCTTCATCGGCGACATGCCCCGCATCCACACGGCCGTCGAGCGGCTGCGCGGATACCGGACCGCCATGGAGGACGCCGGCATCGAGGTGGCGGACGCCTGGACGTCGCTGGGCGTCACCGACCCGCAGCGGGTGCGCCGGGCGGCCGAGGACATGCTCTCCGGCTCCTCCCCCGTCACCGCGATCTTCACCGGCAACAACCGGGTGACGGTCACCGTGATCCGGGTCCTCGCCGAGCACACCCGCCGGGTCGCCCTCGTCGGCTTCGACGACATCGAACTCGCCGATCTGCTGCAGCCGGGCGTCACGGTCGTCGCGCAGGACGCGGCGACCCTGGGTCGTACGGCCGCGGAGCGGCTGTTCCGCCAGCTGGACGGCACGCTGCTGACGCCGGAGCGGATCGAACTCCCGACCCGACTGATCACCCGGGGCTCGGGCGAGCTGCCGCCGGCGGACTGAGCGGTCATGGAGGACTTCACCCTGGAGACCCTCGGCCTGGCCGAGGCACCTCGCGATCACCCGCTGCGGTACCCCGGCGCCTGGCCGGCGGACTCCGCGCTGCTCGACGGTGACCGGCTGGTTCCTCTTCCCCGCGAGGACAGGTGGCACGAGGAGCGCGCCCCCGTCCTCGCGGTCGGCTCCAACGCCAGTCCGGCGCAACTGCGGCACAAGATGGCCGAGTTCGGGATCACCTCGCCGATCCCGATGGTGAAGGCACGGGTGACCGGCGTCGACGTGGGCGTCTCCGCGCATGTGAGCCGCATGGGATACGTGTCGGCGTCTCCCTTCCACGCCCCGGACGCCGTACGGGAGTTGTTCGTCATCTGGCTGGACGCCGAGCAACTGACGGTCATCGACGCGAGCGAGGGGGTGCCCCTGGCGCACGGCAACTACGGGCGGGCCTGGCTGCCCGCGCCCGAGGTACGGGTCGAGCTGCCCGGCGGCGTGACCCTGCCCGGTGTCCACTCGTACGTCAACCGCCACGGCGTCCTGCACGACGGCACCGGCGCCCCGCGTACCCACCCCGGCCAGCTGGAGCTGCTGACCGAACTCCTCGTGGGATCGTTCCGGTTGCGGGAGCTGTTCGGGGCCACCCCGGAGGAGTTCGTGGCGCGGGCGCGCGCCGACCGGCATCTGTGCGCGGCGGGCACCCGGCTGTTCGCCGAGGAGAAGCGGGTCACGGAGTCCGGCCTGGAGCGGTACGTGAGGGCTCAGCAGACCGGGAGTCCGGGCACCGGCTCGTCGTTGTTGCCGCCCTTGAGGTAGACGTCGCTGACGTAGACGCCGGTGTTGCCGCTGTCGTCGTCCGTCTTCGCCCACCAGACGTTGGTCCACTGGCCCGAGGTCTCGCGGCGGCCCAGGTTCGACTGGCAGAAGAAATAGTTGGTGCCCGCGTAGAGGACGCCGGCCTCGGCGCCGGAGGCGGTGTAGGACTTGGCGGTCTTCCAGACGGTGCAGTTGTATTTGCCGCCGCCGATGGCGGTGCAGGCCGGTGCCGGGGCGGGGGTGCTGGGGTCGTCGTGGCCGGTCGTAGCGCCGCCTCCGGAGCCGCCGCCATGGTCACCACCCGAGCCGCCGCCGGCCGATTTCGCCGTGGCGGACGCGGAGGCACGGCTCGAGGGCTTGGCGCTGCCGCCCTGGTCCGAGGTCTTCTTCGCGCCCGGGGTCTTCTTGGCCTCCCCGTCCGTGAGCGCGGCGCTGCCTGCGTGGTCGGCGTCGGTGCGCTCGGAGGCGGAGGCCGAGGCCGGCTCACTCGTGCCGGACGCGATCGGGCGGGCGTCGGCCTCGGCCTTGCCCGAGTTGTTCATCAGGGCGACGACCGTGCCGGCCACCGCGAGAACGACCACGACGGCCGCGGCGGAGAGCAGGACGCGCCGGTTGCGACGGGGCGCTCGGGAGGGGTCCATGGGGCGCGTGTCGCGAAGGACGGGCGCCTCGTAGCTGTGCGCCAAGGGTGCCGGCGGTCCCGGAACAGGGCCTTGGGGTACGGCGGATGCCGCCGAGCCAGGTGCCGGAGCACCGCCTGGGGAGGCAGGGGCGAAGCCCTGCCCAGTCGATCCGGCCTGTCCCACGGCATCGCCCTGAGCAGCGGACCCGACCCACCAAGGCGCCGGGGCCTCGACCTGTCCCGTGGCACCCACGGCTGGAGTCCCGGCCCCTGTCGGCTGGGTGGCCGCCGGTCCCGGGGCCGCTGCGGGGCCCGCCGTTTCGTGCCGCCCGTCCTGCTCGGCCTCATCCCTCGCCGGCGATCCGGATCCCGGCGCCGCCGGGACGTCGGGTGCCGTCCCGGCCTGCCCCGCCGAGCCCGCCGTACCGCGCAAGGTTGTCGTGGCGTTGTCCGCCCCGGCCTCGGCACCGTCCGCCACCGCCTGCAGCAGCACGCGGGCCTCCTCGGCCCCCGGGCGGGCCTCGGGCCGCTTGTCCAGCAGCCGCTGGAGGACGGGGCCGAGGGGGCCGGCACGGTGGGACTCGGGGAGCGGTTCGCCGACGATCGCGGTGAGCGTGGAGAACGTCGACGTACGGCGGAACGGTGAGGCACCCTCGATGGCCGCGTACAGCGTGGCGCCCAGGCCCCACACGTCGGAGGCCGGTCCCGGATCGGCGCCCTGGGCGCGCTCGGGGGCCATGTAGTCCAGGGACCCGACGAGGTGCCCCGTGCGGGTGAGGCTGGTGGCCGAGCCGTCGCCCGGGTCGTCCATGGTGGCGATGCCGAAGTCGGTGAGCAGGACCCGCCCGGAGCGGTCGAGCAGGATGTTGCCCGGCTTGACGTCCCGGTGCAGTACGCCGACCGCGTGGGCGGCGGCCAGCGCGTCCATGACCTTGGCGCCGATCGCGGCCGCCTCACGCGGGTCGAGGGGGCCGCGGCTGCGCAGCACGGCGTCCAGGGACGGGCCGTCGACCAGCTCCATGACGATCAGGGGGCGCCCGTCGACCTCGGCCACGTCGTGCACCGCGACGACGCCGGGATGCCGGACCCGGGCCGCCGCGCGTGCCTCGCGCTGCATCCGCAGCCGCAAATCGGCCAGTTCGGGGCCGTCGGCGTCGGTGTAGGTGCGCAGTTCCTTGACGGCGACCTCGCGGCCGAGGACCTCGTCGACGGCCCGCCAGACCACGCCCATACCGCCGCGCCCGAGCTGGGCCACGACCCGATAACGCCCGGCCAGGAGCCGACCGGCCTCGTCCTGGCCCTTCCCGTTGGTCTCCCCCGAAGACACCGCTGCCCCGTTTCTGTGACACGTCAATGCGTGCCGTACAGACTACGGGGCAGGAGTGACAACTCCAGCCGCCGGTTGCGTCTGTGACAGGGCCGCTACGTCTTCCCCAACTCCTCTACTTACTTCGTGGAGACCGTCAGATCACCGCGCCGGGGCGCCGCGTAGCCCTCCAGGTCGGCCCGAGTCAGACCGGTCAGCCGTGCGACCTCGCCGATGTCGAGGGCGCCGCAGTCGAGTCCGCGCAGCAGATAGCCGCTGAGCGCCTTGGCGGTGGCGGGCTCGTCCATGACGTCACCGCCGACCCGGCCCGCGTACCGGGCGAGACGGCCGGCGGCCTGCTCGAAGCCCTCGCGGTAGAAGGCGAACACGGCCGCGTACCGGGTCGGGAGGTGGGCGGGGTGCATGTCCCAGCCCTGGTAGTAGGCGCGGGCCAGGGCGCGGCGGGTGAGGCCGTAGTGCAACCGCCAGGCGTCGTGGACCTTCGCGGTCGGCCCGACCGGCAGCACGTTCGTGGAGCCGTCCGAGACGCGTACGCCGGTGCCCGCGGCCGCGACCTGCATGACCGCCTTGGCGTGGTCGGCGGCGGGGTGGTCACTGGCCTGGTGGGCGGCGGAGACACCGAGGCAGGCGCTGTAGTCGAAGGTGCCGTAGTGCAGTCCGGTGGCGCGGCCCTCGGCGGCCTGGATCATACGGGCGACCGTGGCGGTGCCGTCGGTGGCGAGGATGGACTGGCTGGTCTCGATCTGGATCTCGAAGCCGAGCCGGCCGGAGTCCAGGCCGTGCGCCTTCTCGAAGGCCTCCAGGAGCCGGACGAACGCGGTGACCTGCTCGGCGTAGGTCACCTTCGGCAGGGTGAGCACCAGGCCCTCGGGCAGGCCGCCCGCCGCCATCAGGCCGGTGAGGAAGACGTCGAGGGTCCGGATGCCCCGGTCCCGGACGGCCGCCTCCATGCACTTCATGCGGATGCCCATGTACGGCGCCGCTGTGCCGTCCTGGTACGCCTCGGCGATCAGCCGGGCCGCGCGGGCCGCCGTCTCGTCCTCCTCGGCGTCCGGGCGCGGGCCGTAGCCGTCCTCGAAGTCGACGCGCAGGTCCTCGATCGGCTCGTGCTCCAGCTTGGCCCGCACGCGCGCGTGGACGGGCTCGGCGAGTTCGTCGGACAGCCCGAGGACGGCGGCGAGGGAGGCGGCGTCCGGGGCGTGTTCGTCGAGGGCGGCGAGGGCCTTCTCGCCCCAGGAGCGGACGGTGTCGGCGGCGAAGGCGTCACCGGGGACGTAGACGGTGTGCACGGGCTGGCGGGTGCCGGGGTCTCCGGGGTAGCGGCGCTCCAGTTCGGCGTCGACCGGCGCGAGGGAGGCGCTGATCTCCTCGCTGACGGCACCCGCGAGGCTCGTCGCCACCTGCTCCTGCTGGCCCTGACCCATCCCACAGCCTCCTGTTTTCCGCGATACGGAATCAACAATCCGTAGAACGAAGTTATCCGCGAAGCTTCCCGACGGTCAACACCCCGTCCACAGCATGAGCCACCGCATTCATCCAAGGTGCCGAGAACCCCTACGCCCTCTACCGCACTCCGGTTCGAACAATCATCCTGTCCCGTCGGGAGGGAACTACATGTCGGACACCCACAGAATGACGCGTCGCATGGGCCTCAGAACCGCCATGGCCGCCGCCGTCACCGTGCCCCTGATGGGCACGCTGCCGGCCTCCGCCGCCCGGCCGTACCACCGCCGACTCGATGTCATGACGTTCAATCTGCGCTTCGCCAGCACCTTGGAACCCAACAGCTGGACCGCCCGCCGCCCGGTGATGCGCCATCTGCTGCGCCAGGAGGCCCCCACCCTGATGGGCACCCAGGAAGGCCTCTACCAGCAACTGCTCGACATCCATTCCGACCTCGGACCGCAGTACGAGTGGATCGGCACCGGCCGCGAGGGCGGCAGCCACGACGAGTCCACGGCGGTCTTCTACGACACCCGGCGGCTGGCCCCCGTCGAGCACGACACGTACTGGCTCTCCGACACACCCAGGGTCATCGGCTCGAACACCTGGGGCGCCGCGCTCCCCCGGATCGTCACCTGGGTCCGCTTCCGCGACCGGGCCGCCGGCGGACGGGAGTTCCACGTCCTCAACACCCATTTCGACCATGTGGGCCAGTACGCGCGCGAGCGGTCCGCACAGTTCCTCGCCCAGAAGATCGCCGCGTTCGACCCGGCCCTGCCGGTCGTCGTGACCGGCGACTTCAACGCCGCGGCCCACGACAACCAGGCGTACGACACCCTGCTCGCCGCGGGGCTGGTCGACACCTGGGACGCGGCCGCCGAACGCAGCGCGCTGTACGCCACCTTCCACGGTTACCGACCCCTCGTCCCCGACGGCGACCGCATCGACTGGATCCTGGCCACGCCCGGCACGACCGTGCACCGGGCCGCCGTCAACACCTATGAGAGGAACGGACAGTTCCCGAGCGACCACCTGCCGGTGCAGGCGACGCTCACCCTGGGATGAGGAGAGGCCCCCGCGAC
>NZ_JBHVYZ010000006.1:0-87402 GCF_042880295.1 Streptomyces sp. NPDC058307
AGCAATCCGCCCCGCTGGATGAGAACCAGCGGGGCGGATTTACCAACAGCATCCGGAAACAACCGGACGGGGCCACCTCACGCCAAGACACCTCAGCGCCGCGCAACACCCTCCGCCCGAGCCGCCGCGGCAACCGCCGCCGTGACCGCAGGCGCCACCCGCTCGTCGAACGGGGACGGGATCACATAGTCCGCCGCCAGATCGTCACCGACCACCGCCGCCAACGCCTCGGCAGCCGCGATCTTCATCCCCTCCGTGATCCGAGAGGCCCGCACCTGCAGCGCTCCCGCGAAGATCCCCGGAAAGGCCAGCACGTTGTTGATCTGGTTCGGGAAGTCCGACCGCCCGGTCGCCACCACGGCCGCGTACTTGTGCGCGACCTCCGGGTGCACCTCCGGATCCGGGTTGGCCATGGCGAAGACGAAGGCACCGGAGGCCATGGAGGCGACGGCCGCTTCCGCCACCGTCCCGCCGGACACGCCGATGAAGACGTCCGCGCCCGCCAGCGCGTCCTCCAGCGACCCGGTCAGACCCGCCTTGTTCGTGAACCCGGCAAGCTCCCGCTTCACGGACGTGAGGTCGTCCCGGTCACCGGACACGACACCGCGCCGGTCGGCAACGGCGACATCCCCGATGCCCGCCTCGACGAGCATCTTCGCGATGGCCACACCCGCCGCGCCCGCACCGGAGATCACCGCACGAAGATCCCCGATCGACCGCCCGCTCAGCCGCGCGGCGTTCCGCAGGGCGGCCAACGTCACGACCGCGGTCCCGTGCTGGTCGTCGTGGAAGACGGGAATGTCGAGCCGCTCCTGCAGCCGCCGCTCGATCTCGAAGCAGCGGGGAGCCGAGATGTCCTCGAGGTTCACGCCGCCGAAGGACGGCGCGAGACGGACCACGGTCTCGATGATCTCGTCGACGTCGGTGCAGGCCAGCGCGAGCGGCACCGCGTCCACCCCGCCGAACTGCTTGAACAGGATCGCCTTGCCCTCCATCACCGGGAGGGAGGCTTCAGGCCCGATGTCACCGAGCCCCAGCACGGCCGTACCGTCCGTCACGACGGCGACGACCGACGACTTCCACGTGTAGTCGTGGACGAGGTCCGGCTGCTCGGCGATGGCGCTGCACACCTTCGCCACGCCGGGCGTGTATGCGAGGGACAGGTCGTCCTTGTCACGGATCGGCACGGTGGCCTGCACAGCCATCTTGCCGCCGCGGTGCAGCGCGAACGCGGGGTCGAAGGAATCGAGGGGCTCCGCCCCTCCGTCCTGTCCCGTATCGCTGTCGCTGCGAGGATTGACGATCTCCGCTGCCACTTTGTCTTACCCCTTAGGTCTTCTGATTTGAGGGTGGCCACTCCTGGTTGAGAAGTGGGCGGGCACCGCGTACGGCCCTGGGGTCACTGATGCGTACGGGCCGGTACACGACGGGCGCGCCGCACACGCGCCCTGAGCCCCGGATGAGGGGTGTAAAGAACCTTCTTACCGGACGACCGGCGTGGAGGACGAGTCCAATACGTCCAAGGTCACATGCCCGAACGGAAAATCGATCATCGATCACCGCAGAGCCACTCGGGCGACCACGGGCCACCCCGGGGCCGCCACGGGGCCGCCACGGGGCCGCCAGGGGGAGGTCACCCGGTCCACGATCCACACCGAAGATCTTCCGGCCGGAATGCCAGATTCCCGTAGATGGTCCGGTCGCGATGTACGGACATAGGGCGGTTCGGGGGTCACCCGTTATCCGATGTTGACATGACCGGCGTCCTGAATGGTCCAGTCCGAATGGCAAGATGCCGTCATCACACGAGGTCGCGACACTCGAAGGCGTGTGCTCTCGTCGACCTGAGGAATAAAGGCAGCGCTGCCGAACCGATCGGCGGCCGCCCGCCCATCGGCAACTCCACCCATCCGCCGGAGGAACCCACCATGACCGCAAGCTCCACCCGTCGTACGACCGCCGCGCGCACCAGGACAGCCGCGGTAGGTGCGATCGCGGTCGCCGGCGCCCTGATTCTCACCGGTTGCGGTGACCAGACGGACAGCGGCGGCGACACCTCGCAGTCGTCGGCCTCCTCGTCGGCGCCACTCGCGAGCAAGCTCCCCGCCGACATCCGCAAGGCCGGAGTCATCAAGGTCGGCTCGGACATCGCGTATCCGCCGGTCGAGTACATCGAGAACGGCAAGACCGTCGGCATCGACCCGGACATCGCGGAGGCGCTCGGCAAGCAGCTGGGCGTGAAGTTCGACTTCCAGAACGGCAAGTTCGACAACCTGATCGTGGGCCTTCAGGCCAACCGCTTCCAGGTGATCATGTCGGCGATGAACGACACCAAGGACCGCCAGAACGGCATCAACTCCGACAACGGCCAGAAGGTCGGCAACGGGGTCGACTTCGTCGACTACTTCACCGCCGGTACGTCGATCCTGGTCCAGAAGGGCAACCCCAAGGGCATCAAGTCGCTGGACGACCTGTGCGGCAAGGTCGTGGCCCTGCAGAAGGGCACGACGTCCGAGGGCATCGCCCAGGCGCAGAGCAAGAAGTGCAAGAAGGACGGCAAGAAGGCCATCGACCTGAAGACCTTCGACACCGACCCCGAGGCGCTGCTCCGCCTGAAGCAGGGCGCGTCCGTCGCCGACCTCAACGACTTCCCGGTGGCGGCCTACAACGCGAAGACCTCCGGCGGCGGCAAGGACTTCGAGGTCGTCGGCGCCCAGATCGAGGCGGGGCCGTACGGCATCGCCGTGAGCAAGAACAACACCCAGCTGCGTGACGCCCTGCAGGCCGCCATGAGCGCGATCATCAAGAACGGCGACTACGCCAAGGTCATGAAGAAGTGGAACGTCGCGGACGGCGCGGTGACCGAGTCGAAGATCAACGGCGGCTCCTGAGCCCCGCGCGACACTGAAGGGCAGTCACCGTGACTGACACTCTCGACAAGTCTCCGGCGGCGTCGGTGCCGCCGGAGCAGATCAAGGCCATCCCGGTCCGCCACTACGGGCGCTGGGTGGCCGGTGCCCTGGTCATCGCCGTCCTGGTGCTGATCGGGGTGGCCTTCTCCAACGCGAAGATCAACTACAGCATCGTCCCGAAGTACCTGTTCGACCCCACGATCGTCTCCGGCGCCTGGACGACGCTGTACATCTCGGTGCTGGCCATGGTGCTGGGCGTCGCCCTCGGCGTGGTCCTCGCCGTGATGCGGCTGTCGTCGAACCCGGTCACCAGCACCGTGGCCTGGTTCTACATCTGGTTCTTCCGCGGTACGCCGGTCCTGGTCCAGCTGCTGCTCTGGTACAACATCTCGCTCGTCTTCCCCATCCTGAACCTGGGGTTCTACAAGGACGAGATGAACCAGGTAATGACGCCCGTCCTGACAGCCCTGCTCGGTCTCGGGCTGAACGAGGCGGCGTACATGTCGGAGATCGTCCGAGCCGGTATCCAGTCGGTCGACGAGGGGCAGACGGAGGCGTCGCACGCGCTGGGCATGACCCAGCCCCAGACGCTGCGCCGCGTGGTGCTCCCGCAGGCCATGCGGGTCATCGTGCCGCCCACCGGCAACGAATACATCAACATGCTGAAGACCTCTTCGCTGGCTTACGCCGTCCAGCTTCCCGAGCTGATCAAGAAGGCCACGGACATCTCCAGCACCTCACTGGCTGTCGTCGAGATGTACTTCGTCGCCTGTATCTGGTACCTGTTCCTGACCACGGTCTTCAGCATCGTGCAGTACTACGTCGAGCGCCGTTACGCCCGCGGTTCGACGCGCAACCTGCCGCCGACCCCACTGCAGCGGCTGAAGAAGAACCTCCGCATGTTCGGTTCGTTCCGCCGGCCGGAGGTGGCCCGATGAGCAAGTTCTCCAAGGACATCGTCGACAGCGTCGAGGGCCGGCTCATGGTCAAGGCCGAGGGCGTGCACAAGTCCTTCGGCGCGGCGCACATCCTCAAGGGCATCGATCTGGAGGTGCGCCCGCGCGAGGTCGCCTGCCTGGTCGGCCCGTCCGGCTCGGGCAAGTCGACCTTCCTGCGCTGCATCAACCACCTGGAGAAGATCAACGCCGGCCGGCTGTACGTCGACGGCCGGCTGGTCGGTTACCGGCAGAGCGGCGACAAGCTGTACGAGCTCAAGGAGAAGGAGGTGTCGGCGCAACGGCGGGACATCGGCATGGTGTTCCAGCGCTTCAACCTCTTCCCGCACATGACGGCGCTGGAGAACGTCATGGAGGCGCCGGTCCAGGTCAAGCGCGAGTCCAGGGCAATCGCCCGGGAGCGGGCACAGCGCCTGCTCGACCGGGTCGGCCTCGGGGACAAGACCGGCCACTACCCCGCCCAGCTCTCCGGCGGTCAGCAGCAGCGCGTCGCCATCGCCCGTGCGCTGGCCATGGAGCCGAAGCTGATGCTCTTCGACGAGCCGACGTCGGCGCTCGACCCGGAGCTGGTCGGCGAAGTCCTGGACGTGATGCGGGACCTCGCGGAGGACGGCATGACGATGATCGTGGTGACCCACGAGATGGGCTTCGCCCGCGAGGTCGGTGACTCGCTGGTCTTCATGGACGACGGCGTGGTGGTCGAGGCCGGCCATCCGCGCGAGGTCCTGACGAACCCGCAGCACGAGCGCACCCAGGCGTTCTTGTCCAAGGTGCTCTGATCCGCAAAGGCCATACTCCGTGTGTGGGCTCCGTGCCGGAATTCCGGCACGGAGCCCACACGAATAAGCCGACCCAATAGCGCCATTTCGGCCACCGAAACCCAAGCTCCCTGCATCCCGGAGATCAATCTCAGCATGGTCGACGCAAGCTGAATTGAAGGATGGTTACGGCTTCTGCGACGGTAGCCCGGTGCCTATGTCCCGGGGTGCTTCTACTCCACGGGGGACAGCTTCACCGTCCAGGACCTGCGCGCCGACGGCATGCGGGCCGTCCTTGAGTGGGACACGGACTACGGGAACTGATCCCTTCCGTCAGCGCCGTCCCGGACCACCGTGTGGAATGTCGTGGCATTCGCGGCGCTCGACGATTCAGGGGTGGTACGGATGTTCCGTGCCACCCCTTGCGCGCATTTTCCCAAGCCCCGCCCCTCATCATCCTTGAGCCGAAAAACATCGGAGGCGGTACGGAATTTCCGTACCGCCTCCAGCATCCGGTCGAAGGACTTACTTGAGCGCGAGCAGCAGCGTGTCCGAGGGCGAGCACCACACCGGCCGGGCCTCCCCGAAGCCCTTCTCGCGCAGCACGCGTGCGTGCCACGCGGCGGACGGCGTGTCCCCGTCGGCGTGTTCGCCGTAGATCTCGAAGCGGCGCGCCGTCGGCCCGGCGAGGACGGGGTCCTCGGCGGCGACCTGCCACCACTCGGCCCAGTCGAGGGCGCCGTCCCGCTTGGCCCGGTCCATGTGCGCGTGACGCTGGGCGCGTTCTGCCGCGTTGATCCGGGGTGTGGTCTCGTCGATCATGTGGTCGGCGTTCATGAAGACACCGCCGTCGCGGACGAGTTCCGCGATCTGCCCGTAGAGGGCCGCGAGGGGTTCGCTGTGCAGCCAGTGCAGGGCCGTGGCGGTCAGGACGGCGTCGTAGGAGTCGTACGGCAGCTTCGACGGCCAGTCGGGGTCCTTGAGGTCGGCCGTCACGAAGGTCACCCGCTCGTCGTCCGCGAAGGTGCCCTCGGCGATGGTGAGCAGCGCCGGGTCGAGGTCCACGCCGGTGCTGCTGGCCTCGGGGAACCGGGCGAGCAGTCTGGCCGTGATACTTCCCGTGCCGCACGCGAGGTCGAGCACGCGTGGCCGGGGTCCGACGAGGGCCTCGACCATGTCCAGCATGACCCGGAACCGCTCCTCGCGGTCCGGCATGTACCACTCCTGCTGCCGGTCCCAGCTCTCCTGCCAGGCCTGCCAGTCCGTGCCGACACCAGTCGTCATGGGAGCCCCCTGTCCGCTCACTGTCGTAATACCCTGGAAGCACGATCAGCTGTTACCCGACCGTGCCACGACGATAGAACGCCTCCGTAAGGACTACAAGTGGAACTGGCCTATTACTCGGACTACGCCGTACGTCTGGTCAACAGCGAGGACCCGGCCCGGGGCAAGGACACCCTGACCTCGGTGGAGGCCGTCCGCGACCTGTTCGGCGGCAACGGCACGGGCGCCCGCCGCGCCACCGACGCCGACGTCACCCGGTTCCGATCGGTCAGGGCCCGGCTGCGGTCGGTCTTCGAGGCGGCGGACCAGGACGACGAGACGCTCGCGGTGGACCTGCTGAACTCGCTCCTGCTGGAGTTCCCGGTGAGCCCGCAGATCTCCGGGCACGACTTCCGCGACGACGACGGCCGCCCGCTGTGGCACATGCACCTGGCGGACCACCCGTCCAACGCCACCGCCGGATACGCGGCGATCGCGGCGATGGGCCTGGCGTTCCACCTCACCGAGTACGGCGTGGACCGGCTCGGCCTGTGCGAGGCCGCGCCCTGCCGCAACGCCTACCTCGACACCTCGACCAACCGCTCCCGGCGCTACTGCTCCGACCGCTGCGCCACCCGCGCCAACGTGGCCGCCTACCGGGCCCGCAAACGCCTGGAGGCCGACCGGTCGGGGAAGACGGGCCGTACGGCGGACAGCGCCCAGCGGACGGCGGCCAGCGGCGAGCGCTGAGCGGACTTGAGCGGCCGGTACCGGAGCCGGGCCTTCCCCAGGACGAGTTCTTCCGGTACGACGCCGTAGTCCGTGCTGTCGCCGCCCGCGAACGCGTTGTCCCCGAGCACCCACCAGCCGCCCTCGCGCCGCTCCACGGCCCGCTTGACGACGAGCAGGTCCTGCTGGAACGGATGCCGCAGGACCACGATGTCGCCGGGGACGATCCTGGCTCCCCAGTGCACGACCAGCTGGTCACCGTGCTGGAGCGTGGGCACCATCGACGGCCCGGTCACCTCGGCCACCCCCACGTAGGGCAGCAACGACCTCTCCCGTTCGGTCTCCTGCGACAGCTCCGGCATCCCCGGCACCTCCCCGGTACGTTCATCCACCAGTCTCAGTCTGACCCCGGACTTTTGTCCTAAGCCCATGGGGGCACCCGCGAATTCGCCTCTCCCAGGGAGTAATGTCGCACCTGAGAAGACGATCACGAGGAAGGAATGCTCCATGCTTTCCCGCCTGTTTGCCCCCAAGGTCAAGGTCAGCGCACACTGCGACCTGCCCTGCGGTGTGTACGACCCGGCCCAGGCCCGCATCGAGGCGGAGTCGGTGAAGGCCGTGCAGGAGAAGATGGCCGCCAACGACGACCCGCACTTCCAGACACGTGCCACGGTCATCAAGGAGCAGCGCGCCGAGCTCGCGAAGCACCACGTTTCCGTGCTCTGGAGCGACTACTTCAAGCCCCCGCACTTCGAGAAGTACCCGGAGCTGCACCAGCTGGTCAACGACACCCTCAAGGCCCTCTCGGCCGCCAAGGCGTCGACCGACCCGGCCACCGGCCAGAAGGCTCTGGACTACATCGCCCAGATCGACAAGATCTTCTGGGAGACCAAGAAGGCTTGATCTATGGCTAGGCCGTTTGACCTGCGGTTTCGCGGGTCGCATCGCCTACCTGTCCGCACCCGGTCCGCAGGCCGCCGAGAACGGCGTCCATGACGGTCCGGGTGCGGTCTTCTTCGCCCGGCCAGAGGTGCGCGTAGATCCGCAGCGTGATGACGGCGGACGCATGGCCGAGGACGAGCTGGACCTGCTTGACGCTCGCTCCGCCGGGGATGAGGGCGGAGGCGTAAGTGGCGCAGGCGTGGGTCACCATGTGCGGCAGTACGACGGGCTTACGGCCCTCGCGCTCGGCCGCCTCGTCCTCCGCCGCCTGGAGCGCCCTGCGGGCGCAGTTCCACTCCGTCTTCCAGCGACGGTAGTTGAGGGGCTCGCCCTCCTCCATCGTGAACAGGCACTCCTTGACGGGCGTGTGGCGAGGTGCGTGACGAGCGCATCGGTGACGACTTCGCCGACTGGGACGGTTCGCCGGGACTTGGCGGTCTTCGGCGGCCCGATCGTCCCGGACTGGAGGCGCTGGCGCTCGACGCGGATGGCGCCGGCCTTGCGGTCCGGCACGCCGACGACCACATCCATATCATGGCCACCACCGTCCGAGCCGACGGCCGCCGTCCTCGTACGAACCGGGACGGCTGGCGGGCACAGCTGGAGTGCCGCAAGATCGAGGCCGAGTTCGGGCTGCGCCGCCTGAAGTCCGGTGATCTCACCGCCCCTCGTACCCCGACCGGCGCATCTGTCCGCCGCCAACCGGGCTCTCGCCGTGGGGGCCGCCGACAGCGACAAGGCCGCCCAGGCAGATCTCGGCATCGGCGCGCTGACGACCGCCGAACGCGCGCTCCTGCTGTCGACCACCTCCGTCTACAGCGACGGCGGTGCGCGCAAACTGGAGGAGTTCGGGCCGCTGAACCGCGTGGATCTCACTAAAGACCTGATGTCCGGTACGGCGTCGCTGGCAGCCGCCGGCACTTCAGTGCCCGCCCGCGCATGGACGGTCAACGAGTACGACACCGGCCGTCCCACCGACGGCTCCGCCAGTGCCAAGGATCAGCTCACCAAGACCACCGTCGGTGTACAGGTCCGCGAACACCCGTCCGTCCACGGCGAAACCCGCGTCACCCAGACCGTCTACGACTGGGCGAAGGGCCTGCCGACGAAGACGATCCAGGACCCCGGTGGCCTGGCGGTGACCAACACCACCGAGTACGACGCACAAGGAAGGGTGGCCAAGCAGCTCGACCCCGGCGCCACGGGCACCGACGCCGCGACCCACGTGACCACCTACTGGTCGGCGGACGGCACCGGCACCTGCCAGGGCCGACCCGAGTGGGCCGACCTGGTCTGCTCCATCGGCCCGGCCGGTGCCATCACCGGCGGCGGCAGCAACCCGGCGCAACTTCCCACCACCACCCACCACCACCTACGAGTACGACTCCTGGGGCAACACGACCAAGACCGCCGACACCGCGAACGGGGTCACCCGCACAACCACCACGACGTACGACTCGGCGGGCCGCCCGACCACCGTCACGGTGACCGGCGGCACCGGCCAGACCGTACCGACCACCACCGTCGGCTACGACGGCGCCACCGGCCGGGCTGTCACCCGCAGCTCACCGACGGCCGGGACGATCACGAAGGCCTACGACACCCTCGGCCGCGAGATCTCCTACACCGATGCCGACGGCGGCACCACCACGACCGCGTACGACAAGCTCGACCGGCCCGTGAAGATCACCGACAGCGTCCCGTCCACCATCACCTTCACCTACGACCACAGTCTCGAACCACGTGGCCTGGCCACCTCCGCCACCGACTCCATCGCGGGCACCTTCCGCACGACCTACAACGCCAATGCCACCGTGAGCAGCGAGAAACTGCCAGGCGGCTACACCCTCACACAGAAAGAGGACACCACCGGCTCCGCCGTGTCGCGCACCTACACACGTGACAGCGACGGGGTGCTGATCCTGTCCGACGCCGTGACCGAGTCGGTCCACGGCCAGGCCACCACACACTCCGGCTGGTCCGATCAAACCTACCGGCATGATGCGATCGGCCGTCTGACCACGGTCGAGGACACCACGGACACGGTCTGCACGCGCCGTACCTACGCCTTCGGTGCCCGCAGCGTCCGCACCGGCCTGACCACCGCCTCCGCCACACCAGGCATCGACTGCCCTACCAGCGGCGGCAGCACCGAGGTGCACACCTACGACAGCGCCGACCGCCTCGTGGACAGCGGTTACGCCTACGACGCCTTCGGCCGCACCACCAGCAGCCCGGACCATGGAACCATCAGCTACTACGCCAACGACCTCGCCTACCAGCAGACGGCGAGCAACCAGCGCCAGACCTGGCAGCTCGACGCCGCACAGCGCTTCCGGTCCTGGACGACCGAGTCCAACAGTTCCGGCAGCTGGACCCGCACCGCGTCCAAGCTCAACCACTTCGACAGTGACGCGGACAGCCCGCGCTGGACCATCGAAGACACCGCCACCGGTGCCCTGACCCGCTACGTCAACGCCGCGACCGGAGACATCACGGCCACCACCGGCAAGACCGGCGATGTCGTCCTCCAACTGACCAACCTCCATGGCGACGTCGCCCTGCAACTCCCGCTGGATGCCGGTGAGGCTCCTCTCGCCTTCGACTCGGACGAATACGGAAACCCGCGCACAAGCCAGACCGCCACGCGCTACGGCTGGCTCGGCGGCAAGCAGCGGCCCGCCGACACCCCGACCGGTCTCGTCCTCATGGGTGTTCGCCTCTACGACCCGGCACTGGGTCGCTTCCTCCAGACGGACCCCGTCGCGGGCGGCTCAGCCAACGCCTACGACTACTCCAACCAGGATCCGTGCAACGCCTCCGACACCACTGGAGCGGCCCCGAACTGCGGCAGCCGCAAGACGAGATATGGCTACGGCATGCGGATCGTCGTCAGCCGGCGTGGCGGCGGCATCGCGAAGAACGGATACCGATACATCGGCTACTACATCAACATCCAGGTGATGGGATGGGCGAACCGCTACCTGGCCAAGAACGCAACCTACGGCGAGACCTGGGGAGTCAGGCCCGGCAAGCGCGGAAAGCTTGTCAAACTACAGGCCAAGGGCTCGTGGAAGAACCCGATCAAGCTCCAATGGGCCGTGCACTACAACGTCCAGGTCAAACCGGGCACCGTCGTCTGGACATACGGCGCCGTGGCCGTCTTCGGCTGGAACGGCTATGTGGCCGACATGGTGTCATCGTGCCGGGCGAGATGACCTGACACAGTACCTCCGACCGGATGGAAACGCGGCGCACCCTGCTCCGGGTGCGCCGCACCGTCACTTCGGCACACCCTCCACCAAGGCTGAACACATGAAGAAACCCATGGCCGATATCGCGGTTGCAGCCCTCGACCAGGGACTGCACACCCCGGGCGATGCGATTCCGGACACACACCCGTTGGACCTCGCCGACGGCCCCGTCGCTGCCGACTTTTGGATCGACGGTGACCTCGGGTTCGTCCTCCTGCTCCACCGTCGGGACGACGGCTTCGTCGCCAGTGAGGTGTACTACTCCCTCAAGGGAGAAGACCACCGTTGGACGGACGTGGAACACCTCTCCGGGGAGATCGTCGGCTTCGACCTGGAGAGCTCTTCCGCAGCAGAGGACATCCTGTCCGGCGCCTCTGTGGTGGTGCTCTCGGAATCCGAATCCAGAGTCTTCACCGGCCACTGCGACGATGATGACGGGGGCGAACTCGTCCGCCTGTACGAACTGCTGGCCAGCGACGCTGTCGGTTCCCTTCAGATCGAGAAGTCCGGACCTGGGACGGAGCCCGATCCGACCGTATTCCAGAAGAACTTGACATCACGCGTGGCCGTCGTGGCCGTTCGGCCTGGTGAGCGTCTGCGCGTTGTCCCGCTGGAACGGAGCGGTTCGAAATCACCGACCGCGCGTGGAGGCTTGGACCTGTTCTCCTCGCGTGCGTGAGCAACCCAGGAGGACCGGATGAAGTTGAACCCCAATCTCCCGATGGCCGCGGCGGAAGCGGTGGCCTGTATGGCCCTCGCGGAATGTGTGTCTCACTGGCAGCGGCCGAAGACCGACTCGCCTGGCTCTTCGGCTTCGGGAGTCTGAGCTTCGCGCGGGACCTGTGACGCAGGTTCGGGAAGGCGAAGGCCGACCCGGGCCCGAGGCATCAGCACAAACGCTGACCTACCGCCCTCCTCGCAAGAGAGGGGGCTGCCGTGGGAACGACGGCAGCCCCCACCAACGGAAGGACCCACCGATAGCCAACGCGCCTCAGCTCTGGAAAGTAGTCATCGCTCTGGAGGCCACGTCAGAGCAGGTGGAAGCCCTCACCGACCGCTCTCTGAAGGGGCCCGGTCATCACGACCGGGTCCCTTCGGTCTGCCCCGGCACCGGGCTCAGGCGCCCGGGCGGGCCTGCGGTGCCCGGAGCCGGTGGCCGAGCCGGCCGAGCAGTACCGCGTTGAGCAGCCCGGACAGGCCCGATCCCGCGGCGAAGAGCAACGGGCTCAGCCAGCCGGGCTCGGCGTACGGCGTGGAGATCGCGCCCATGCCCGACCCCGTGCTGGAGGCCGAGCCCGCCGCCCTCGTGGAGCGCGGCGGCCTCGTCGAGGTCATCAGCCCGGACGAGGCCGCCCTGACCGCGTTCGGCGACGGCGTGCTGTCCCCGCCGAGCAGGGCGCCCGCGGACCATGCCGGTTTCGCCCGGGGCAGGGCGGCGGCACGGGCGGTCGCCGCCCTCGGGACCGGCTCCTGACCCAAGCGGCTCCTGACCCAAGCGCTTCCGTACGGCAGGAGCCGGTGCGCGTCGTGCGATGCTGGTGTGATGGTGAGCGTCAAGGATCTGGTGCGGCTGCGCCAGGCGCGGGACCGGATGGACCGCGAGTACACCGAGCCGCTCGACGTGACCGCGCTCGCCCGCACCGCGCTGATGTCACCGGGCCACTTCCAGCGCAGCTTCCGCGCCGAGTTCGGTGAGACGCCGTACGGCTATCTCATGACCCGGCGCATCGAGCGCGCGAAGGCGCTGCTGCGGCGGGGCGACCTGTCCGTCACCGAGGTCTGCATCGCCGTGGGGTGTACCTCCCTCGGCTCCTTCAGCTCCCGGTTCACCGAGCTGGTGGGCGAGACGCCCAGCGCCTATCGCGCCCGCCCTCACGAGGAGATCGCCGGGATCCCGCCGTGCGTGGTCCGCAGGCACACCCGGCCCAAGCGGGCCTAACGTGAAGCCATGGACATCAGACTCAAGAACTGCTTCATCGCCGTCGACGACCACGACAAGGCGATCGCGTTCTACCGGGACGTCCTCGGCATGGAGGTGCGGGGCGACGTCGGGTACGAGGGCATGCGCTGGGTGACGGTCGGCTCGCCGCTCCAGCCGGACGTGGACATCGTCCTGGAGCCGCCCGCCGCGGACCCGGACGCGTCGCCCGCGGACAAGGAGGCGATGGCACGCTTGCTGGCCAAGGGGCTGCTGCGGGGGGTCAACTTCACCACCACCGACTGCGACGCGTTGTTCGCCCGGGTGCGGGAGTCGGGGGCGGAGGTGATCCAGGAGCCGACGGACATGCCGTACGGGGTGCGGGACTGTGCGTTCAGGGATCCGGCGGGGAACATGCTGCGGTTCATGGAGGCGCCGAAGTAGACGTGCCTGGCGAAGTAGCGGCGCCTACGATCACCGCATGACTACCCGCTGGACGTACGCCTTCGTCGACCGGCCCGTGGCGCGCTTCGCTCAGGCCTGCGACTTCTGGACCGTCGCCACCGGCACACGGTTGTCCGAACCTCGGGGTGAGCGGCGGGAGTTCGTGACCCTCCTGCCGCCCGGCGGAGCCGACGCCTGCGTCAAGGCCCAGGCCGTCGCCTCCGGGCCGGGCGGTGCCCATCTCGACTTCTGCGTCGACGACGTACGCAAGTTCGCGAAGGCCGCACAGGCGCTCGGCGCGCATGTGGTCGCCGATCAGGGCACGTTGGTCGTGCTCCGCTCCCCCGCCGGCCAGCTGTTCTGCGCCGAGCCCTGGCGCGGGCAGTCGACCCGCCCGCCGGTGGTCCGCGGCAGCCGTCTCGACCAGGTCTGCCTGGACATCCCGCCCTCCCTCCACGACGCCGAAGTCGCCTTCTGGGCCGCCCTGTTGCCCGACTGGGAGTCGCTGTCCGGCTCGCTCCCCGAATTCCATGTGCTGAAGCCGCCGGCCGGCCTCCCGGTCCGCATCCTCCTCCAGCGCCTCGACGAGGAACGCCCCGCCTCCGCCCATCTGGACCTGGCCTGCGCGGACATCGGAGTGACGCGGGCGGAACACGAGCGCCTGGGCGCCGAGTTGGTCGCCGAGGGCCGGCGCTGGACGGTGCTGAGGGACCCGGCAGGCGGCACCTACTGCCTGACGGGCCGGGACCCGGAGACCGGCGGGCTGCCTAGCGGGTCCTGAGAAAGCAGAGGGTCCGGCCCTCACCGTCGGGCGTGGAGCGGGAGCACGCCGTCTGCCACCCTTCCGGGAGCGAGGGCGTCGGACTCGCCTCCTCCCAGACGTACGGCCCCGTCGGCTCCGTCGAGTCCCGCAGCCAGAGGGTGAGCCCGCCCGCGACGACCACGAGAACCGCCCACACCACCAGGGCCCAGCGCCATGGGCGACGGCGACCGCTCACCCCCACGGCTCCACGTCGACGACCGCGTCCACCGGGATCGGCCCGTAGACGTGCGGGAACTCCTCGGCACCGGGCTCGGGGGCCTCGTACTTCAGGGGTACGTCGAGGCGGGCGGGGTCGATGACGAGGAGCACGAGGTCCGGCACACCGGCGAAGAACCGCGCGGCCGTGTCCGGCAACTGCTCGCGCGTCGAGCAGTGGATGAACCCCTCCTCCTGGAGGGTGCGGCCGCGTGTGGAGATCTCGTACGTGCCCCGGGCCCGGGCCTCCTCCCAGAGGGAGCGTTCGGTCAGGTGCACGATCGGGTTCGTTGTGGACATGCCGTCACGTTAAGGCCTCAGCCGTGCCGCCCGCCCCTGCAAATAGCGCTGCTCGGGCAGGCTCAGGGTCTTCGCCGCCGCCGACTCGTACGCGGCACGCGCCGCCTCGCGGGAACCGGCCCGCTCCAGCAGATGCGCGCGCACGGCGTCCAGCCGGTGCCCCAACTCGTCGTCGAGACCTTCGAGTTGCGCGAGCCCCGCCTCCGGGCCGCGCACCATGGCGACCGCGACCGCCCGGTTCAGCCGCTCCACGGGCCCCGGCACGAGCCGTACGAGCACGTCGTAGAGCCCCAGGATCTCCCGCCAGTCGGTCGCCTCCGGCGAGGGCGCCTCGTCGTGTACGGCGGCGATGGCCGCGCGGATCTGGTAGGGCCCGGCACGGCGGCGGGTCAGCGCATGGGTGACCAGCGCGACGCCCTCCTCGATCGCGGCCTTGTCCCAGCGGGTGCGGTCCTGTTCGTCGAGGGGGACCAGGTCGCCGTCCGGGCCGGTGCGGGCCTCGCGGCGGGCGTCGGTGAGGAGCATCAGGGCGAGCAGGCCGGCGATCTCGCAGTCGTCGGGGAGGAGCCGGTGGACCGTGCGGGTCAGGCGGATCGCCTCGCCGGCGAGGTCACGCCGCTGGAGGGCCGGTCCGGAGGTCGCCGTATGGCCCTCGTTGAAGATCAGGTAGAGGGTGTGCAGGACGGCGGGCAGCCGTTCCTCCCAGTGGTCGGGCCGCCCGAAGCCGACGCCCCGCACCTTCTGCTTGGCCCGGCTGATCCTCTGCGCCATGGTCGCCTCGGGGACGAGATACGCGCGGGCGATCTCCGCCGTGGTCAGACCGCCGACCGCGCGCAGGGTGAGCGCGATCTGCGCGGACGCGGTGAGCTGGGGATGGCAGCACAGGAACAGCAGGGACAGGGTGTCGTCCGCGCGCGGCGCCCGGTCGGCGACGGCCGTCTCGCGCACGCTCAGCGCCGCCACCCGCTCCTCCCGGGCCCGCCGCGCCTCCTCCGCGCGCAGGGCGTCGGTCAGCCGCCGCGAGGCCACCTTGATGAGCCACCCCCGCGGATTGCCGGGCACCCCCGCCGACGGCCACTGCCCGGCCGCGGCGAGCAGTGCCTCCTGTACGGCGTCCTCGGCAGCGTCGAAATGGCCGTACCGCCTGACCAGCGCGCCGAGGACCTGCGGCGCGTGCAGGCGCAGCAGGTCCTCGGTCTCGCTCGTCGGCCGCACGGATCTCAGATGTCCCCTGCGCCGTCCAGGATGGGCCGGATGACCACCGGGTACTCGGGGGCGCCGGCGGGCTGGGGACACTGGGCGATGCGTTCGGCGATCTCCGTGACGCGCTCCAGGCTCTCGCACTCCAGGACCCAGTAGCCGCACAGCAACTCCTTGGTCTCGCTGTAGGGCCCGTCGGTGATCACGGCCTTGCCGTCCGCGCCCCGGCTGACGTGGCGGATCTTCGCGGGCTCGGCGAGGCCCTGGCCGTCGAGCATCTCGCCGGTCTCGGACAGGTCGTCGTTGATGGCGCTCATGAAGGCGTACATCGTCTGGATCTCCCGCTCGCTCCACGCCGGGGAGTGCTCGGAGCCCTTGCCGCGCATGGCCTCGTAGTCGGCCTGTGTTCCCTGCACCATGACCAGGTACTTCATGATTCCGCTCCTTCGGCTTCGGCCGCCCCGTGAGGGCGGCTCTCACGGGGGACGTCGGAGCCGGGGACGGATTCTCGACAGGGGTTCAGGGACTTTTTTCCCGCGGGTGCGCCGCCGTGGCCTCGCCGGACTCGGCGGCCCGGTCGGCGTTCGCCTCGCACTCGGGGTTGCGGCACGGGCCGCCCGTCCACACGGGGACCCACGCACCCAGCGTCTTGTGACGCCGTACGACTGTCTCGACCGGCTGTCCGCAAACGGGACAGACGCGTTCGTCGCTGCCCATGTCCTCAGGGTAGGACGAGGGGGCCGCCGGTGCCTGCCGCTGTCGGTCTCGGCCTCCCTCGGCTCCGGCTCCGATCGGCCGCTGCGTCCTTCAGCTCTTCCTGCCGTACGTCCGCACCACGACGCCGTTGTCGAAGACGCGCACGTCGTCGAGCGTGAACTCGGTGAGAGCGAAACCAGAACCGAACATCGGCATGCCGGTGCCGAGGACGACGGGGTACGTCTTGATGACGAGTTCGTCGATCTCCTCGTGGAGCTCGCCCGCGAGCCGGGAGCCGCCGCACAGGTAGATACCGAACTCGCCGTCCTCCGCCTTCAGTTCGCGCACCTTGCCGACCAGGTCGTCGGCGATGATCTCGACGTGCGGGTCGGGCGACTCGGTGAGGGTGCGCGAGGCGACGTATTCGCGCAGGTGGTCGTACGGGCTGGTGATGTCCTCCTTGAGGGCCACCTCGTAGCTGCCGCGGCCCTGGATGACCGTGTCGAACCTCCTGTGCCCCAGGTCGTGGATGCCGAGGGCCCGGCGGACATGCGCCGCGATGGTGTCCGGGTACACGGTCTTGAGGTACGAGAGGAACTCCTCGTCGACGAACCGGTACATGAACGACGCGTCGCCGCTCTCGTCCCCGATGAAGCCGTCGATCGTGCAGGCGACGAAGTATGTGAGCTTTCGCAAGCGGATCTCTTTTCGTAGGGTGCGCTCTCGATGTGAACCACGTCAGTTGTAGTGCTTCACTTGTAGTGGTTGCAAGGGCGTTTATGGCCACGGACGCAACCGGGAAGGGAGATTCCGTATGGCCGGCAATCCGGAGCGCCGTTCCGCGCTCGTGGACGCGGGGGTTGAGGTGCTCGCACGCGAGGGGGCCCGCGGGCTGACGTTCCGCGCGGTCGACGCCGAGGCGGGGGTCCCGGTGGGGACGGCCTCGAACTACTTCGCGGACCGCGACGCCCTGCTGAGGCAGATCGACACCCGGCTCCACATCCGGCTGGCCCCCGACCCGGACAAGTTCGCCGAACTGCTGACCCGGCCGAAGGACCGGTCCCTGGTCGTGGGGTTCATGCACGACCTGATGGCCCGCGCGACCCGCGACCGCACGGGCTATTTGGCCCTTCTGGAGATGCGCCTGGAGGCCACCCGCCGCCCCGAACTCCGCGCCTCCTTCACCAGGTCGGTCCGAGCGGACCTGGAGAAGGGCATCCGGTTCCACCGCGAGGCGGGCCTGCCCGGCGGCGACGAGACGGTCACCGTGCTCTACCTGGCGATGCTGGGGCTGCTGCTGGAGCACCTGACACTGCCCGAGGCCCTGGAGGGAGTACTGCCGGGAGTGGGAGTCCCTCAGGGCCTGGTGGAACGAATCGTGAAGACGGTCGTCCCGGAGACCTAGTCCGGGGGCGGGGGGAATCGGGAGACCAAGGCGCGAGGAGCCGAGACGCGCAGGCGCGGGAAGCCAAGACGCCCGGGCGCGGGGAACTGGGAGACTCCGGCGCGGCGAATCGGGACACCAGGGCACGGGAAGCCTAAACGCCCGGGGCGCGGAGAACTGGCAGACCCAAGGCGCGAGGAACCGAGGTGCCCAGGCGCGGGAAGCCGAGACACCCGGCGCGCGGGGAGCCGAGACGCCCGGGCGCCGGCAACCGACGCTGCCCGGGGTGCGGGGTACTGCGCGACCACACCCACGCCCGTTGGCCTGGTCAAGGCGCGCGGGAACCGTAAGACCAGGGCGCTGGAACTGCGCGACCAAGTGCGGGAACCTCTCGACCAGCCCTCACTCGGCCGCAGCCGCGAGACGCCCCCTCCGCACTACCGCGAAGCGCGCGGTTCCCGCCACATCGGCCACATCAGAGGCCCGTCAGGCAGCTGGAGCGGCCGCTCCACCAGTTCGAACCCGAGCCGCTCGTACAGCTTCCGGCTCCGCGCACTGCTCGCCTCCAGGTAGGCCGGCACCCCCTCCCGGTCACACCGCTCCAGAACCGAACCGATGAGAGCCGCCCCGAGCCCCTCCCCCTGCCGCCCGGGGGCCACGCCGATCATCCACAGGTACTCATGGGCCCGCCCGGCCGGATGCACCTCGGCCGTGAGCCGCCCGATCAGCTCGATGCGCTCGTTGTCCGGGTCGAGAGCCTCCCGCAGCGCGGCGAACTCGTCCTCGCCGTCATGCGCGTCGCCCCCGTCCGCCGGGACGGGCAGCCACAACGCGCATGCGCTCCCGTCCTCCGTGACATCCACCCGCCCCTCGGTCATCACGATGTCCACGAACGCGGCCATCAAGCGGGGATGCATCGTACGGCGGTACTCCTCCTCCGGAAAGATCCACCCGCTGACCGGATCGTCCTGGAAAGCCGAGTCCAGCAGCCGCGTCACCAGTTCGCGATCGCTTTTTCCGGCCGTCCGTATCGCCACGCCCATGGCCCACCCCTTCAGCTCAACCACCGTTGGTCACAAGGGTGTTGAGACTATCCGGTGAGCACGCGGAACGGGCCCCGCACACCGTGGGGATGTGCGGGACCCGCCGGCCGGAGCCCCCGGGGCCGCGCGGGGCCAGGACCGCGCGATGCCGGGCACCCCGGGGCCCTCAGGCGCTGCGCCGGGTCACGAACTCCGCGAGGCAGAGCAGCCCGCCCGCCGCCTCCGGGTCGGGCACCGCACGGGCCAGCTGCCCCATCGCCCGGGCCATCCGGTCGGCCGCCTGCGCCTGCGCCCAGTCGCGACCGCCGGCCTTCTCGACGGCGAGGGCCGTACGCGCCAGGTCCTCTCCGGCGTACGGCGCCGCGTACAGCTCGGCCAGTTCGGCGGCCGCGGCCGTGCCCGAGGTGAGCGCGGCGACCACCGGGAGGGACTTCTTGCGCGCGGCGAGGTCCGCGCCGGCCGGTTTGCCGGTGCGGCCCGGGTCGCCCCATATGCCGATCACGTCGTCGATGAGCTGGAAGGCGAGCCCCGCCTCCCGGCCGAACGCGTCCATCGCCCCGACGTCCTCGGCGGACGCGCCCGCGTACAGCGCGCCGAGCGCACAGGCACACCCGAGCAGCGCGCCCGTCTTGGCCTCGGCCATCACGAGCACCTGGCCGAGGGTGACCTCGCCGGGACCGAGCGCCTGCATGGCGGTGTCCTCGTGCTGGCCCTCGCACAACTCGACGACACAGCCCGCGAGCCGGGCCGCGGCCGCTCCCGCCACGGGGTGCGGGTCCTCGGCCAGCAGCTTGAGCGCCAGCGCCTGAAGGGCGTCCCCGGCCAAAATCGCGTCGGCGTCGCCGAACACGGTCCACGCGGTGGCGCGGTGCCGGCGGGTGGTGTCGCGGTCCATCACGTCGTCGTGCAGCAGCGTGAAGTTGTGGATCAGCTCCACCGCCACGGCCGCCCGGACGGCCGCCGCCCGTGCCTGGTCCCCACCGAGAGCGGCGGCCGCGGTGAGGACGAGTGCGGGCCGTATCGCCTTGCCCGCGTTGCCCGCCGCGGGGGTGCCGTCAGCGTGCTCCCAGCCGAAGTGGTAGAGCGCCACCCTGCGCAGGGAACCGGGCAACGACTCCAGCGCGGACCGCAACGCGGGGTCGACCGACGCCCGGGCCCGCTCCAGAATCACCCCGGCCTCGTGCCCATCGAGGGGGTGCGGTTCGGGTGGGGCGCCGGGGGCGTGGAGCGGGCGCGTCTCTCCGGCCGGTGCTCCCACCCCGGCCCGCCCCGTGGCCGGCACCCCCGTCCCCCTGGCGGCCATCGCCCGCGCCTCCGCTCCCCCAACGGCTCGCGCCGCCATCCCCCCGACAGCCGACGCCCCCGTCCCCCCGGCGGCCATCACCCGCGCCTCCGCTCCCCCAACGGCTCGCGCCCCCGTCCTCCCGGCGGCCCGCGCCTCCGTCCCCCCGGTGCCCGGCGCCCGCCCCTCCGTCCTTGCTGCCGCCACCGCCTGCGTACCCGTCGTGAACTCGGCCATGGAACCCCCCTCGGTCAGTCCGCGGACGGTAGTGCCTCCGCTGTGGACGGGCGCGCTCCTGCGAGGTGCCTCCACCCCGGTGTCCGACCGGGGTGGACCCGCCGCGGTGGGCGGGGACACGGCTCCCCGGCGCGGGAACCTCACCTCCAACGGCCGATCTCGACGTTCTCCAGGACCCCGAGCGCGTCCGGCACCAGGACGGCCGCCGAGTAGTAGGCCGTCACCAGGTACTTGATGATCGACTGTTCGTTGATGCCCATGAACCGCACGGACAGGCTCGGCTCGATCTCGTCCGGGATCCCGGCCTGCTGGAGGCCGATGACGCCCTGGTCGGCCTCCCCGGTACGCATGGCGATGATCGACGTGGTCCGCTCCGGGGTGACCGGGATCTTGTTGCACGGGTAGATCGGCACCCCGCGCCAGGTGGGGATGCGGTTGCCGCCCACGTCGATGGTCTCGGGGACCAGTCCGCGCTTGTTGAGTTCACGGCCGATCGCGGAGATCGCGCGCGGGTGGGCGAGCAGCAGCTTGGTGCCCCGGCGGCGGCTGAGCAGTTCGTCGAGGTCGTCGGGGCTGGGCACGCCGTCGTGCGGCTGGAGCCGCTGGTCGTACTCGCAGTTGTTCAGCAGTCCGAACTCGCGGTTGTTGACGAGCTCGTGCTCCTGACGTTCCTTGAGTGCCTCGACGGTCAGCCGGATCTGCTGTTCCGTCTGGTTCATCGGCTGGTTGTAGAGGTCGGCCACACGCGTGTGGATGCGCAGGACGGTCTGGGCGATGCTCAGTTCGTACTCGCGGGGCCGGGCGTCGTAGTCGACGAAGGTGTGCGGGATGTCGGGCTCGCCCGCGTGGCCCGCCGCGAGGTCGATCGCCTTCTCGCCGTACTTGTTGGTGCGCTGCGAGGGGATCGCGCGCTGTTCCCGCAGGTGCTCGCGCAGGGCTTCGGCGCGCTCCGCCACCTGGTCGACGTCCTGCCGGCGCAGCACGAGAACCGTGCAGACGGTGGCCGCGCGGGCGGTGTACTCCCAGATGGCGTCCGGGTCGAGGAGCGCCTGGTCGCCGAAGTAGGCGCCGTCGGCGAGGACCTCGATCACCGCGTCGTCGCCGTAGGGGCCGGTGCCGACCTTCTCCACCCTGCCGTGCGCCAGCAGATACACCTCGTCGGCCTGGGCGCCGAACGAGGCGATTACCGAGCCCTGGGTGAACTCCCGCTGTTCACAGCGCTGGGCGAGCTCGGAGAGCACCTCGTCTTCCTCGTACGACCTGAGCGCCGGCAGCTCGCGCAGTTCGTCGGGGATCACCTCGACGCGGTCCCCGGTCTTCACGAAGGTCACCCGGCCGTCGCCCACGGCGTAGCTCAGGCGCCGGTTCACCCGGTACGTACCGCCCTGGACGTTCACCCAGGGCAGCATGCGCAGCAGCCAGCGGGAGCTGATCTCCTGCATCTGGGGTGCGGACTTGGTGGTGGTGGCCAGGTTCCGCGCGGCCGCGGTGCCGAGACTCTGCTGCGGCCGGCCCTGCTCGGTGCGGACCTCTTCGCCTACCGACATAAGGAATTGCCCTCCCGGTACATGCCCGGACGCGGTGTACGCCCGGGCATCGATGTGCAGGAGCAAGCCTTCCTCACGGAGCGTGCCGATGCTATTACCCGAAAGAGCGGGAATGGATCACCGCCGGGTTGGGCATATGCGCGGTTCCTATCCCCTGACGTCCAGTCAATTCGGCTTTCATGAGCGGAATTTGACTGTCCGAATCAGCTCGCACGCTGTGCGGCCCAGGAGTCGGAGTCCGCCGCTTTCGGTACAAGCACCAAGAGGACCGGCCGCACTCGGCGGCCGGCACGCACTGCGAAGGAGGGAGCCATGGCCTCACCCATGTCCGCGGGCAGATTCCTGGCCGTCCTGCGGGCGGAGGGCGCCACCGTCGTCGAGGTCGGCGACTGGGAGCACCACAACCGCAACGCCGTCGGCGCCTGGGGACCGGTGCACGGCGTGATGATCCACCACACGGTGACCAAGGGCAGCGCGGCGACGGTGGAACTGTGCCGCAAGGGCTACACCGACCTGCCCGGACCCCTGTGCCACGGCGTCATCACCAAGGACGGCACCGTTCATCTCGTCGGCTACGGCCGCGCCAACCATGCCGGTCTCGGCGACGACGACGTCCTGCGCGCAGTGATCGCGGAGACGGCACTCCCCGTCGACAACGAGGCCAACACCGACGGCAACCGCCACTTCTACGGCTTCGAGTGCGAGAACCTCGGCGACGGCGAGGATCCCTGGCCGGCCGCCCAGCTGACGGCGATCGAGCGGGTCTCCGCGGCGGTGTGCCGCCACCACGGCTGGACGGAACGGTCGGTCATCGGCCACCTGGAATGGCAGCCGGGCAAGGTGGACCCGCGGGGCTTCACGATGGCCTGGCTGCGAGGCCGGATCCGGGAGCGCCTGAAGTGACCCCGCAGGCCACAATGGGGGCGTGACCGGCCTCGACACCCTGCGCCCCCGCCTCCCCTCGCCCCTGCAGGAGCTGTCGGACCCCCGCTTCACCCGGCGTGGCGTGCGCCTTCTCCTCAAGCGCGACGACCTGATCCACCCCGAGCTGATCGGCAACAAGTGGCGCAAGCTCGCGCCGAACCTCACCGCGGCGGCCGGCCGTACGCTCCTCACCTTCGGTGGCGCGTACTCCAACCACCTGCGCGCCACGGCCGCCGCGGGCCGCCTCCTGGCCCTGCCCACGGTCGGTGTGGTCCGCGGTGAGGAACTCGCCGACCGCCCCCTGAACCCCTCTCTGGCCCGGTGCGCGGCCGACGGCATGCGACTGCACTTCGTCGACCGGACGACGTACCGCTGCAAGGCCGAACCGGACATCCTCGCGCGTGTGCTGCGCGCGGCGGACGCCGAGGACGCGTACGTCGTCCCGGAGGGCGGCAGCAACTCCCTCGCCGTACGAGGATGCCGCGCGCTGGGCGAGGAACTGGCGGGGCGGGCCGATGTCGTCGCGATCGCCTGCGGCACCGGCGGCACCCTCGCCGGCCTGGCGGACGGGCTGGCCCCGGACCAGCGCTGCCTGGGCCTCCCGGTCCTCAAGGGCGGCTTCCTGCCCGCCGACATAGAGTCCCTGCAGCACCGCGCCTTCGGCGCCCGACGCGGCGACTGGACGCTCGAGGACCGCTTCCACTTCGGCGGCTACGCGCGTACACCCCCCGAACTCGACACCTTCGCCGAGGACTTCGAGCACCGTCACGGTGTCCCCGTGGAACGTCTCTATGTCGCCAAGTTGCTCTACGGACTTGTCACTCTCACCGAAGAGGGTGCCTTCCCGCGTGGGACGACGCTGGCGGCCGTGATCACAGGCCGCCCCTTTCCCTGACGTCCACCCGGCCGGTCCGGTCGGCCCTACTCCGCGGCCTCCCGGTACGCCGCCGCCTCCTCCAGGTCCAGCCTGCGCAGCAGTGTCCGCAGCATCTCGTCGTCGATGTGGCGCAGGTCCCGCAGCTTCACGAACACCGCGCGCTCGGCGCCGATCATTTCCCGGGACAGCCGGCGGTAGGTGTCGTCGACGGTCTCGCCGGTGAGCGGGTTGGACTGGCCGAGGCGTTCCCATACGGCGTTGCGGCGGCGTTCCAGGACCATGCGCAGGCGGTCGGCGAGCGGCGGCGGGAGGGTGTTGTGCTCGTCGGCGAGGAGTTCGTCCAGACGGCGCTCGGCGGCCCGCGAGGCCTGGGCCTGGGCATTGGCCTCGGCGAGGGTCTCGGCCTGCGGGTCGCGGCCGGGGAGCTTGAGCAGGCGGATCAGCGGCGGCAGGGTGACGCCCTGGACGACGAGGGTACCGATGACCGTCGTGAAGGTCAGGAAGAGGATCAGGTTGCGGCCCTCGAACGGCTCGCCGTCGTGCAGGTGCTCCGGGATGGAGAAGGCGATCGCCAGCGAGACCACGCCCCGCATCCCGGCCCAGGCGATGACGAAGGGCCCCCTCCAGGTGGGGTTGTCCTCACGCGCGCGGATCCGCGCGGAGAGAACGCGCGGCAGGAAGGTGGCCGGATAGACCCACACGAACCTCGACGCCACGACCAGGAGGAAGACGGCGATGGCGTACCAGGCGGCGGGGCCGCCCTCGTACTCCCCGAGGCCCCGGAGCACGACGGGCAGTTGCAGCCCGATGAGGGCGAACACCGACGACTCCAGGACGAAGGCGACCATTTTCCAGACGGCGTCCTCCTGGAGGCGCGTCGCGAAGTCCACCTCCCACGCGCGGTGTCCGAGGAAGAGGGCCACCACGACCACCGCGAGCACCCCGGAGGCGTGGAACTGCTCGGCCGCCGCGTAGGCGACGAACGGGATCAGCAGGGAGAGCGTGTTCTGGAGCAGGGGCTCCTTGAGGTGCGTACGCAGCCAGTGGATCGGCACCATCAGCACCAGGCCGACCACGACCCCGCCGACCGCCGCGAGCAGGAACTCGCCGATACCGCCGACCCAGGTGGCACCCTCGCCGATCGCGGCCGCGAGCGCGACGCGGTAGGCGGTGATCGCGGTCGCGTCGTTCACCAGGGACTCGCCCTGGAGGATGGTCGTGATCCGGGAGGGCAGCCCCACGCGGCGTGCCACCGCCGTCGCCGCGACCGCGTCCGGCGGCGCCACCACCGCGCCCAGCACGAGCGCCCCGGTCAGCGAGAGGCCCGGCACGATCTGGTACGCCGCCCAGCCGACGAACAAGGTCGCGAAGAGCACGTATCCCACCGACAGCAGCGCCACGGGCCGCATCTGCGCCCTGAGGTCGAGATAGGAGCTGTCGGTGGCGGCGGAATGCAGCAGCGGCGGCAGGATGATGGGCAGGACGACGTCCGGGTCGAGCGTGTACTCGGGGACCCCGGGAACGTACGAGATCAGCAGGCCGGCCGCGACCAGCAGCAGCGGCGCGGGAATCGGGGTGCGCCGGGCGGCCGCGGCGATCGCCGCACTGCCCGCCACCAGCAACAGCAGTGGCATCACGTCCATGGCCCTCGCCCGCCCTCGTCCATCGTCGTGCGCCCGCCCTCTTTTTCCGCGCGGCCGCCCGCGCGGCCGTCGTAACCTGGCAATCATGAAACAGTGCACGCACGCCGACGCGCTGCCGCACCCCGAGCCCGAGCCGCTCAGCGAGACGTGCCCGGAGTGCTTGAGGGACGGTACCCACCCGGTACAACTACGCCTGTGCCTGTCCTGCGGTCACGTCGGCTGTTGCGACTCCTCGCCGGGACAACACGCGACGAAGCACCACAAGGACTCCGACCACCCGGTCATGCGGACCCACGAACCGGGCGAGAACTGGCGTTGGTGCTTCGTGGACCACGTGCTTGTGTGACCCTGGACCCTCGGGTTCCAGGACGGTTCGACCGTCTGACGTCTGGGTACGTCAACCCGGCGCGCGTTCTTCCCAATTGGAGCCGCAAACCCCCTAGACACGGAGCGTGTCCACAGGTTTACTGTGAGTGACGGCAAGGGGGTGGGGTCCCGGGGACAGGAAAGCCGAGAGCGCGGTAGCGTCACCGCTGAACCACACGTCGCGTTACTCCGGGGGGCGACCCTCGGCCCCCGTAAAGCTTGTACCACCTTGGAGGTGAGGGTGTCCCAGATCGCAGGCGAGCCCGCGACCCAGGACTTCGTGGAAGTCCGGCTGCCGGCCGCGGGTGCCTACCTGTCGGTGCTGCGGACGGCCACGGCCGGCCTCGCAGCCCGTTTGGACTTCACCCTCGACGAGATCGAGGACCTGCGCATCGCGGTGGACGAGGCCTGCGCGATCCTGCTCCAGCAGGCCGTGCCCGGCTCGGTGCTCAGCTGTGTCTTCCGACTCGTCGACGACTCGCTGGAGGTCACCGTCTCCGCCCCGACCACGGACGGTCACGCACCGTCACGGGACACCTTCGCCTGGACCGTCCTCTCGGCCCTCGCGGGCAAGGTCTCGTCGGCCGTGGACGAGGACAAGACCGTTTCGATCAGCCTCTACAAACAGCGCGGCGCGGGACCCGGGCCGGCGTGAGGAACGGGGACGGGCCGGTGCGGGACGAAGAGCGCGGCACACGGGAGCTGGCGGCCGAGGACGGACACCGTCCTCTCAGCCCGAGCGGCGCCGGCAGCCTGGGCGACAACGGCCCCGGCGGTGCCCGTCGCATGGCGGACGGCATCGACGGCATCCCCGAGCAGGCCCGGCCGCATCCGGAGGAGGACGTCGTCGACACGACGGCGACCGGCCTCCTGGACGACGGGCAGCGAGATCGGAAAGGTGCCGTGCAGGGTGCGCCTCCGGCAGGGCGGGACGGGATCCTCCCGGTGCCGACAGAGGCGAGGGCTCGTGGAAGGGCGACGGGCGGGACGATGAGCGAGCACGAGCGAAACGCAGAGGACGGCGCGGCGGGCGCGAACAACACGCCGGTCCCACGGCACGATCCACAGGACCGCAGCGGGGCACGCGCCCTGTTCATCGAGCTGCGCGCGCTGAAGGACGGCAGCCCGGAGTACGCGGAACTGCGCAACCAGCTGGTCCGGATGCACCTGCCGCTCGTCGAGCACCTCGCGCGCCGCTTCCGCAACCGCGGCGAGCCGCTGGACGACCTGACCCAGGTCGCCACCATCGGCCTCATCAAGTCGGTCGACCGCTTCGACCCGGACCGCGGCGTGGAGTTCTCGACCTACGCCACCCCCACGGTCGTCGGCGAGATCAAGCGCCACTTCCGTGACAAGGGCTGGGCGGTCCGGGTCCCCCGGCGCCTGCAGGAACTGCGACTGTCCCTGACGACGGCCACGGCGGAGCTCTCCCAGCAGCACGGCCGCTCCCCGACCGTCCACGAACTGGCCGAGAAGCTGGCCATCTCGGAGGAAGAGGTCCTCGAGGGCCTGGAGTCCGCCAACGCGTACTCCACGCTGTCCCTGGACGTTCCCGACACGGACGACGAGTCCCCGGCGGTGGCGGACACCCTCGGCTCGGAGGACGAGGCGCTGGAGGGCGTCGAGTACCGGGAGTCGCTCAAGCCGCTGCTCGAGGATCTCCCCCCGCGCGAGAAGCGCATCCTTCTCCTGCGCTTCTTCGGCAACATGACCCAGTCGCAGATCGCGCAGGAGGTCGGCATCTCCCAGATGCACGTCTCCCGCCTGCTGGCCCGCACCCTGGCCCAGCTCCGGGAGAAGCTGCTGGTGGAGGAGTAGGCCTGCGGCCCGCTCCGCGGGACCGACCCTCGTGCGGTGCACGGCCGGCCGGGCAGGGAAGCTCGTCGCCACAGCCCGGTCCTGCGGACCAGGCCCGGGGCCGATCACCGCCTCGTCCGGCCCCGGACCGTCACCGCAGTTCTGCCGTCCCTACGGCCGCCTACCCGCAACCGCGGTCGCCACACTTGGGACCAGCGGCAACGTCGGTCCACCGACACCGCACCCGGCACTCAGGCGGAACAGCCCCACTCGCCGAAGCCGACCGGGCCGCACTCGAGCCGACCGCAACGCCTGGCGCCCTACGTCCCGCCACCCCGGCCTACGGCTACTGCTTGCCGTCCTGCGCCCGGCCCGGTCCCCTGATCCCGAGCGCCTGGGTCGTGGCCGGGTTGATCAACAGGACCAGCGCGGCCACCGCGACGACCGCGAGGGCGATGCCCGCCGGGATCGCCACGCTGTCGGCCTGGAGGAGGTTGTAGGCGACGGGCAGCGCCATGATCTGGGTGATGATGGCCGGGCCCCGGCTCCAGCTGCGCCGGCCGAGCAACCCGCGCGCGGCAAGGAGCGGCAGCAGGGCGAGGACGATCAGCGTGATGCCCCCGGTGACGGCCGACTGCCGGTCGTCCGGGTCGCCGGTCAGGCCCTCCACGAGCATCCACACGCCTCCCGCGACAAGCGCGAGCCCTTCCAGGCCGGCCAGGGCGGCGGCGTACGTCAGGCGCCGCGGGCGTGGACCGGCGGTTTCGGAGGATGACGGGGTGGCGGGGGTCTGCTCGCTGCTCACTCCTGAAGGGTAGCCCTCACCCCTACAGCCCCCTCGGGTGAGGCGCGGGCAACGCACACCGCCACGCGGGGGTTGCCTCACGCCCCCGTGGCAAGGTTCACGCACCGAAGTCTTACGTGATCCCTACCTCGACCTGTGCCCGCTACCACCCACTGGGTACGCTGCAACCCATGCGTGCACTTCTCGTGGTCAATCCGGCGGCAACCACCACAAGCGCACGTACGCGCGATGTACTGATCCACGCGCTCGCGAGCGAGATGAAACTGGAAGCGGTCACCACCGAGTACCGCGGCCACGCGCGCGACCTGGGCCGACAGGCGGCCGAGAGCAAGGACATCGACCTGGTCGTGGCACTGGGCGGCGACGGCACGGTCAACGAGGTCGTCAACGGCCTCCTGCACGCCGGCCCCGACCCCGAGCGCCTTCCCGGCCTCGCCGTGGTCCCGGGCGGCTCCACCAACGTCTTCGCCCGGGCCCTCGGCCTGCCCAACGACGCCGTCGAGGCCACCGGTGCCCTCCTGGACGCCCTGCGCGAGGGCAGCGAGCGGACGGTCGGCCTGGGGCTGACCGCGGGGACGCCGGGCACCGAGGACGAAGCCGTGCCGGGACGCTGGTTCACCTTCAACGCGGGGCTCGGATTCGACGCCGGTGTGGTCGGCCGGGTCGAGCAGCAGCGAGAACGCGGCAGGAAATCCACCCACGCTCTCTACGTCCGCCAGGCACTGCGCCAGTTCTTCGGCGAGGCGCACCGCCGGCACGGGACGATCACCCTGGAACGTCCGGGTGCGGAGCCGGTGACCGATCTGGTCCTTTCCATAGTCTCGAACACCTCTCCGTGGACCTTCCTGGGCAATCACCCGATGTACGCGTCACCTAAGGCATCGTTCGATAAAGGCCTCGACGTACTCGGTCTCAGCCGTATGACGACCACCGCGATCGCCCGATATGGCACCCAGTTGCTCGCTTCGTCCCCCGAACGCGGCCCCCGTGGCAAGCACGCCGTGTCCCTGCACGACCTGGACCAGTTCACCTTGCATTCGAAGGTGCCCCTACCCCTCCAGATGGACGGCGACCACCTCGGGCTGCGTACGAGCGTGACGTTCACAGGCGTACGCCGTGCACTGCGTGTGATTGTGTGAGCAGAAGGGGCTAAAGTCCTTTCACTCGAACGTTTAGGCCAGGGTCCACCCCATGGAAGTACGGCTGTGACCTAGTCGACACCGAGGAATCAAAAAAAACTTTCCAGAAGGGGTTGTATCCGCCGCTGAGGTTTGCGAGTCTCTACGTGGCGGTCGGGACGGCCCGCAACACCGGCGTCCACAGACCACCGGAACCCCTCTTCAATCCACAGGACCACGCCGGGGAAGACTCGGTGGACGGCCCTTCACTTGTTGAGGGATTCGTGAAAGCGTTCACATTCACAAGCAACTTGCACGTAATACCAAGGAGAGGTAGCAGCCATGGACTGGCGTCACAACGCCGTTTGCCGCGAGGAAGACCCCGAGCTCTTCTTCCCCATCGGCAACACCGGTCCTGCGCTGCTGCAGATCGAGGAAGCCAAGGCCGTCTGCCGTCGCTGCCCCGTTATGGATCAGTGTCTGCAGTGGGCGCTCGAGTCCGGTCAGGACTCCGGCGTCTGGGGTGGTCTCAGCGAGGACGAGCGTCGCGCCATGAAGCGCCGTGCCGCCCGCAACCGGGCCCGTCAGGCTTCTGCCTGACACCCGCCCCTATGACAGCCTGAGCTTGGCGGCGCGTACACCGCGTACGCTTCTCCCGCCCCCGAGCCGCAGCGCGCAGTACCCCCGATGCGCAGCACACGCTGGCAACGAGCATGTGAGCCCCGGACCCCTGAACGGTCCGGGGCTTTTTGCTGTGCCGGCGCCCCGGCCCGTGTGCGGATCTACTTGTGCGCCTGCACCGGTACGTCCAGGATCACCCGCGTGCCGCCCTCCGGTACCGGGACCATGTCGAACGTACCGCCCAACTCGCCCTCCACCAGCGTCCGTACGATCTGCAGGCCCAGGTTGCCCCCGGTGTGCGGGTCGAAGCCCTCGGGCAGACCGACGCCGTCGTCCTGGACGGTGACGAGGAGGCGGGCCTCCTTGGTGGTGCCGCCGCGGACGGCCGAGACCTCGACCGTGCCGGTATCGCCCTCGCGGAAGCCGTGCTCCAGGGCGTTCTGGAGGATTTCCGTGAGGACCATGGACAGGGGGGTGGCGACCTCGGCGTCCAGGATGCCGAAGCGTCCGCTGCGCCGGCCGGTGACCTTGCCCGGGGAGATCTCGGCGACCATGGCGAGCACCCGGTCGGCGATCTCGTCGAACTCCACGCGCTCGTCAAGGTTCTGAGAGAGCGTCTCGTGCACGATCGCGATCGAGCCGACCCGCCGTACCGCCTCTTCGAGGGCCTCCCGGCCGCGGTCGGACTCGATGCGCCGGGCCTGCAGCCGGAGCAGGGCCGCCACCGTCTGGAGGTTGTTCTTCACCCGGTGATGGATCTCCCGGATGGTCGCGTCCTTGGTGATCAACTCGCGCTCACGGCGGCGCAGTTCGGTCACGTCCCGTAGCAGGACCAGTGAACCGATGCGGATGCCCTTGGGTTTGAGCGGGATCGCCCGGAACTGGATGACCCCGTCGTGCGCCTCGATCTCGAACTCACGGGGCGCCCAGCCGCTGGCGACCTTGGCGAGCGCCTCGTCCACCGGGCCGCGGGTCGGGGCGAGTTCGGCGGTGGTCCTGCCGAGGTGCTGGCCCACGAGGTCGGAGGCGAGGCCCATGCGGTGGTAGGCGGACAGGGCGTTCGGGGAGGCGTACTGGACGATGCCGTCCGCGTCGAGGCGGATCAGGCCGTCGCCGACGCGCGGGGCGGCGTCCATGTCCATCTGCTGGTTGGGGAACGGGAAGGATCCGGCCGCGATCATCTGGGCCAGGTCGGATGCGCTCTGCAGATAGGTCAGTTCGAGCCGGCTCGGGGTGCGGACGGTCAGCAGGTTGGTGTTGCGCGCGATGACACCGAGGACGCGCCCCTCCCGTCGTACCGGGATCGACTCGACGCGGACCGGGACCTCCTCGCGCCACTCCGGGTCGCCCTCGCGCACGATCCGGCCCTCGTCGTGCGCCGCGTCCAGCAGGGGGCGGCGGCCGCGAGGGACGAGGTGGCCGACCATGTCGTCCTGGTAGGAGGTGGGGCCGGTGTTGGGCCGCATCTGGGCGACGGAGACATAGCGGGTGCCGTCGCGCGTGGGGACCCACAGGACGAGGTCGGCGAAGGAGAGGTCGGAGAGCAGCTGCCACTCCGAGACCAGCAGATGCAGCCACTCGAGGTCGGAGTCGTCGAGTGCGGTGTGCTGGCGGACCAGTTCGTTCATGGAGGGCACGGGTGCGAGCGTACCTGGGGGTATGTGAGTGGCCTAAAAGCACCCGTCCTGAAAACACCCGCGGGCCGCGGCGCCTGGGAAGGACCCTCAACCTTCCCGGCACCGCAGCCCGGAGCAATATCGGCCGTGGGGTGTGCGGTCCCGGTCGGCCGAAGGATGAGGAGCCGGGGCAGTCAGGGCAGAGAGCTCCGGTTCCTCGGTCCGCCTTCCTGTGCGGGGAAGACGGAAGTCGCGGTTCAATTGTGGACTAGACCACTAGGTGTGTCCATGCGTTGGAGCCTGTTTGTTGTTGGAGCTTTCCCCCACCGGACTCACCTAGTCGGACGTCCTAACACCCTCCACGCAGCCTAACGCGTGTGGGTTCATGTGCGGGGCCAGATGGCCATGGCAATTTCCGCGACCGCCTCCAACTCCTTGCGGCTCGCGCCGTCGCGCGCCTGTTGGGACATGCCCTGGATGACGGCGCCGGTATGCCGGGCGAGGGCGGCTGCGTCGGTTCCGGCCGGCAGCTCACCTGCGGTGATTCCCGCTCTTATACGGCTCTCCAGAGCGGCGATGTTGGCGTTGCGCCGCGCCCGCAGCGACTCCTCGACCTCGGGGGTGGAGCAGTTGGTGGCCGCATGGATCACGAGGCAGCCGTGCGGACGGTCGGGGGCCGTGTACTCGGCCGCGGCCTCGCGCAGCGTCCGCTCCACCGCGGCCCGGGCAGTGGGCTCCTCGGCGAGGGCCCGGTCACCGAAGGAGCCGTACCGCTCCCCGTACACCCGGACGACCTCGTCGAACAGGGACCGCTTGTCACCGAAGGCCGCGTAGAGGCTGGGAGCCCCGATGTCCATGACGCGGGTGAGGTCGGAGACGGAGGTCGCTTCGTACCCGTGCTCCCAGAAGGCCAGGATCGCCTTCTCCAGCGCGGTCTCGCGGTCGAAGGAACGGGGACGGCCACGCGGCCTGGATGCCCTGGACGCCTTGGGGACCTTGGGGACCTTGGGGACCTTGAGGTCGGGCTCGACCTGCACTTCGGTGTCCTCGCTGCTCACCATGGAGTGAATTGTATAGCGGGCACTAGAGAAACTTCCGGCGACTGTTGTACGTTCTTTCTGTAGCGGCCATTAGACAATGCGGAGGAGGCGCCGACATGGGCGTGCTTGCGGGCAGGACGGCTCTGGTCACGGGTGCGAGCAGGGGCATCGGGCGAGGGATCGCCGAGCGGCTGGGGCGGGACGGCGCGCGGGTCGCGGTGCACTACGGCAGAAGCAAGACGGCGGCGAAGGAGGCGGCCGCCGCGATCGAGGCGGCCGGCGGCTCCGCCTTCACGATCGGGGCGGAGCTGGAGACACCGGGAGCCGTCGAGGCCCTCTGGGAGGAGTTCGACCGGCATGCGGACGGGCTGGACATCCTGGTGAACAACGCGGGCATCGGCAGCTCACGCCCCATCGAGGAGATCGACGAGGAGGAGTACGACCGTCTCTTCACGGTGAATGTGAAGGCACCGTTCTTCCTGGTCAAGCAGGGCGCGATACGGCTGCGCGACGGCGGCCGGGTCATCAACATCTCGTCGGGACTCGCCCGCACCGCGGCGATGCCGCACAACATGGCCTACGCCATGACGAAGGGCGCGCTGGACGTGTTCACCCGGGACCTGTCCAAGGTGCTGGGCGCCCGGGGCATCCGAGTCAACTCGGTGGCACCCGGGCTGGTCGACACGGACAACACCGCCGAGTTCCTGCATGGCACCGAGGGCGGCTGGGCGCAGGCGGAGGCCTATTCGGCGCTCGGGCGGGTGGGAACCCCGGCCGACGTGGCGGACGTGGTCGCCTTCCTGGCCTCGGACGACGGGCGGTGGGTGACCGGGAGCTGGGTGGACGCGACGGGAGGTTCGATGCCGTGAGCCGCCCGGCGGCGCTCAGTGCGTCTCCGTCGCCCTCGACAGGGCGCGCGGCGCGTCCGGGTCCTGACCGCGGGCGACGGTCACCTGGTGGACCGGGAGGCGCAGGTGGGTGATCTCCGGGACGGGCTGGACGCGCTCGGCCATACCGTCGGTCGGCAGGACGAAGCCGGGCGCGGCAGGCTCGACCTGGCTCCGGGGCCCACCACGACCAGGTCCGCACCCCGCCCAGGTCCGCACCCCGCCCGCGCAATCGGTCGAGGACGGACGGGGGGTCTCGCCGCCCGTGCCGTCGGTGACGACCGCGACGGCGGGCGAGACGTTGTCGACCATGGCGAGGGGCCGTGCAGCAGGTCGGCGCCGGAGTAGGCGAGGGTGGGGATGCGAGGGCGGGGTGTCGTGATGGTCGTCATGACCCTGTACCACTCCCCGGTCCGCTCCCCCGCACGGAATGCCGCCCGTCCTTGACGCGGCGCGGGGACGGCCTTCCGGGACCTGGGCCGGGGAACCCGATTCTGTTAGATTGGTCTACACCACATGGGCCGTACCGGGGTCCGGGCGAGCCCTCTCCGTTCAGACCGTTTCTACAGATCAGACCGTTTCCTCAGATCGGCAGGCCCAGCGTGGAAGTTGTCATCGTTCCGGATGCCAAGGCGGGCGGCGAGCTCATCGCCGAGGCCATGGCCCAGCTGCTGCGGCGCAAGCCCGACGCCCTGCTCGGTGTGGCGACCGGCTCCACCCCGCTGCCCATCTACGAGACCCTGGCCGCGAAGGTGCGATCCGGGGCCGTGGACGCCTCGCGGGCGCGGATAGCCCAGCTCGACGAGTACGTGGGGCTGCCGGCCGAGCATCCGGAGTCCTACCGTTCGGTGCTGCGGCGCGAGGTGCTGGAGCCGCTGGGGATACCGATGGCCTCCTTCATGGGACCGGACGGGACGGCTGAGGACATCCCCGGTGCGTGTGCGGCGTACGACGCGGCGCTGGCCGATGCCGGGGGCGTGGACCTGCAGCTGCTCGGGATCGGGACGGACGGGCACATCGGGTTCAACGAGCCGTGTTCCTCGCTGGCCTCGCGGACCCGCATCAAGACCTTGACCGAGCAGACGCGGGTGGACAACGCGCGGTTCTTCAACGGGGACATCTCCCAGGTGCCGCACCATGTGATCACTCAGGGGATCGGGACGATTCTCGAGGCGCGCCATCTGGTGCTGCTCGCCACGGGTGAGGGCAAGGCCGACGCGGTGGCGGCGACGGTGGAGGGGCCGGTGGCCGCGGTGTGTCCTGCCTCGGCGCTTCAGCTGCACCCGCATGCCACGGTCGTGGTCGACGAGGGGGCCGCTTCCAAGTTGAAGCTGGCCGACTACTTCCGGCACACGTTCGTGAACAAGCCTGACTGGCAGGGGATCTGAGGTCCTGAAAGCCAAGGTGCCGGTTCCGTCGAAAGGAACCGGCACCTGCCCCTCATAGGAGCTACTCCCCCGCGATGATCTCCGCCGCCGCCCTTGCGCAGACGCGGGCAGCGCCGTGGGTCGCGATGTGCAGAGCTCCTCGGGCGGGGGCCTGGGGAAGGCCCATTTCGATCACGATCGTGTCGGGGCGGGTCCTGAGGACGGTGTCGAGGGCCGCCCCCATCCAGGGGTGGCGGTGTTCGTCGCGGACCACGGCCACGATGCGGCGGGGGCCGGCGGCGGCCAGGGTGGCCAGGCCCGCGTCCGTACCGGCGAAGCTGCCCGTCTCCGTTCCGGGGAGCAGACGGGCGAGTTCGGCGGCGGCGCCCCAGGGCGTCTCGTCGCCGACGGCCACGTTGGCCACCGGGGTGAAGGCGGCGACGTAGGGCGCCGTGGTGAGGGGGGTGAAGCCGTCCCCGCCGGTGATGCGCAAGGCCCTGCGGGCCGCGCGCAGTCCCACCTCCGCGTCGGCCGGCAGCTGCGCCTCGGCCGCGCCGGCCGCCGTCCAGTGGGCCAGCGTGCGCACGCGTTCAGCCGCTTCCGCGAGCCGCTGCTCGGGTAGTTCGCCCGAGCGCACGGCCGAGATTAGGGCGTCGCGCAGGCGTCGTACCGTCTCGTCGTCGGCGAGGCCGCCGCCCACGCAGATCGCGTCGGCGCCGGCGGCGACGGCCAGGACGCTGCCGCGTTCGATGCCGTAGGTGCCGGCGATGGCCTGCATCTCCATGCCGTCGGTGACGACGAGGCCGGTGTAGCCGAGTTCGCCGCGGAGCAGGTCGGTCAGCACCTTGGGGGACAGCGTCGCCGGGCGGTCCGGGTCCAGGGCGGGGACCAGGATGTGGGCGGTCATCACCGCGCGGGTGCCGGCGGCGATGGCGGCGCGGAAGGGCCGCAGTTCCCGCTCCAGGAGCACCGACTCGGCCACGTCGATGCGCGGCAGGGCGTGGTGGGAGTCGATCGCGGTGTCGCCGTGGCCCGGGAAGTGCTTCGTGCAGGCGGCGACGCCCGCCGACTGCAGCCCCGTGATGTAGGCCGCCGTGTGCCGGGCGGCCAGGTCGGAGTCGGCGCCGAAGGAGCGGACGCCGATCACCGGGTTGGACGGGTTGGAGTTCACGTCGGCCGACGGGGCCCAGTTGAGGTTGACCCCGCAGGCCGCGAGGCGGCGGCCGAGCTCCGCGGCCACGGCACGCGTCAGATCCACGTCGTCCACCGCGCCCAGGGCGTGGTTGCCCGGGAAGGAGGAGCCGGTGCGCACCTCCAGGCGGGTCACGTCACCGCCCTCCTCGTCGATGGCGACCAGGACGTCGTCGCGTTCGGCGCGCAACTGGGCCGTCAGGGCCGCCAGTTGTTCCGGCGAGGCGATGTTGCGGCCGAACAGACCGACCGAGGCGAGGCCCTCGCCGAGGCGGCGCAGCAGCCAGTCGGGGGCGGTGGTGCCGGTGAAGCCGGGCTGGAGGACGGTGAGGGCGTCCCGCGTCAGGGTGTCTGTGCCGCTGGCGATTGTCGTCATCGGGGGCGTTATCCCTTCACGGCGCCCGCGGTGAGACCCGCGGCCATCTTGCGCTGGACGAGGAGGAAGAGGACCACGATCGGCACGGCCATCATGGTGGAACCGGCCATCATCGGGGCGTATTCGGTGCCGTGTTTGGTGGTGAAGTTGCCGAGCCAGACGGTCGCGGTCTGGTTCTTCTGGCTGAGCAGCATGAGGGCGTAGAGGTACTCGTTCCAGGCCTGGATGAAGGCGTAGACCGAGGTGGCGACCATGCCGGGGGCCAGCAGCGGGAAGACCACGCGCAGGAAGGCACCGGTGGGGGAACAGCCGTCGACCATCGCCGCCTCCTCCAGCTCCTTCGGGATGTTGACGATGAAGCCGCGCAGGGTCCACACCGTGAAAGGGAGGATGAAGGTCAGGTACGTGATGATCAGACCGGAGAGCTTGTCGTACTGGTCGAGGTCGTTCAGGAGCAGGAAGACCGGGATGATCATCGCGACCAGCGGGACCATCTGCACCGCCAGGATGCCCACGATCACGATCTTCCGGCCGCGGAAGGCGAACCGGGAGATGGCGAGCGCGGCCAGCGTGCCGACGACGATGCCGATCACGACGACCGACAGGGAGACGATCAGGCTACGGCCCACCGGGCCCCAGAAGTCGGCGATGTCCAGCGCGCGGCTGAAGTTGGAGAGGGTGATGCCCGTCGGCAGCAGGCTCGGATCCGGGTCGATCGCGTCCTTCGCCGGCTTGAACGCCGTGTTGAGCATCCAGTAGACGGGGAAGCCTGCCGTCACGAAGACGAGGAGGCCGACGAGGTTCCAGCCGAGCCTGGACTTCCCGCGGCGACGGCCGCCGGCCGTGGCGAGCGCGCTCATTCGACCTCTCCGATCTTCAGCATCTGACGCATGTAGACGGCCACGACCCCGAGCAGCAGCAGCACGGTGATGAGGGCGATCGCCGAGCCCTGCGCGTAGTCGTTGATCACGAAGGCACGGTCGTAGGAGTAGGTGGTCAGGATCTGGAACTCCTCCTCCGGGTGGCCGTTGCGCATCACGAACACCTGGGGGAAGACGCCCATGTCCCAGATCACCGACAGGGTCGTCAGCATCACGATGATCGGCTTGAGGACGGGCACGGTGACGTACCGGAACACGCCCCAGGCGCTCGCGCCGTCCAGCCGGGCCGCCTCCTCCAGCTCCGCCGGGACCTGGGTGAGTCCGGCGCTGAGTGTGATGACGACGAAGGGCACCGCGCCCCACACCACGAGCAGCATGATCACGGCCAGGCCCTGGGGGCCGCTCGCGAACCAGTTGTGGCCGATCATCTCCACGCCGGGCAGCTTGCTGAGCAGGGCGTTGAGGATGCCGTAGTCCGCGTCGAACAGCCACTTGAAGACGGTGGTGGCGACGATGATCGGCATGCCCCAGCTGGCCACGAGGGCAACGTTGATCAGGGTCTTCACCCAGCCGGAGACCCGCTGGAGCAGCAGCGCGATCAGCATGCCGATGACCATGGTGAAGATGACGCAGCCGGCCGCGAAGACGATGGTCCGCACGACGACCGCCCAGAACTCGCTGTCGCCCAGCACGCCCGTGAAGTTGTCGAAGCCGACCCACTCGGCCGGCTGGAAGCCCCACAGCTGGGACTGCCCGAACTTCTGGAAGGACAGACCGACCAGACGGACCATCGGATAACCGAGGACCAGCACCAGGATCAGCAGGCAGGGGGCGAGCAGCAGCCAGGGCGTCGCGCTGAAGGTCCGCTTTCTGCCCGGTGGGGCCGGCCTGGACGGCGGGGGTACCGACATCGGCGGCGGCACCTCGATGGGGGTGGTCGTGTCTGCGGCACTCATGGCGCGCTCCTCAGCGGTCCCTCTGGTCGTACGAGAGCGTTGCCCGCACGGTCCGGTCGTACGAAAGCGAAGCCCGCACGGTCGAGTGGTCGTACGGGAGGCAGGGCCCCGCCGGTGTCAACGGGGCCCTGCTGCCGGTCATTTGGTGTTGATGACCTTGTCGATCGCGGTGTCCGCGTCCTTCGCGGCGGCCTCGACCGACTTCTTGCCGGTGCCGATGTTCTGGAGCATGGTCTGCAGGACCTGCGCCTTCTCGACCTGGCCCCAGCCGGGTGCCATCGGCACGAACCAGTTGGACTCGGCCGCGGTGGCCGGGACCGCGGTCGCCGGGTCCTTCTTCAGGGTGGCGAGGTCGGTCTTGTTGTTGGGCAGGTTTCCCTTGGCCATCAGGCCCTTCTGGCCGGAGGGACCCGTGAAGGCGTTGATCCACTCGGCGGCGACGGCCTGCGCCTTCGACTTCACCGGGACGGCGAGGTCCGAACCGCCCAGGAAGACGGGCAGGTTCTTGCCGGAGGGACCCGGCATCACGAAGTTCTCGAGGTTGTCCTTGAGCTTGCCGGTCTTGTCGTTCTTCGGGTCGGCCGAGGTCGCCCCCTCCCAGGCCGCGCCGAAGATCATGGCGGACTTGCCCTGGCCGTAGACGATGTAGCGGTCGGACTCGTCCTTGGTCTTGTCGCCGTGCATGTACTTGTCGACGACGTTCTTGAACTCGGTGAGGCCCTTGACCGACTCAGGTGAGGAGAGGTTGGCCTTCCACTGGCCGCCCGACTCGACCGCGATGGAGCCGCCGGCGTCGTAGACGAAGGACATGGCCGCGTACCAGTCACGGGTGGGCTGGTACCAGGCGGAGAACTTGTCGCCCTCCTTCTTCTGGACCCTGTCCAGGGCAGCGGTGAGCTCCGCGTAGGTCTTCGGGGTGGACTTGACGCCGACCGAGGCGAAGACGTCCTTGCGCCAGTTTCCGACGCGGCCGCCGGCGTAGTAAGGAACGCCGTAGGTCTTGCCGTCGTAGGTCACCGAGGCCTTGAGGCCGTCGAGCCAGGCCGACGAGTTGGTGAACGCCGACGTGTCCAGGGGCGCGAAGGCGCCCTTGACCATGTAGCCGAGCATCTCGGTGTTGCCCATCTCGACGACGTCGGGGGCCTTGTCGGTGGCGAGGACCGCGTCGAGCTTGGTGTTCTTGTCCGGCCAGCCGTAGTACTCGTGGTTGATCTTGATGCCGGGGTGCTTCTTCTGGACCGCGGCGTCCGCGGCCTTCACCAGCCCGGGCCAGTTGTTCTGGGCGTCGACGGTGAGCCAGACAGTCAGCTCCTTGGCGTCGGCGCCACTGTTGTCCGAACTTCCGCTGTCGCTGCCCCCACATGCCGCGACGGAGACCATCATGCCCGCGATGCCGATCGCGACTGCCAGCTTGCGCTTCACGCCACCCTCCTCAGGGATGCCCACACCTCCCGCTCACGAGCCGGGACCTGGACCAATGGTGTAGACCAGTAGGGGGAGCTTGGACCAGACCACAAGGCCTGTCAAGAGGTGTCGAAAAGGCCCTGACCAGCCGTTATGCGAGCTACATATGCAGGAACCATTACTAAAGAAGCCAGCGAAAACAGCGGTGGCGGAGTACTCTCGTCCGCTAGACCACTTACCTCTGTGGACTAGACCAAAACAGGCGGCGACGGTATACAGAAGGGATCACGATGTGATCCGCATCCGGAGCCGGGAAGGCAGACCATGAGCAGCGACGTCAGCAGTGCGGAGACCGAGGGCGGGGCAGGCGTCCGTACCGCGCGCGTGCCCAAGTACTACCGCCTGAAGAAGCACCTGCTCGACATGACGGAGACGCAGTCGCCCGGTACGCCGGTACCGCCCGAGCGCACGCTCGCCGCCGAGTTCGACACCTCGCGCACGACCGTGCGCCAGGCGCTGCAGGAACTCGTGGTCGAGGGCCGGCTGGAGCGGATCCAGGGCAAGGGCACCTTCGTCGCCAAGCCCAAGGTCTCCCAGGCGCTGCAACTCACCTCCTACACCGAGGACATGCGCGCCCAGGGTCTCGAACCGACCTCGCAGCTACTCGACATCGGCTACATCACGGCCGACGACCGGCTCGCCGAGCTCCTCGACATCACCGCGGGCGGCCGGGTGCTGCGCATCGAGCGTCTGCGCATGGCCAACGCCGAGCCGATGGCCATCGAGACGACCCACCTCTCGGCCAAGCGCTTCCCGGCCCTGCGCAGGTCGCTCGCCAAGTACACCTCGCTCTACACGGCGCTCGCCGAGGTCTACGACGTCCACCTCGCCGAGGCCGAGGAGACCATCGAGACCTCCCTGGCCACCCCGCGCGAGGCCGGCCTGCTCGGCACCGACGTGGGCCTGCCGATGCTGATGCTGTCCCGCCACTCGATCGACAGGACGGGCGAGCCGGTGGAGTGGGTGCGGTCGGTGTACCGCGGGGACCGGTACAAGTTCGTGGCCCGCCTCAAGCGGCCGGTGGACTGAGGCCCGTTCGGAGAGGCTGTCGAGACGCCGCCGACGTACTGCCGAACAGGCGTGCTTCACAGAATCGACATACCGATATGCGGACGAGGTCTTCCGCTGCCACGACACCAGCGCCTAGATTGCCTGCGCATTGCAGGTGATCAGCGCTGATCAGTGAGGGGCAGGAGTCGCGACATGTCGGATGCACCTGAAGTCGGACCACCGGTGGTGACACCGGTACGGGTGGTCATCGCCCTCTGTCTGATCGCCCCGTTCGTGGCGATGCTGTGGGTCGGCTCGTACGCCAAGGTCGACCCCACGTTCATCGGCATCCCGTTCTTCTACTGGTACCAGATGCTGTGGGTGCTGATCTCCACCGCGCTGACGATGATCGCGTACCGGCTGTGGCAGCGTGACCAGCGTGCCCGTCGTGGAGGTACCAAGTGAACGACGGCGTCAACGGTGTGGCTCTCACCGTCTTCATCCTCTTCTTCCTGGCCGTCACGGTCATGGGCTTCCTGGCCGCGCGCTGGCGCAAGGCCGACAACGAGCACAGCCTCGACGAATGGGGCCTGGGCGGCCGCTCGTTCGGCACCTGGATAACCTGGTTCCTGCTCGGCGGTGACCTCTACACGGCGTACACCTTCGTCGCGGTCCCCGCGGCGATCTACGCGGCGGGCGCGGCCGGCTTCTTCGCGGTGCCGTACACCATCCTGGTGTACCCGCTGATCTTCACGTTCCTGCCCCGGCTGTGGTCGGTCTCCCACAAGCACGGATACGTGACGACCTCTGACTTCGTGCGCGGCCGCTTCGGCTCGAAGGGGCTGTCGCTGGCGGTGGCGGTCACCGGCATCCTCGCGACCATGCCGTACATCGCGCTCCAACTGGTCGGCATCCAGGCGGTCCTGGACGTCATGGGCATCGGCGGTGGCGAGAACACGAACTGGTTCGTCAAGGACCTGCCGCTGCTGATCGCCTTCGGTGTCCTCGCGGCCTACACGTACTCCTCCGGCCTCAGGGCCCCCGCGATGATCGCGTTCGTGAAGGACACGCTGATCTACATCGTCATCGCGGTGGCGATCATCTACATCCCGATCAAGCTGGGCGGCTTCGACGACGTCTTCCACGCGGCGAGCCAGAAGTACACGGCGGCCAAGGCGGGCGGCCTCGTCCCGCTGGAGGCAGGCCAATGGACGTACGCCACGCTGGCGTTGGGCTCCGCGCTCGCGCTGTTCATGTACCCGCACTCGATCACCGCGACGCTCTCCTCCCGCAGCCGTGAGGTGATCCGCCGCAACACCACGATCCTGCCGCTGTACTCCCTGATGCTGGGCCTGCTCGCGCTGCTGGGCTTCATGGCGATCGCGGCCGGGGTCAAGGTCACCAACCCGCAGTTGGCGATCCCGCAGCTGTTCGAGGACATGTTCCCGGACTGGTTCGCGGGCGTGGCCTTCGCGGCGATCGGCATCGGCGCGCTGGTCCCGGCCGCCATCATGTCGATCGCGGCCGCGAACCTGTTCACCCGCAACATCTACAAGGACTTCATCAAGCCGGACGCCACGCCCGCCCAGGAGACCAAGGTCTCCAAGCTGGTCTCGCTCCTGGTGAAGGTCGGCGCGCTGGTCTTCGTCCTCACCATGGACAAGACGGTGGCCATCAACTTCCAGCTGCTGGGCGGCATCTGGATCCTGCAGACCTTCCCGGCCCTGGTCGGCGGCCTGTTCACCCGCTGGTTCCACCGCTGGGCCCTGCTGGCCGGCTGGGCGGTCGGCATGGTCTACGGCACCTTCGCCGCGTACGGTGTCGCCTCCCCGACCCAGAAGCACTTCGGCGGCTCGGCGAAGGAGATCCCGGGCATCGGCGAGATCGGCTACATCGGCCTGACCGCGTTCGTGCTCAACCTGGTCGTCACGGTGGTCCTGACCTTCGTACTGAGGGCGCTGAAGGCTCCCGACGGCGTGGACGAGACGCGTCCGGAGGACTACACGGCGGACGCGGGCGACCCGGGCGTCCAGACGGAACTCCCGCCGGCGACAGCGGGTTCGTCCCACTAGGCACGGTGTCAGCCGGTCTCGGTGTCAGCCGGTCACGGTGTCCACGGGCCGTCGGAGAGGTCGTCCGGCGGCCCGTTGTCGTACCCGTCGGGCACCCTCACCGACATGTGTCGTACCCGTCGGGCACACTCACCGACATGGACATCGTGATCCGGGCGGCGGAACCCGCCGAGTACGAGACCCTCGGTGAGATCACCGCGCAGGCCTACCTCCGGGACGGCCTCCTGCTGTTCGGCGACAGCGACTGGTACCTCGAGGAACTCAGGGACGTGGCCAAGCGGGCCGCCGCCGCCGACGTGCTGACGGCCGTGGCGGACGACACCGTCCTCGGCACCGTCACCTTCGTCCCCTCCGGCGGCCCGCTGGCCGACCTCGCCCGCCCCGGCGAGGCGGAGATCCGCATGCTCGCGGTGGCTCACGCGGCCCGCGGCAGAGGCGTGGGGCAAGCCCTCGTCCAGGCCTGCGTCGACCGCGCGAGCGCCATGGCCACCGGCATCGTGCTGTGCACCCAGCCCACGATGCACACCGCCCACCGCATCTACGAACGCCTCGGTTTCACCCGCGCCCCCGAGCGCGACTGGAAGCCGATCCCCGGTGACGAGTTCACGCTTCTCGCCTACACGTTGACGTTCTGAAGTCACCGCGACACAACATATGGGCCTGCTTTCCTCACCCGGCACAAGATGTATGCTCATGCTCGCTGTCGCCGCAGGGGAATCCGGTGCGAATCCGGAACTGTCCCGCAACGGTGTACTCATGCGTGCATAAGCACACATGGGAGTCAGTCCGAGGACCTGTCGACAGCCGCCCGTGCCACACCGGCCCGGGTGTCATGACGTCCGGGCCTCGTGGAATGGGCGGGTGGACGCGACGCCGTGCGCGCTCGTGTGCTGCCCCCTGCCCTCCGCAAGGCCCCCGTGCCCAGCGAGGGAGTGCCCCACGTGACCATCGCGCCGGCCGATCCGGCCTCAGTGACCGAGCGGACCGCACAGCAGGACCACGACGGCCCCGGGGCCGCCCTGCTGCGGACCCTGACCGAGCTGACCGCCGACCTCCCCGACGCCGACCCCGGCCGGGTCGCCGCCGCCGCGCTGCGGGGCCGCTCCTCGCGTGCGTCCGCCCCCGAAATGACCGTGGAGTTGCGCGAGCTGGCCACCGAGGCGGCGGCCGGCCTCATCTCCGAGGACCCCGCGTACAGCAGGCTGGCGGCCCGGCTGCTGACCGTCTCCATCGCCGCCGAGGCCGCCTCGCAGGGCGTCACCTCGTTCACCGGCTCGGTCGCCGTCGGCCACCGCGAGGGCCTCATCGCCGACCGGACCGCCGAGTTCGTGCGGGTCCACGCCGAGCGGCTCGACGCGCTGGTCGACACCGGGGCCGACGACCGCTTCGGCTACTTCGGCCTGCGCACCCTGTACAGCCGTTACCTCCTGCGGCACCCGATCACCCGCAAGGTCATCGAGACGCCCCAGCACTTCCTGCTCCGGGTGGCGTCCGGGCTGGCCGAGGACGACACGGTCAGGGCACTGGACGAGGTCGCCGCGCTCTACGCGCTGATGAGCCGCCTCGACTACCTTCCCTCCTCCCCCACCCTCTTCAACTCCGGCACCCGGCACCCCCAGATGTCGTCCTGCTACCTCCTGGACTCCCCCAAGGACGAGCTGGACTCCATCTACGACCGCTACCACCAGGTCGCCCGGCTCTCCAAGCACGCGGGCGGCATCGGTATCGCCTACTCCCGCATCCGCTCCCGGGGTTCGCTGATCCGCGGTACCAACGGGCACTCCAACGGCATCGTCCCGTTCCTGAAGACCCTCGACGCCTCGGTGGCCGCCGTGAACCAGGGCGGCCGGCGCAAGGGCGCCGCCGCGGTCTACCTGGAGACCTGGCACTCCGACATCGAGGAGTTCCTGGAGCTCAGGGACAACACCGGTGAGGACGCCCGCCGTACGCACAACCTGAACCTGGCGCACTGGGTGCCGGACGAGTTCATGCGCCGGGTGAACGCGGACGCCGAGTGGTCGCTCTTCTCGCCGGCCGACGTGCCCGAGCTGGTCGACCTGTGGGGCGAGGAGTTCGACGCGGCGTACCGCAAGGCCGAGGCCGCGGGGCTCGCGAGGAAGACGATCCCCGCGCGTGACCTCTACGGCCGCATGATGCGCACCCTCGCGCAGACCGGCAACGGCTGGATGACCTTCAAGGACGCCGCCAACCGCACGGCCAACCAGACGGCGCTGCCCGGGCACACGGTGCACTCCTCCAACCTCTGCACGGAGATCCTGGAGGTCACGGACGACGGGGAGACCGCGGTCTGCAACCTGGGGTCCGTGAACCTCGGCGCGTTCGCCGACACGACGACCGGCGACATGGACTGGGAGCGGCTCGACGCCACCGTCCGCACCGCCGTCACCTTCCTCGACCGGGTCGTCGACATCAACTTCTATCCGACCGAGCAGGCGGGCCGTTCCAACGCCAAGTGGCGTCCCGTCGGCCTCGGCGCGATGGGCCTCCAGGACGTCTTCTTCAAGCTGCGCCTGCCCTTCGGCTCCCCCGAGGCCAAGCGCCTTTCCACGCGGATCGCCGAGCGCGTGATGCTCGCGGCCTACGAGGCATCCGCCGACCTCGCCGAGCGCAGCGGCCCGCTGCCGGCCTGGGAGAAGACCCGTACGGCACAGGGTGTGCTGCACCCCGACCACTTCCCGGACGCCGAACTCACCTGGCCGGAGCGCTGGGCGGCCCTGCGTGGCCGTATCGCCGCCACCGGACTGCGCAACTCCCTGCTGCTCGCCATCGCGCCCACCGCCACCATCGCCTCGATCGCCGGGGTGTACGAGTGCATCGAGCCGCAGGTCTCCAACCTGTTCAAGCGCGAGACGCTGTCCGGCGAGTTCCTCCAGGTCAACTCGTATCTGGTGAAGGAGCTCAAGGCGCTCGGCGTGTGGGACGCCCGCACGCGTGAGGCGCTGCGCGAGGCGAACGGCTCGGTGCAGGGCTTCGCGTGGATCCCGGAGGACGTACGGGCGTTGTACCGCACGGCGTGGGAGATCCCGCAGCGCGCTCTGATCGACATGGCGGCGGCGCGGACCCCGTTCCTCGACCAGTCGCAGTCCCTGAACCTCTTCCTGGAGACGCCGACCATCGGCAAGCTCTCCTCGATGTACGCGTACGCCTGGAAGTCCGGGCTGAAGACGACGTACTACCTGCGCTCGCGCCCGGCGACCCGGATCGCCCGCGCCGCACAGGCGACGGTCCCCGTGCAGCAAACGGCCGATCCCGAAGCCGTCGCCTGCTCCCTTGAGAACCCCGAGTCCTGCGAGGCCTGCCAGTAATGACCAGTGAAGCCAAGACTGTGCCTTCCAAAAACCTGCTCGACCCGGGCTTCGAGCTGACCCTGCGCCCGATGCGCTACCCGGACTTCTACGAGCGCTACCGGGATGCCATCAAGAACACCTGGACCGTCGAGGAGGTCGACCTCCACTCGGACGTCTCCGACCTCGCGAAGCTCAGCCCCGCCGAGCAGCACCTCATCGGCCGCCTGGTGGCCTTCTTCGCGACCGGCGACTCGATCGTGGCGAACAACCTGGTGCTCACGCTGTACAAGCACATCAACTCCCCTGAGGCGCGCCTGTACTTGAGCCGGCAGCTCTTCGAGGAGGCCGTCCACGTCCAGTTCTACCTGACGCTGCTCGACACCTATCTCCCCGACCCGGAGGACCGGGCGGCGGCCTTCGACGCCGTCGAGAGCATTCCCTCGATCCGCGAGAAGGCCGCGTTCTGCTTCCGGTGGATCAACGAGGTGGAGAAGCTGGACCGGTTGGAGTCCCAGGCCGACCGCCGCCGCTTCCTGCTCAACCTGATCTGCTTCGCGGCGTGCATCGAGGGCCTCTTCTTCTACGGCGCCTTCGCCTACGTCTACTGGTTCCGCAGCCGGGGTCTGCTGCACGGTCTCGCCACCGGCACCAACTGGGTGTTCCGCGACGAGACCATGCACATGTCCTTCGCCTTCGACGTGGTCGACACCGTCCGCAAGGAGGAGCCGGAGCTCTTCGACGACCGGCTCCAGCAGCAGGTCACCGACATGCTGGCGGAGGCCGTGGAGGCGGAACTCCAGTTCGCGCGGGACCTGTGCGGGGACGGGCTGCCGGGCATGAACACCGAGTCGATGCGCCAGTACCTGGAGTGCGTCGCCGACCAGCGCCTGACGCGCCTCGGCTTCGCGCCGGTGTACGGCTCGCAGAACCCGTTCTCCTTCATGGAGCTGCAGGGCGTCCAGGAGCTGACGAACTTCTTCGAGCGGCGTCCGTCCGCGTACCAGGTGGCCGTGGAGGGCACGGTCGACCTGGACGAGGACTTCTGACAGGACATCTTCAAAAATCGATGGATCCGGGCACGTGGGTGGTACGTCCAAGAGGGAAGGAGGCCATCCATGCGCCCGATCCGCAAGACGACCCTCGCCCTCGCGACACTGACGCTGCTCCTCGCGGGCTGCGGCACCGACGCCGGGAACGGCAAGGGGGGAGGCGGCGACAGTGTGTCGCCGTCCTCCCCCACCGCCGCCGCACCCAGCGCCACACCGACCGCTACCGGATGCACGACCCAGGCGGAACTCGGAGCCACCGACAGCGGGGACACCGTGTGCCTCGCGGTGGGTGGCACGATCCGGATCAGCCTGGACGGGACCAGAAGCCGCCCCTGGAAACCGGTCACCGTCGACGGCAGCGGCCTGGAGGCCACCAACAGCGGCATCGTCCTGCTGCCCGGCGACGCGAGCTCCGCGTACAAGGCGGTCTCGGCCGGGCGGATCCAGCTGAGTTCGCAGCGCCCGCTGTGCGCCACCGGGACCGGCGGCATCTCCTGCAAGGGCATTCAGGAGTGGCGGGTCACCGTGCTGGTCACCTGAGCGCGACCGCGTCCCCGGCCGACACCTTCGCCGAGGTCGTCGTGGTGCCGGGGAAGTACCAGCGCCAGCTGCCCGCCGACGTGGCGGTCACCTTGGTGCTGAGCCGGCCCACGTTGTCCGTCTTCACGGTCTTGACCGTGCGGTAGTGGGCGGCACCGGCCGCGCGGAACTGGAGCCTGACCGCCTGGCCGGGGTAGCCGTGGTACTTCAGGTCCTCCCAGTTGGCCCGGGAGAGCTTGCCCTTGACGGTGAGCTGGGCACCCTTGGCGACGGGTTCGGGGGTCGCGTCGGTGGTGAGCTGTGCGGCCCGCTTGACCTTGTACTGGGCGATGTCGTCGTAGATCCAGTAGTCGCCGTCGTTGGCGTTGACGGTGGCGGCGACCACCCAGACACCGGCGAGCTTGTTGCTGTCGATGTCGTCGCTGTCGATCCAGGCGGGGTCGACCGTCATCGTGCCCGTGCACACCGACGTCGTCGAGTTCTTCCTCACGCAGGACGAGTCGCCGTTCCAGCTGAAGAAGCCGTAGGGGGCGGTCTTGTTGAACGTGCTGAGATGCGAGATCTTCTTCGCGCCCGAGTCGTCCTTGACGGTGACCGCGATCGGGAACGTGATGGTCTTCGCCGTACCGACGATGACGTTGCCCCCCTTGTTCACGACGGTCTTGGTGACCCTGATGTCACCCTCGCCCTCGGCGTGGGCGCCGGTGGCCGTGAGCAGGGTCAGGGCTGCCGCCCCGCCTGCCACGGCCCACAGTCTGTGTCTCATGTTCCTCCCCTGTTGGTTCAGGAGAGATTAGACGGTGCGTGTCGTCCCGCGTGCGGCCCGGTACTCGTAGGCCCGCTTGATCTGACGGTCCATCCGGCGGTCGTGCACGATCCCGATCACCGACGGGAGGACCAGGAGGACGAGGATTCCGAGAATGGTCAGCATTCCGATCAGTCCTTGTGTCTGTGCGGTAGTCATGTCACTACTGTCACGCCGCAGACTCCTGACAAACAGTGGCAGGACTGCCGCACACCCTCGATTTACTGCCACCTTTGCGGCACACTGGGAGCATGCTGAAGAACGTGGCCGCCGTCGTCCTGGACGGTGTGAATCCCTTCGAGCTCGGTGTCGTCTGCGAGGTCTTCGGGATCGACCGCAGCGATGACGGACTGCCCGTGTACGACTTCGCGGTCGCCTCGGCCGAGGGCCCCCGGCTGGCCTCGCGCTCGGGGTTCACCCTGCAGGTCGAGCACGGCCTGGAGCGGCTGGAGTCGGCCGACCTGATCGCCGTGCCGGCCTGCGCCGGCTACGAGACGCGGGACTTTCCGCCCGAGCTGCTCCAGGCCCTGCGCGACGGGGTCGAGCGCGGGGCGCGGGTGCTCAGCGTGTGCTCCGGCGTCTTCGTGCTGGCCGCGGCCGGACTGCTCGACGGCCGGCGCTGCACCGTGCACTGGCACCACGCGGAGGAGCTGGCGCTCGCGTACCCGCGGCTGACGGTCGAGCCGGACGTCCTGTACGTCGACGAGGGCCCGGTGATCACCTCGGCGGGCACCGCCGCCGGTATCGACGCCTGTCTGCACATCGTGCGCAAGGAGCAGGGCCCCGAGGTCGCCAACAAGATCGCCCGGCGCATGGTCGTGCCGCCGCACCGGGACGGCGGACAGGCCCAGTACATCGAGCGGCCGCTGCCCCGGTCGACGTGCGACACCGTCGGCGAGGTGCTCGTGTGGATGGAGCAGCACCTCGACGAGGAGGTCACCGTCGAGCAGCTCGCCGAGCGCGCGCACATGTCCCCGCGCACCTTCGCCCGCCGCTTCCAGCAGGAGACGGGTACGACTCCCTACCGCTGGATCCTGCGCCAGCGAGTGCTGCTGGCCCAGCGGCTGCTGGAGGCGACGGACGAGACGGTGGACGCCATCGCGGGCCGCGCCGGGTTCGGCACCGCGGCCGCGCTGCGTCACCAGTTCCTGCGCGCGGTGGGCACCACCCCGAACGCCTACCGGCGCACCTTCCAGGGCCCGGGGGCGGCCGCCTGACCCGTCACCTGGGCACGGGCCGCACCAGGAGCCGGTTCGGCCGCAGGGTGATGCCCGGCCGGGGGGTGTCGTCGGAGCCGGCCACCTGCTCGAAGCGGTACTTCCGGGCCAGCGCCGCCGTGAGCAGCGTCAGCTGTGCCATCGAGAAGTGGTCGCTCGGGCACTTCCGGTTACCGGTGCTGAACGGGCTCATGGCGTGTTTCGGAACCGACTTGGCGCGATCGGGACTCCAGCGCAGAGGGTCGAACTCCGCGCTGTCGTCGAAGGACTTCGCATCGCGCTGGATCGCGTACGGACTGTAGACGATGTCGGACCCGGCCGGAATGCGATAGCCACCGAGTTCGGTGTCGCGCACCGCCCGCCGCGTCAATATCCATACCGCGGGCCACAAACGCATGGTCTCGACCACCACATAGGTCGTGTACCTGAGTGACCGTACGTCGTCGAATCCCACAGGACGGCCGCCGGTGACCGATTCGACTTCCGCGCACACCTTGTCCGCGTGTTCGGGATGTTCGGCGAGCACCTGAAGCAGCCACATGATCGTGGACGCGACGGTTTCGCCGCCGGGGGTGAGTATCGCGACGACCTGGTCGTGGATCTCCTGTTCCCCGATGGGGTCGCCATTCGCGTCCTTCGCGGCCAGCAATGCCGTCAGCAAATCGTCCGGCTTTTGACCGGATGCCCGGCGTTCGGCGACGATCTCGTCGACCACGAGATGCAGATCGGCCAACGCGCGGTTGAATGCGAGGTTGGCCGGCAGGGGCAGCTTGTACAGCGGCCCAGCGGGTATCACCATCCGCCGGTACATGCCCCGGAAGACGGTCGTGAGCGCGACGCACAGCCGCTCGGCGCGCTCGTCCATGTAGTCGCCGCGCAGCAGACAGCGGGCCGCGATGCGCACGGCGACCCGGAAGGACTCCAGGGTGCAGTCGACCGTCTCACCGGGCTGCCAGCGCTCGGCGAGCGCGTGCGCCTCCTCCTCCATGACCGGCCCGTACGCCGGGAGGGCGTCGAGCCGGAACGCGGGCTGGATGATGCGCCGCTGCCGCCGGTGCTGGGGGCCGTTGGCGGTGGCCACGCCCTCCTTGCCGACCAGCCCCTCCAGGGACTCCCACAGCGGCCCGGCGATGATGAAGTCGGGGTTGAGGGCCACGGCTCCGGTCAGTTCCGGGGTGGTGGGCGCGTACACCTTCTTCGGGCCGAGCCGGAGGCGTACGACCTCGCCGTGCCGCCGCAGCCCGGACAGGAAGCTCAGCGGATCACGGACCAGGCGCCAGCCGTGGCCGAGGACGGGGACGCCCCCGCCCGCGAACGGCGGTTCACGCAACTCGGGAGCCGCCGTGGCTTCGGGTTTCACGGATTCGACGGTCATTTCTCACCTGCCGCTTCGTTGTTGACGTACGGGGGCGTGGACCGGTCGTCCCAGCTGTCGACCATGTAACGGCCGGACTCGTGGTGGAACCAGTAGACGGTGCTGAACCAGTTGCGCATATTGCGGACGCAGGCCCGGACGGCGGCGCTCAGCTCCTTTCCGCGCACACTGCCGTCGTCGAGACTGCCGGCGAAAAGGAGGGCGTCGGCCTCGGCCACGAGGAATGCGTCCACGCATTTCTCGATCAGTCGCCGCATTTCCCCGATCGCCTCTTCGAGGGTCAGTCCCTGGTGTTTGATGAGACTGATGCCGAGATTGTGGACCTCGTCTCCCGCGATTTCCTTGGGGAGTGAACAGAGGTCGTTGTACCAGGCGGCGAATTCCTGGCTCAGCAGGGCCGCCCGCCGGTATGCCGGGTGTTTCCTCACCCCGTCCGGGAGTTCACATCCCGCGCTCGGCTCCAGCAGATCCGTCCAGATCCAGTGCGCGAAGGTGAGTCGGCGCAGTGCCAGGTATTCCTTGACCGTGGGAATGGTTCCCATGGTGCGATTGCGGAATTCCCGGTCGTAGGCCTCGATCACGTCGTGGAAGTGCCCGGCGAACCGGGTGTTCCACGTCTGCGGCAGGAACGAGTACAGCCGCACCACGCAGTCGGCGAAGGCGGCGACCAGCGGATCCTCGTGGTGCAGATGGGCCCGCGGCGAGTCGAGCGCCGCGTGCAAGCGGAACCTCAGCCGCCGCCACGCGCGCGGACGGCGGTGGACGATGTCGCGGTCGTGCCGGTCGTCCCAGACGAAGAACCACGCGCTGTAGTCCGCTATCGCCTGGAGGACCTCGTCGGGGGCGCCGAGGTAGTACCCCGCCATGAGGTCCGTGTAGCACAGTCCGTCGGCATATTCGGCCACCTTGTCCGTCGGCATGAGCCGTTTTTCCAGAAGCCAGGTCCGGGTGTTCTCCTGGAGCCTGGGCCAATACGGATGCAGTTGCCTGGGAAACGCTGCCTCGATCACCGGGAGAGAGAGCGACGGTGGAACCGCGATCGCCGTCGGCGTCGATGTGGTGCTGTGTGGGAAAGCAGACACGAACAAACCCCTTCCAGCCGCCAGTTGACACACACCCCTGCCGCTGAACCGGGCGTGCGCCGTTGCGTATCCCCGCACTTCCCATTCAGCACCACAACTGACCATTCTGGGAATGGATTTGCTTCATTCACTACCCCACGGTGTCGGGATTCTCCCCTCATGTGACCTGAATCGGATCACTATGTGAGCACATCCGCTCGAACGTGCGACGCACAGACGAACGGCGCCTGTTCGGGGAGTGATCCCTGAACAGGCGCCGTGTGCACGGGGGTGGTGGGACGTCAGTCGTTGGCGACCACGGGGTAGCGGGGCTCGTTCTCGGCCATCTGCCGCAGCGCGTCCTTGCGTTCGCGCTTGGAGAGCCGGTCGATGTAGAGGTAGCCGTACAGGTGGTCGGTCTCGTGCTGCAGACACCGGGCGAAGTAGCCGGTGCCGCGGAGCTTGACCGGGTTGCCCTTCTCGTCCTGCCCGGTGACCTCGGCGTAGTCGGGACGGGCGAGCGGCGCGTACGCGGTGGGCACCGACAGACAGCCCTCGTTGCTGTCGTCGAGGCGGCGCTGGTCGGCGGGCAGGTCCACGAGCTTCGGGTTGCAGACGACACCCACGTGCCGCTTGCCCTCGTCGTCCTGGCAGTCGTACACGAAGACCTTCAGGTCGACGCCGATCTGGTTGGCGGCGAGGCCGACCCCCTCGGCGGTGCGCTGGCTGGCGAACATGTCCGCGACCAGCTGGTCGAGCTCCTCACCGAACTCGGTGACGTCCTTGCACTCCTTGTGCAGCACGGGGTTCCCGACGACGGTGATGGGCCGCGAGGTGCCGCGCTCACGCCAGGCGCTCTCCCGCTCCTCGGCGTCCTCGGTGTCGATGACGAACCCCTCGTCGTCGACGGGGAGCACGCCCGCGTGCTGCTGATCGGTGTCCTGCTGGGCCATGACCTACGGATCGCCTTCCTGCACAAACAAAGAACGAAAACAAAGAACAAACGGGGGTGTGACGCTGATACAGGGTACGGCGAATGTTCAGCAGACCTCTTCGAGATCCCGCCAGTCACGCGAATCCGGACTGTCCGCGACCCAACCGTCCAGCAGCCCCCGGACCAGCGAAGCCGGCGCAGCCACCCCGCACTCCCGCTCCGGCACCCACAGCTGCCCGTCCGTGCGGTGCCCCAGCGGACCGGGGTGTCCCGGCTCGCTGTGGTCGTGCGGGTCCAGGTGCTCCCCGTCGCCCTCGTCGGACGGCATCCGCGACTCGGAGCACATCCGGCACAGCAGCCGTACCGACGACGACCAGTCCTCCGCCGCGAACCCGGCGTCGGCCGCCAGCTGCTCCAGCGCGTCCCGGTCCGCCTCGGTGGCCGCCTCCAGCAGGACCACCCAGGTCGGCACGGGCGAGGGCGCCCACAGCTCGATCTCGTCGAAGACGGGATAGGCGTGCCCGGACGCCGTGGTCCGCTCGCCGTGCGGCACCCCGTCGTGCAGCACGACCTCGCCCCATCGGCGCCCGGAGGACGGCAGCGGGATGGACAGCACCTCGACGCGGGCGGGGTCCAGACGGCGCCCCCAGACCACCTCGGCCTCGCCCTCGGGGGACAGCCGTACGGCCGCGCTGCCGAGGTCCATGCCGAGCGGCTCGCCGTTCGCCGTGGCGGTGCCCGGCACCCGCAGTCCGTACGCCTGCCAGGCCCGCCGGGCCAGCGGCCAGTCCTGCAGGGCGGTGGCGGCGATGCCGACGTTCCACCAGTCGGGCGCCCCGGTCTCCCGGTCGAGCAGCGCGACGGCCCGCAGGCCCGCGGCCCGCGCCTGCTCCCAGTCGTGCCGGAACTTGTGCAGGAGGGCGAGGTTGAACCAGGACTCGGACAGCCAGGGTTCCAGGTCCGCGGCACGTGTCAGCAGCGCGCCCGCGTCCTCGTACCGACCGTCGCCGATCAGCGTGAACGCGCGGTCGGTGGCCTGCCGCCAGGAGGCGGAGGGCCGGTGCCGTCCCTTGCCGAAGATCCTCACGATTCCCGCCTGCCGGTTCCGTCGAGTGGGCTGGCTGTGCCCCCGGACACCCTCTCTCCCGCATCCAACCACGTGTGCTCGGAAGGGCGCTCATTACCCATGGGTTACCCCGTCACGGGCGAGGTCAGACAGTCCCTCGACAGCACCCGGGCCAACGCCTCCACGACCTCCGGAGCGTAGTCCCCCGCGGTGCCCAGGCGCAGCTCCTCCAGCGCGGTCAGCGGCCCGCCGGGTCCGGCGTCCCGCGCCTTCTCCTCGTACGCGTTCACCGCCCGCACGATCCGCGCGGCCTGCGGCTGCTCCCGGCAGGGGTCGGCCTGCCGCTCCACGACCACGGCGACGGCCGCGTCGACGCCCGTCTGCCGTACCACGGCCCCGCCGAGCAGCGCGATGCGGCGCTGTTCGTCGAGGGGCAGGCCCGCGGTGGCCCCCGCGGGCACCGGGTCCACGAGGCTCAGCTGGCCGATGTCATGCATGAGGGCGGCGTACTCCAGGACGGTGAGCTCGGGCCGGGACATCCCCAGCTCGCGCCCGACCTCCCGGCTGAGCGCGGCGACCCTGCGGGCGTGCCCGGTGGGTGTGTACCCGGCGATCTCGGTGGCGCGGGCGAGGGAGGCGATGGTCTGCCGGTAGGTGGAGCGGACCGCGGCGTAGCGGCGGACGGAGAACTGGGTGAGGAGCAGCGGCACCGAGAAGACGGGCAGCGCCCACAGTCCCGCGACGGCCACCGCGAGCGCCATCACGGCCCCGGTGGCGACGACGGCGGACCCGATGCCGAGCAGGGCCCGCAGCTCGTCCCTGAGCAGCGGGCCGAAGGGCCAGCGGGTGCGGGAGTGCGCGAGGGCGGCGGCGAGCACGGCGTCGCACAGCGCGGTCAGCGAGAGCAGGGCGAGCAGCAGCAGGGCGTAGGCGGGGCCGCCCCACTGGGTGAACGTCCCCTGGTTGTAGAGGGGTTGGAAGCACACGGCGGCGAACCCGACGGTGAGCACCCGGCGCGAGAGCTGGTCGGCGGTGGGCCCCTGCCCGCGTCCGACGTGCGGCACGCTGCCGACGAGGGAGGCCGCGAGGACGACGGTGACGGCCTGGGCGGCGCCGTGATGCGTGGGCGCGCCGGCGTTCTCCCCGAGCAGGGCGTACGACAGCGCTCCGGCGGCACCCAGCGGTGCGGCCTCCCTGACGTGGGGGCCGCTGCGCCGGTTGAGCTCCCCCACAGTGATCAGCAGCCCGAAGGCGAGGGCGGTGCCGCGCTCCTCGAGACCGGTCCACAGGACGAAGGCGAGGGAGCCGAGGGCGAGCAGGGCGGCGCAGGTGTGGACGAGGGTGAGGAGCGGCGGCAGCCGGCGGGACGCCTTGCGGGCGCTCACCGGCGTACCCCCGGCCGCCCCGTGGTTGTCGGACGGGGGCGCGGCACACCGGTCCCGTCGCCCTCGTCGGTCTCGTCCGCCGTGACCGCCGGATGCCAGCCGTGCCGGGACAGGGCGCGGACCAGGGCCGTCACCATCCGGGGGTCGAACTGGCTGCCCGCGCACCGCTCCAGCTCCTCCAGCGCGGCGCAGACGGGCCGGGCCCGCCGGTAGGAGCGGGTGGAGGTCATGGCGTCGAAGGCGTCGGCCACGGCCACCACCCGTGCCGACTCCGGGATCTGAGCGCCCACCAGTCCGTACGGGTACCCGCTCCCGTCCAGCCGCTCGTGGTGGTGCAGCACGGCGGCCCGGGCCTCCCCGAGGAAGGAGATGCCCCGCACCATCTCGTGCCCGTACTCGGGGTGCAGCTCGATGATCCGCCGCTCTTCCGGAGTCAGCGGGCCGTCCTTCCTCAGCAGCCGCGTCGGCACGCCGAGCTTGCCCACGTCGTGCAGGATCCCGGCGAACCGCAGCACCTCGGTCCGGGCGTCGTCCATGCCGAGCTCCCGCGCGATCATCATCGACGCCTGCCCGACCCGCTCGCTGTGCCCGCGCGTGTACTCGTCCTTGATGTCCACGGCCTGCACCAGCGCCCGGATGGTGGCCTGGTGGGCGGCGCGCTCGCGGTGGTACTGCGCGAACACCCACCACGACACGCACATCGGCAGCAGGACGAGCAGCGCGGCGACGGGGCCGTAGGGACTGCGCCACAGCACGGCCATCATGAGCCCGGCCAGCCCGTGGACGGCGACGGGGGCAAGGGAGCGGAGGAACAGACCGCGCCGGGCCCGCCGTAGGGGAATCCTCTCGGCGAGCGCCAGGATCCCCCCGTCCAGCACGCTCAGCACCAGGCAGAAGACGAGCACCGCGGCGCCGGCGGGGAGCAGCGCGTAGGGGAAGTCGGCGGCCGCGACCGCGTCCCGGCCGCCCATCGCCCCGTGCACCCGCGCGGCCGCCCACACGCTCAGCGCGAGCTGCGCGGCCCGCCAGATCCGGCGCAGGGCACGCGGGCCCCGCTCGACCGGGGACAGCAGCGCCCCCGGCAGCGCCACGAGGGCGGCGGCCGGGGGCGGCAGCAGAAAGGCGCCGGCGAGCAGGACCGGATAGAAGGTGCCGGTGAACCGCCACCACCGGGCGGCGGCCTGCTCGCAGCCGGCGTACAGCGCGGCGAGCAGGGCGAGCGCCCACCAAGGGGTGTGGACGGTCGGCAGCGGCAGCAGACAGAGCAGTGCGGCTGCGGCGACACAGGCGACGTACGCACGCGCGCGTGCCGGCACCGCCTCCATGTCGCCCCTCCAGCCCCGTCCAGCCCCAGTCCGCACAGCTGCGAGGAGACTAGGACGATGAGGGGAGGCGGCGTGGGCCGATCACCTGCCGATTAGCACGTTCGAGTGACGAGAGTGCGTTCCGGCAGGGGAGGTCGGGATTCCTGGGAGGGGAGTTCAGGATTCCTGGGAAGAGGCCGTCACGTCGTGCTCCGGCACGGTCTGTCCGGAGCGGATCAGATCGAGCCGCCCCAGCACCTTGGAGCGCAGGTCGGTCGGCACGTCGTCCCGGCCGCAGCACCGCTTGACGAGCTTCTTCACGGCCTCTTCGAGCCCGTACTTCTCCAGGCACGGCGAGCACTCGCTGAAGTGCTGCTTGAACTTGACGCGATCGACGTCCGGCATCTCACTGTCGAGGAACTCGTAGAGATGATCGAGTACCTCACTGCAGTCCGTCTCGTGCGGCTCTCCGCAGCTCATGAGCCCGAGCCTTTCGCTTCGTTCGACTCTCCGGCACCGGCCGGGACGAGCCCGCGCTCGCGGGCGTAGTCCTCGAGCATGCCGCGCAGTTGACGGCGGCCACGGTGCAGTCGGGACATCACCGTTCCGATGGGTGTCCCCATGATGTCCGCGATCTCCTTGTACGCAAAGCCCTCTACGTCGGCGAGGTAGACGGCGATGCGGAATTCCTCGGGGATCGCCTGGAGGGCTTCCTTCACGTCCGAGTCGGGCAGGTGGTCGAGCGCCTGCGACTCGGCGGAGCGCAGACCGGTCGACATGTGCGACTCGGCGCGGGCGAGCTGCCAGTCCTCGATCTCCTCGGCCGCGGAGCGCTGGGGTTCGCGCTGCTTCTTGCGGTACGAGTTGATGAACGTGTTGGTGAGGATCCGGTACAGCCACGCCTTGAGGTTGGTCCCCTCACGGAACTGGTGGAAGGACGCGTACGCCTTGGCATACGTCTCCTGCACCAGGTCTTCGGCGTCGGCCGGGTTGCGCGTCATGCGCAGCGCGGCCGAGTACATCTGGTCGAGGAATTCGAGCGCGTCCCGCTCGAAGCGCGCGGTGCGCTCCGCAGTGGACTCCGTGCTCGCGCCCTGGCCCTCGGGCTGCTCCGCCTGGCCGTTGTCGGTCCCTGCGTCGATCCCAGTGACCGGACCCACCTCCTCAAGATTCCGGGCAGCACCGAAACCGATGCCACCGGAATTGGAGGATAGACGACTACCCGTCCCGACCGCCCCTCGAATAGGGGTGGTCTTCGCCGCATGCAGCACTGTCCAGTCCAGGTCAGGACGGCTGCTGCGGCTCGGGCAGAAGGTCGAACCCATGCGGCGGACTTCCTCTCCTACGGCGATCCGCGCTGTTCCTCAGCGCTTCTGTCCGCCTCAACAGAGGTCCGGGGCTCAGCATTCCCGGGCTTTCACTCCAGTGACCCGACCCACTTCACGACCGCCTCCGTGATGACCGTCACGGCCTCCTCCTGACCGATCTCCGCCCGCTTCGGCACGGCGAAGCCGTGATCGCCGTGGGGCACCTCGACCAGCTCGAAGGACCCGTCCGGGAACTCCTCCGGCTTCCCGAACGGGTCGTTGCCGCCCTGTACGACCAGGGTGGGCACCCCGGATCCGAGCAGTTCCGCGGCGCGGGACTTCTCCGGCCTGCCCGGCGGGTGCAGCGGGAAGCTCAGGGCGAGGACCGCGGCGGCGCCCAGCTCCACGGCCGTACGGCAGGCGACGCGGGCCCCGGCGCTGCGCCCGCCGGAGATCACCGGCAGGCCGGGCCGCACGAGAGCGGGCCAGACACCCCGCCATCCCACGTCCAGCGTCTTGGGAGCGGGCGCGACCTTCTTGCCGGCCACCCTCCAGGGCTGCTCGACGAGGGCGACGGTCACTCGGTGCCGCGGCAGCGTGTCGGCGAGTGCCTGGAGGTCCCGCGCCTCGATGCCGCCGCCGGCGCCGTGGCTGACGGCCAGCACGAGCCGTGCCGTGCGCGCCGGGTGCCAGGTGATGCGGGCGTCGCCGGCCTCGGTGCTGATGGTCTCGGTCTTCACGGCAAGCTCGGTCTTCACGACAAGAAGGCTAGAAGAGGGTGCCCTCTTCCGGCCCCTCCAGCTCCTTCAGCAGCTCCGGCCCGTTGTTGCGCACGTTGCTGACGGCGGTGGAGACCGGGTAGGCCCGCATGAGCCCCTCGGGCGGGGGCGCGAGCAACGAGCGCAGGTCCTCCACGTCGGTGCGGGACGGGTCCAGCCAGGTGTCCCAGCGGCCCGGGGTCAGCATCAGCGGCATCCGGGGGTGGATGTCGGCGAGGGAGCGCGGGCCGTCGGCCGGGGAGACGGCCAGCGGGCCGGTCTCCGCCTCGGTGGTGATCACGGAACAGGTCGCCCACCAGGCCAGCGGATGGTCGTCGGGCAGGGTCTTGTCGCGCCAGAACTCGTACAGCCCGGCCATCGCGAACACCGAACCGTCGGCGGGCAGTACGAAGTAGGGCTGCTTGCGCGGCCGCTTCTTCTTCCCCTCGACCTCCAGCTCCCGCTCGCCGGGCCCGGTGACCCACTCGTAGTAGCCGTCGGCCGGAATGACGCAGCGGCGGGTGGCGAAGGCCCTCTTGTACGACGGCTTCTCGTGCACGGTCTCCGCGCGCGCGTTGATCATCCGGGCCGCGCCCTCGGGGCTCTTCGACCAGCTCGGGACCAGCCCCCACTTCAGCTTCCGCAGCTGCCGAACCGGCCGCGGGTCCTCGGCGTCCTTGAGGGGACGGTCGAGGACGGCGTAGACCTCCTTGGTCGGGGCCACGTTGTAGTCGGGCTCAAGGGTCTCTTCCAGTTCCCACTTCTCGATCTCAAAGATTCCTGCGAGATCCTCGGGCCCACGACTGGCTGCATACCGTCCGCACATACGTGCCACACTGCCAGACTCCGTACGACCAGAGGGAGCCACCGGGAAACATGGACAGCACCGCATCGACCGCGCTGCCCGATCTCTGGGACCGGCTCATCGGACTGCAACCCGACCCCGACCTGTGGGTGGTGCTGGGCACCATGGTGGCGGCGCTCGCCATAGTGGTCCCCCATACGCTGTGGCGGCTCTCGCGCAACGCCATCACCATCGCCCACGAGGGCGGCCACGGTCTGGTCGCCCTGCTCACGGGACGTCAGCTCACCGGCATACGGCTGCACTCCGACACCAGCGGCCTCACGGTCAGCCGGGGCAAGCCGCACGGCCTCGGCATGATCCTGACCGCGGCGGCCGGTTACACCGCTCCCCCGCTGCTCGGCCTCGGCGGCGCCGCCCTGCTGGCCGCCGGCCGCATCACCCTGCTGCTGTGGGCGGCGACGGCCCTGCTGGTGGCGATGCTGGTGATGATCCGCAACGCGTACGGGGCGCTGACGGTGGTGCTCACCGGCGGCACGTTCGTGGTGGTGTCCTGGCTCGCCGGGCCCCAGGTGCAGGCGGCGTTCGCGTACGTGGTGGTGTGGTTCCTGCTGCTGGGCGGGGTGCGTCCCGCTTTCGAGCTACAGGCGAAGCGGTCCAGGGGCGGCGCGGGCGATTCCGACGCGGACCAGCTGTCCCGCCTGACGAACGTACCGGCGGGGCTGTGGCTGTTCCTGTTCCACGCGGTGAGCCTGTGTTCGCTGATAGGCGGCGGCAGGTGGCTGCTGCAGGTGTGACAGGACCCGAAGGAGCGACGGAGGAGCGACGTCACCAGGCGTGCGGTCGGCCACGACGGCGGCGCACCCGATACGCGCCCCCCTACTAAAGTGACCCTATGGCCCTGAACCCCTCAGACACCGCCCTCTGGCCCGCCCCCCACGCGAGTGGAGCCGTCGACGCCACGGTCCACGTCCCGGGGTCGAAGTCGGTCACCAACCGCGCCCTGGTACTGGCGGCCCTCGCCTCCGAACCCGGCTGGCTCCGCCGTCCCCTCCGCTCCCGCGACACCCTCCTCATGGCCGCGGCCCTGCGCGAGATGGGCGTGGGCATCGAGGAGGGCGTGGGCCCCGACGGCACCGGCGAGACCTGGCGTGTCCTGCCGGCCGGCCTCCGCGGCCCGGCCACGGTGGACGTCGGCAACGCCGGCACGGTGATGCGCTTCCTGCCGCCCATCGCCGCGCTCGCCGACGGCCCCATCCGCTTCGACGGCGATCCGAGGGCGTACGAGCGCCCGCTGACCGGTGTGATCGACGCCCTGCGCGTCCTCGGAGCGCGGATCGACGACGACGGCCGCGGGGCGCTGCCGCTCACGGTGCACGGCGGGGGCGCCCTGGACGGCGGCCCGGTCGAGATCGACGCGTCCTCCTCGTCCCAGTTCGTGTCGGCGCTCCTGCTCTCCGGACCGCGCTTCAACCAGGGCGTCGAGGTCCGGCACGTGGGTTCGACCCTGCCCTCGATGCCGCACATCCGGATGACCGTGGACATGCTGCGCGCGGTGGGCGCCCAGGTGGACACCCCGGAGTCGGGCGGCGAGCCGAACGTCTGGCGGGTCACGCCGGGGGCCCTGCTGGGCCGGGACCTCACCGTCGAGCCCGACCTCTCCAACGCCCAGCCGTTCCTGGCGGCGGCCCTGGTGACCGGCGGCAAGGTCGTGATCCCGGACTGGCCGGCCCGCACCACCCAGCCCGGTGACCGGCTGCGCGAGATCTTCACCGAAATGGGCGGTTCCTGCGAACTCACCGAGTACGGCCTGGTGTTCACCGGTTCGGGTGCGATCCATGGCATCGATGTCGACCTCGGCGAGGTCGGCGAGCTGACTCCCGGCATCGCGGCCGTGGCGGCCCTCGCGGACTCCCCCTCCACCCTGCGCGGGGTGTCGCATCTGCGGCTGCACGAGACGGACCGGCTGGCCGCGCTCACCAAGGAGATCAACGAACTCGGCGGCGACGTCACCGAGACCGCCGACGGCCTGCACATCCGCCCGCGCCGGCTGCACGGCGGGATCTTCCACACCTACGAGGACCACCGCATGGCCACGGCCGGCGCGATCATCGGTCTCGCGGTCGAGGGCGTGCAGATCGAGAACGTCGCGACGACGGCCAAGACCCTGCCGGACTTCCCGGACCTGTGGAGCGGGATGCTCGGGACGCTCGGGAGCGAGAGGGCGTAGGGGACTCACGCCATGCGCCGCTACGGCAAGAACACCGACGAGGACGACATCCGCAGCCGCCCGAACCGCAAGGGCAACCGGCCGCGGACGAACATCCGCCCCAAGCACGAGGAAGCGGTCGAGGGCATGGTCCTCACCGTCGACCGCGGCCGTCTGACCTGTCTCGTCGACGGCCGGGTCGTCATGGCGATGAAGGCCCGGGAACTGGGCCGCAAGGCCGCGGTCGTCGGAGACCGGGTGGCCATCGTCGGCGACCTCTCCGGCGAGAAGGACACCCTCGCCCGCATCGTCCGCATCTCGCCGCGCACCTCGGTCCTGCGCCGCACGGCCGACGACGACGATCCGTACGAGCGCGTGGTCGTCGCCAACGCCGACCAGCTCGCCATCGTCACGGCCCTCGCCGACCCCGAGCCCCGCCCGCGCCTGATCGACCGCTGCCTGGTGGCCGCCTTCGACGGCGGCCTGACCCCCCTGCTGGTCCTGACGAAGTCGGACCTGGCCCAGCCCGACAAGCTGCTGGAGCTGTACGGCCACCTGGACATCCCGTACGTCGTCACCAGCCGCGAGGAGCTGGAGAACGGCAGCGCGGCGGACGTGGTGCGCGACCACCTCGACGGCAAGATCACGGCCTTCGTCGGTCACTCGGGCGTGGGCAAGACGACCCTGGTCAACACGCTGGTCCCGGTGGAGCAGCGCCGCGTGACGGGCCATGTGAACGCGGTGACCGGCCGCGGCCGCCACACCACGACCTCGGCGCTGGCGCTCCCCCTGGCCGACGACGCCGGCTGGGTGATCGACACCCCTGGCGTGCGGTCGTTCGGCCTCCACCACGTGGACCCCTCCCGCGTGATCCTCGCGTTTCCCGACCTGGTGCCGGGAACCGAGGGCTGTCCGCGCGCGTGCAGTCATGACGAGCCCGACTGCGCGCTGGACGCGTGGGTGGCCGAGGGTCACGCCGATCCGGCCCGGCTGTACTCCCTGCGGCGGCTGCTCTCGACGCGGGAGCGGACGGAGGGGGACTGAGGGAGCGGGCCGGGAGGACTGAGGGAGCGGGCCGGGGGCTGAGGGAGCCTGGCCGGGAGGGTCGAGGGAGAGGACCCGGGGGGACTGACCTCCGCGTTGTTTGGGTGTACGAGAGTTCGGTAAGTGCATAATCGCACCGAGCCGGACATACGGGAGGACAGCACATGGCGTGGCTGCTGGTGGTGGTGGCCGGGTTGCTGGAGACCGGTTTCGCCGTGTGTCTGAAGCTCTCCCACGGTTTCACGCGGATGGGGCCCACGATCGCGTTCTGCATCTTCGCGCTCGGCAGCTTCGGTCTGCTCACCCTGTCCCTGAGGAAGCTGGACGTCGGCCCCGCGTACGCGGTGTGGACCGGCATCGGCGCGGCGGGCACCGCGATCTACGGGATGGTCTTCCTCGACGACCTGGTGTCGACGCTGAAGATCGTCTCGATCAGCCTGGTGATCATAGGAGTGATCGGCCTCCAGCTGTCGGGCTCGCAGCACTGAGGCCCGGTTCAGGCGCCGGTGTACACCGGGTCACACCGGCTGCCGGTGCAGCACGCTGCGCACCAGGTCCGCGACCCCGCCCTCGCCCGGCGGCGCGGCCACGCAGGACAGGGCGAGCCGGACGGCCAGTTCGCAGGAGCGGGCGAGTTCGGGGACGTCCGACTTGTGGACGCCGGGTCCGGCGAGAACGGAGACGGCACGGTCGCGCACCAGTGCCACGAATTCGCCGGGTGACGGCAGCGGTCCGTCGGCCCGGCGCTGTGCCGGTACGGCGGAGGAGGACGGCACGCCCGAGAGGGTCGGAGAGGGCAACCGCTCGCTCCAGCAGCCGGTGAGCATGGCCCGTACCAGCGCGTTCTCCCGGGCGGAGGCGGTGGTCCACTCGGCGGTCGCGGTCAGCCGTTCCCGGGCGTCGCCGTGCGTGGTGAGCGCCTGATCGACGCCGACGAGATACCCGTCGGCCTCTCGCCTCACCAGCGCGCGGGCCAGCCCTTCCTTGCTCCCGAACTCGTTGTACAGCGTCTGCCGGGACACTCCGGCGGTCGCCGCGACATCCACCATCCTCACGGCGGACCACGGCCGACGCGCCAACGCCGCATAAGCGGCGTCCAGCAGCGATTCCCGCGCAGCAGGCATCATCGCCTCCCAGGGAGCAGGCAGCTCTGCGCCCAGATTTGACGCGCACGGGGGCACTGTCAAGGGTTCGCGACGGTACGAAGGGACGGTACGAAGGGGCGCGCGCGGTGGCGGCTCGCCGACGCGGGCGGCCCGAACCCGGCTCTGCCTGGGCGAACCCGCACCGTCCACACCCCGGGCCCGCTGGCCCCGTACCGACACCGGCAGATACCGTTCGCACCATGCCCGACTACCTCGACGACCTCAGCCTCGCCCACGTCCTCGCGGACGCGGCCGACGCGACGACCATGGCCCGCTTCAAGGCACTGGACCTCAAGGTCGAGACGAAGCCGGACATGACCCCGGTCAGCGAGGCGGACAAGGCGGCGGAAGAACTCATCCGCGGCCACCTCAAGCGCGCCCGTCCCCGCGACGCCATCCTCGGCGAGGAGTACGGCATCGAGGGCACCGGCCCGCGCCGCTGGGTCATCGACCCCATCGACGGCACCAAGAACTACGTCCGGGGCGTGCCGGTCTGGGCGACGCTGATCTCCCTGATGGAGGTGGCGGAGGGCGGTTACCAGCCCGTCGTCGGCGTGGTCTCCGCCCCCGCCCTCGGCCGTCGCTGGTGGGCCGCGAAGGGGAACGGCGCCTTCAGCGGCCGCAGCCTCACCTCCGCCTCCCGCCTGCACGTCTCCAAGGTCGGCAGGCTCACCGACGCCTCCTTCGCGTACTCCTCCCTCACCGGCTGGGAGGACCAGGGCCGCCTGGGCGGCTTCCTGGACCTGACCCGCGAGGTGTGGCGCACGCGCGCGTACGGCGACTTCTGGCCGTACATGATGGTTGCCGAGGGCTCGATCGACATCTGCGCGGAACCGGAGCTCTCCCTGTGGGACATGGCCGCGAACGCGATCGTCGTCACGGAGGCCGGCGGCACCTTCACCGGCCTCGACGGCCGCCCGGGCCCGCACAGCGGCAACGCCGCCGCCTCCAACGGCCTGCTCCACGACGAGTTCCTGGGTTATCTCAACGAGCGCTACTGAGGCCGAGGGAAGCACGAGGGAAGCACGAGCGCGCTTCCGGGGAGCACATCTGAGCGCGCACGCCCTCAATCGGCGGCGCGCGCCCTCTTGTTGACCCGCGCTTTACCTGCGACCCTGAGAGGACCCTCATTTGTGAACTTGTGAACCAATGAACGAACTCATTGGTTCCAGGAGGTGACTGCGAACCCATGCTCGTCCGCGACGCCATGAGCACGGTGGTCCTCACCATCGGCCCCGCCCACACGCTCCGCCAGGCCGCCGCCCTGATGTCCGCCCGCCGGGTGGGCGCGGCCGTGGTCCTCGATCCCGACGGCACCGGCACCGGCATTCTGACCGAGCGCGACATCCTGAACTCCGTGGGGCTGGGCCAGAGCCCCGACACGGAGTACGCCCACGCCCACACCACCACCGACGTCGTCTTCGCCACCCCTGCCTGGACCCTGGAGGAGGCCGCGCAGGCGATGGCCCACGGCGGCTTCCGGCACCTCATCGTGCTGGACCACGGCGAGCCCACGGGCATCGTCTCGGTCCGCGACATCATCCGCTGCTGGGCGCCGGCCCGGGAGCGCGTACCGGCCGCCACCGGTTCACCGCACTAGACGCCACCGCATTAGACTCAATCCAAATCGAGCAGCCTTCCAAACTCACATTCATTCGGATTCTGGTCTCCAGCTGTTAAGCTGGTGCGCATGAGCGACCTTCTGGAACGACTGCGCGGCCGCGGATGGCGGATGACCGCACAGCGGCGCGTCGTGGCCGAGGTCCTCGAAGGCGAACACGTCCACCTGACGGCCGACGAGGTCCACGCGCGCGCCGTGGCCAAGCTGCCCGAGATCTCCCGGGCGACCGTCTACAACACGCTGGGCGAGCTGGTCTCCCTCGGTGAGGTGCTCGAAGTCGCCACCGACAAGCGCGCCAAGAGGTACGACCCGAACGCCCACCGGCCGCACCACCACCTGGTCTGCGCCCAGTGCGGCGCCATCCGGGACGTGCACCCCACGGGCGACCCGCTGACCGAACTGCCCGACTCGGAGCGCTTCGGCTTCACCGTCTCGGGCGTCGAGGTGACATACCGGGGCGTGTGCCCGAACTGCGCGGCGGCGTAACAGCCTTCCCCGAAGCCCCGAAGCCCCCGGCACCCCTCGCGGACGCCGGGGACTTTGTGCTGCCCATGCTGCCCACGGGGTTCCTGAATCTGACGGACCGTCATATCGTCGTGCGGCCACCCCTCTCCGTACCGAACTCCGCAAGGAGCAACCGTGGGAGATCCGCACCCCGAACCCACCGCAGAAGAACCGCCACCGCACCCCACCCCACCCCCTCCGCGCCCCAAACTCCACGCCACCGGCCTGACCCGCGCCTTCGGCCGCCCGCCCCGCACCGTTGACGCCCTCGGCCCCCTCGATCTCAGCGTCGCTCCCGGCGAGTTCGTCTGCCTGGTCGGCCCCTCGGGCTGCGGCAAGTCGACGCTGCTGCGGATCGCCGCGGGCCTGCTCCGCCCGAGCACCGGCACCCTGGAGATCCGCACGACCGCGGCCCGCCCGGCGGCCATGATCTTCCAGGACTACGGCATCTACCACTGGAAGTCCGTCCGCGCCAACGTCCGCTTCGGGCTGGACGTCCAGCGCGTCCCGCGCCGCGAGGCGAACACCAGGGCAGACGAGTGGCTGGCCCGCATGGGCCTCACGGACTTCGCCGACGCGTACCCGGCGACCCTCTCGGGAGGCATGCGCCAGCGCGTGGCGATCGCGCGCGCCCTGGCCGTGGAACCCGAACTCCTGCTGATGGACGAGCCTCCCCCACTGCCCTGAACGGGGGTGGGAGGTGCCCCCAGCCGCGCTGGATGCCCAACTCCGCATGATCCTCCAGGACGAGCTGCTGGAGATCACGCAGGCCCTGCGCACCACCACCCTGTTCATCACCCACAGCCTGGAGGAGGCGATCGTCCTCGGCGACCGCGTCCTGGTGATGTCCGCCCGCCCGGGCAGGCTGATCGCCGAACACCGCCCGCCCTTCGCCCGCCCGCGCACCGGCGACATCCGCTCGGCCCCCGAATTCACGTCCCTGAAGAGCGAGTTGTGGGACCTGCTGCGCAAGGAGGCGGTACCGGCATGACGACGGTGGTTCCCGAGAAGCCCGAGTCCGTCCTGGTCCGCCGCCCGGGCCCGCAGGAACTGCACCCCGTACGCACCCAGCGCCGCAGACGAGCCCTGGAACTGACCCTGGCGGCAGCAGTACCCCTGCTGCTGATCCTCCTGTGGCAACTGGCCGCCACCCAGGCCTGGCTGGACGACCGCGTCTACCCGGCCCCCTCCACGATCCTCGCCGACGGCTGGGACCGCGCGACGGCCGGCGACCTGTGGCCGGACGTGTGGGCAACCACGAAGCGCGTCCTGTCCGGCTACGCGATCGGCACCGCGACGGGCTACGCACTGGGCCTCCTGATGGGCTCGCTGTCCCTGGTGCGAGCCGCCCTGGAACCTCTCCTGGACGCCCTGTACGTCGTCCCGAAGCTGGCCCTGCTCCCCGTCTTCCTGAACATGTTCGGCCTGGGCGAGGGTCCCCAGATCGCCCTGGTGGCGACGACGGTCTTCTTCTTCGTGTGGATCCAGACGATGTCGGCGGTGATCACGATCCCCTCCGGCCACCGTGACGGGGGCCAGGTCTTCGGCGCCTCCCCGTGGCAGATGTTCCGCCACGTCCTGCTCCCCGCCTCCCTCCCGTCCGTCCTGGTCGGCGCCCGGATCGCGGCAGGCGTGGCGGTCCTGGTGATCGTCGCCTCGGAACAGATCGCCGCGACCAACGGCCTGGGCCACCTGATCTTCGACTCCCGCGCCCTCTTCCAGAACGACGTGATGTTCGTGGGCATCGTCTGCGTGGCCGTCCTCGGGGTCCTCTTCTCCGAACTGGTCCGCATCCTGGGCCGCCTGCTCACGCCCTGGGCTCCGAGGGACCGCGGAAGGGGCCAGTCATGAAAACACCCTTCTACGGCGCAGTGGTCACCGCACTCATCCTGCTGACGTCGACAGCCTGCACGGCGTCACAAGCCGACAAGAGCCCGGAGTCGAAGGCGGGCGGGGGCGGGACACGTACCGTCCGTCCGGTGGCGGGCTGCGGCGCCGGCTCCTGGACGGATCCCGCCGACCTCTCCCCGACCCGCGCCCCGGCCCGCTGCGACGCCGGCGCTCCCGCGCCCCACCCCTTGTCGAAGCCCCGCAAGCTGACCATCGCGACGGGCACACTGAGCGCGGAGTACGTGGCACCACTCCAAGTGGCCCTGGACAAAGGGGAGTTCAAGAAGGAGGGCCTGGACGTCACGCTGAAGGTCCTGCCGACCCCCGACTCGCTCCCGCTCCTGGCCAAGGGGGACATCGACGCGCTGTGGGCGGCTCCCGAGGCGGCGGTCATGAACGGCGTCCGGGGCGGCTTCGACATCCGCTGGGTCGCCGGGAACTTCTCGCCCGACCCGAAGTCGAAGAGCGGCCTGTGGGTCCGGCTGAAGGACGGGGAGAGGGGCGACCAGGTGAAGATGGCCGGCCGCAGGATGGGCACGATGATCGGCAAGGGCTCGGTGATCGCGTACCCCATGGAGAAGGCCCTCGACCGGCACGGCGGCGGCCTGGACGAGATCCAGTACCAGCAGCTCGGTTCGGCCGACGTCCTCACGGCCCTCCAGAACGGAGGCGTCGACTCGGCCTGGCTCCTGGACCCGGTCTGGCGCAAGGTCGACGGCAGGCCCGACTACGCCTTCCTCGGCGGCCAGCCACTCGGCGAGCCCCTGGGCGGCATGCTGTACGGCCCGGGCCTGCTGAACGACGACATGGACGCGGGAGTCGCCCTGCTGCGGGCGTACCTCCGCACGGTGAACACGTACTTCGCGGCCGACTACAAGTCGGATGCGACCTTCGTCACCTACCTGGCGACGCTCCTGAAGACGGACGAGTCGATCCTCAGGTCCACCCCGTCCCTGCGGATGGACTGGGAGATCCGCGCGGGCACCACGGACCGTCTGCAGGCGGCGTACCGGGCACAGGGCGTGACGGAGGGCGAGGCCCTGCCGGAGGCGAGGACGGTGAACAGAACCCTGTACGAGGAGGCGGTGGGCCACCGTCCCTGAAGCACCGAGGCCTGAAAACACCGAGGGCCGGAACCCTTTCGGATTCCGGCCCTCGGCCATCAGTAGCGGGGACAGGATTTGAACCTGCGACCTCTGGGTTATGAGCCCAGCGAGCTACCGAGCTGCTCCACCCCGCGGCGATGAATGCAACGTTACGTGAAGGAGGAGGCCAGAGGCAAATCGATTGGCCGGGGCAGCGCGGGGAGCGCTACGCCGACAGTTCCTCACGCAGCGCGTCCCGCAGCCGGGCCGCCCGCTCGGAGACCTCCGCGGGCCCCAGGACGACCGCCCGGTCGGCCCAGCGCTGTCCCTCGGCCAGCTCTCCCCGACGCGCGTAGACCAGGGCGAGCCGCAACGCCGCCCGTCCGTGCCCCGCGTCGGCGGCCCGGGCCCACCACACGGCGGCCTCCGGCTCACTGCCCTCCCGGGCGAGCAGCAGTCCCAGGTTGAACGCCCCGTTTCGGGATCCCGCCTCCGCGGCCTCCCGGTACCAGCGAGCCGCCTCCAGGACGTCACCCCGGGCGGCGGCGAGCATGCCCACCCGCACCTGGGCCCGGCGATGCCCCTGGGAGGCGGCCCGCTCGTACCACTCCTCGCACTCGGTCTTCGCCTCGTGCACCGGCTCTCCGAGCGAGTGCGCGGGCACCGGCGGCCGCCGGGCGTCCAGCACGGTCGCCAGCCGGTACGCGGCCTCCGCGCTGCCGCCCCCCGCCGCACGCCGCAGGTGCCGCTCGGCACCGGCCTCGTCCCCCTCCCGCAGCCGGGCGATGCCCACCTGGAGCGCGGCCTCGGTGTGCCCGGCAGCGGCGGCGCGCTCGTACCACCGCAGAGCGACGGCCTCCTCGCCGCGCCCGGCGAACAGGATCCCGAGGTTGAACGCGGCGTCCACGCTCCCGGCCTCCGCGGCCTTGGAGAACCACGGCTCGGCCCCGGCCGTGTCCCCGCCCTGGAGCAGCAGGATGGCGAGCGCGTTGGCCGCCTCCCGGTGCCCCGCGTACGCGGCCCGCCGGTACCACTGCTCGGCCTGCGCGGTCCGCCCCTGCTCGGCACAGAGCAGCCCGAGGTTGTACGCGCCGTTGTCGTCGCCGGCGTCCATCGCCGCCCGGTACCACCGCTCGGCGGTCTGCTGCTCGCCGCGCTCGGCGTGCAGGGCGCCCAGCGCGTTGGCCGCGTTGCCGTCCCCGTCCTGGGCGGCGCGCAGCCACCACACGGCGGCGCTCTCGGTGTCTCCGGCGTCGCGCAGCAGGAACCCGAGGGCGCAGGCGGCCCGGGCCTCGCCGTCCTTGGCGGAGGTCAGATACCAGCGCCCGGCCTCCTTGAGGGCGCCGCGCCGCTCCAGGATCGCCCCGAGATGCAGCGCGGCCCGCCGGTGTCCGCGCGCGGCGGCCTGCCGGTACCACTGCTCGGCCTCGGCCCCGGCCCCGTGGTCGTCCCCTATGTCCCCCTCGGGACCCAGGCGGCGGTCGAGCGAGCGGGCCAGCCGGTAGGCCGCCTCCCGGTGTCCCCGCTCGGCGGCGATCCGCATCCACTGCTCGGCGCCCGTGTCCCCGCGGTGCTCCAGCAGGTCGGCGAGCGCGTAGGCGCCCAGCGCGTGTCCCTGCTCGGCGGACTGGCGCAGCCAGTACTCGGCGGCGGGCTCGTCGCCCCGCTCACGGTGGTGGCGGCCCAGCGCGTGCGCGGCCGCTGCGGATCCGGCGACGGCCGCGACCCGCCACCAGCCGGCGGCGTCGTCGGCGTATCCGCGCTGGTGCAGCAGGACTCCGAGGTTGTTGGCGGCGGCCCGGTCGCCCGCGGCGGTGGCGGCACGCAAGTGGGGCTCGGCTCCGTCGAGATCACCGCGGCGCAGCAGAAGGGCGCCGAGGACGCTCATCGCCTCGACGTCACCGGCTTCGGCGGCCAGGCGCTGCCGGATCTCCTCGGCGGCGTCGTCAGCCGCCTCCCCGACCCCGTCCCGCCCGGAAGGTTGCACAAAACGCCCTGTCTCGAACAGAGTTGCCTTGTCCCCCATAACGTCCATCGTCGCACCACCTGCAACCTGGGTACACCTGGTATACCGCAGCCAGTGAGGTCACTTCAGCGTTTTGTCGACATGCCCACAGAACGACAAGTGAAACACAGTTCCCCCCAACTGCCCCCGGCGGCGGGGCCGTCGGTTCCTCGGCACATGCGTTCGCACATCACGAAGGCCCGGATCCTGAAAGGATCCGGGCCTTCGATTCCAGTAGCGGGGACAGGATTTGAACCTGCGACCTCTGGGTTATGAGCCCAGCGAGCTACCGAGCTGCTCCACCCCGCGCCGTTGTGTTCCAACCGTATCACGGCGCGGGATGGGCATCTGACCAGCGGTTGATCAGCTGCTCGGACTACTGGTGGGACTGCTTCTCGGGCTCGGGCTGCCACTGGGCTTCGCGCTGCTGCCGCTGCCCTTGTCCGCCGCGGACTGCGCGGCTTCGGCGCGCTTGAGCGCGTCCTTCAGATCCTCCTGGGCCCTGCCGTACGCCTCCCAGTCGCCCTTCTTCAGGGCTTCCTGGCCGGCGTCGAAGGCCTTCTGGGCGTCGCCCAGCGCCTGTTGGACCGTCGGGTTGCTGGAGGCCGGCGGCGGCTTGGTGGTGGTCCCGCCGTCGTCCGGTGGCCGGGTGGTCGAACCGTCCGCTGTGAACACCTTGTTCAGGGCTTCGTCGAGGGTGTCCTCGAAGGCGGTGTTGCCTCCGTAGGTCACCAACACCTTCCGCAGCAGCGGGTACTTGAGCCCACCACCGCGCACATAGACCGGCTCCACGTAGAGCAGTCCCCCGTCGAGCGGCACCGTCAGGAGATTGCCGTACTCCACATTGGAGTCACCTCTGTTGAGGAGGCTGATCGTCTCGGCGATGTTCTGTTCGGAGTTGAACTGGCTCTGCACCTGTTTGGGCCCGTTGACCGTGGTGTTCGTGGGCAGTTTCAGGATTCTGATCTTGCCGTAGTCGCTGGTGCCCGCCTCGGCGTCGACCGACATGAACGCACTGAGGTTGTCCCGGCCGTTGGGCGTGAACGTCGTCGTGAGCGAGAACGCCTGTGCCGTCTGGTCGGGCATCTTCATGCTCAGGTAGTACGGCGGCACGGCGTCGCCCGACTTGTTGGTCGGGTCGTCCGGCACCTGCCACACCTCGCTGCCGCTGAGGAAGGTGTCCGCGTCCTCGACGTGGTAGCGCGCCAGCAGTTCGCGCTGGACCTTGAACAGGTCCTGCGGGTACCGCAGATGGTCCATCAGGTCGGTGGAGATGTCCTTCTTCGGCTCCACCGTGCCCGGGAACGCCTTCATCCAGGTCTTGAGGACCGGGTCCTTGGTGTCCCACTGGTAGAGCTTGACCTCGCCGGTGTACGCGTCGACGGTCGCCTTCACCGAGTTGCGGATGTAGTTGACCTGGTTCTGCTGGGCCACCACCGCGCGCTGGTTGTTCGTCGCGGTCAGCGAGTCGGCCGTGGTGTCACCGAGGGTCGTACGGGAGGAGTACGGGTAGCCGTTCGTCGTCGTGTACGCGTCGACGATCCACTGGATCTTGCCCTTCACCACCGCCGGATAGGCGTCGCCGTCGATGGTCAGCCACGGGGCGACCGCCTCGACACGCTGCTTGGGCGTGCGGTTGTACAGGATCCGCGAGCCCTCGCCGATCGCCCCGGAGTAGAGGATCTGCGGCTCGCTGAACGCCACCGCGTACGCGGCCCGGTTGACCGGGCTGGAGAGGTTGACCCCGCTCTTCGCCTTGTAGCTGTAGGTTTTCTCACCATTGTCGTCGGAGTAGTCGATCTCCTTCTGGGGACCGCCGACGATCGAGTACTCGGTGGTCTTCTCGCCGTAGTAGACGCGCTGCTGGTACGTCCCGAGGTCGCCCTGGGAGGGCAGGTTGGACTCGGTGAAGACCGGGCGGCCCTCGTCGTCGGCCTCGGTGCCCTTGGCGGCGACCACGCCGTATCCGTGGGTGTAGCGGAAGTGGTCGTTGATCCAGTTGTTCTTCGGGATGCCGGCGAGGTTCAGCTCGCGCAGCCCGATGACCGTGTCCTGGTCCTTGCCGTCCTTGCTGTACCGGTCGACGTCCAGGTTGGTCGGGAACGCGTAGTAGTTCCGCATCTGCTGGAGCTGCTGGAACGTCGGCGAGACCACGTTGGGGTCCACGACCCGGATGCTCGCCGTGGCGTCGACGTCCTGGCGCAGCTCGGTCTTGTCCGTGGTGGTGGCCTTGCCGTCGTACTCCTTCACCGAGGCGTCGTCGATGCCGTACGCCTCACGCGTCGCCTTGAGGTTCTTCTCGACGTACGGCGCTTCCTTGGCCTGCTCGTTCGGCTGGACCTGGAACTTCTGGACGATCGCGGGGTAGAGGCCGCCGATGAGGATCGCCGAGAGCACCATCAGGCCGAAGCCGATCACGGGCAGCTGCCAGGTGCGCCGCCACAGGGTGGCGAAGAACAGCAGCGCGCAGATCACGGCGATGCAGAACAGGATCGTCTTGGCCGGCAGATAGGCGTTCGCGTCGACGTACCTGAGGCCCGTCCAGCTGTCGGTCGCCTTGAAGTCGCTGGACTTGACCGCGAGGCCGTACCGGTCGAGCCAGTACGCGACGGCCTTCAGGGCGACGAAGACGCCGAGCAGCACCGACAGGTGCCCGGTCGCGGCGCCCGTGGCCCGCGCGCCCGGGGAGGTGATCCGCAGACCGCCGTACAGGTAATGGGTGAGCGCGGCGGCGATCACCGAGAGGATCGCGGCGGCGAAGCCGAAGCCGAGCAGGAACCGGTACCAGGGCAGGTCGAAGGTGTAGAAGGAGATGTCGAGGTGGAACTGCGGGTCCTTCTGTCCGAAGGACACGCCGTTGACCCACATCAGCCAGGTCCGCCACTGGCTGGAGGCGGAGGCCCCGGCGATCAGGCCCACCAGGGAGACGATCCCGAGCAGCAGCCACCTCTTGTACGGCGCGATGCCCATCCGGTAGCGGTCGAGGTTCTGCTGCTCCATCGACATGGCGCTCAGCGGCGGGCGCAGCCGGTGGGCCAGCCAGATGTTGAAGCCGACCGCGAGGGCCATCAGCAGGCCGAAGACGAAGAACAGCCCGATCTTGGTCCACAGGGTGGTGGTGAACACGGACGAGTAGTTCACCGAGCGGTACCAGAGCCAGTCCGTCCAGAAGCCCGCGAACATGGTGAACGCCATGCCGATGACGGCAAGGACGCCCAGCGTCATGAGCAGGGTCCTGGCACGCCGGGACGGGCGGCCCACTCTCATCCGCGGCCCTGTCGGGCCTCCGCCGCGGTCCGGCATCTGGAAAGCCAAGGTGCGCACCTCGAAGTTCGCTGTCGATCCGTCAGGCCCTCGTGTTCGCGAGCCCTGGGTGGCCCCCCGTGATCGCGGGCCCACACCTATGCAACTTACTCACCGTTTACTCGGTTCCCGATTCAGGTGACGAACGAGGCAGGATTGTGACCATGTCCAACACCCCCATGGCAGCGAACCCGCTCACCCGGGCCGTACTCGAGATCGACGAGTACGCCTCCGGCCTCGGCTGGGACCAGCCCGCTCGCCTCTTCGCCCTCGTCGACACCGCCCGGCTGCGCGCCCAGGAACCCGCTCTCGCGAGCCAGCTCGGCCTGGCGGAGGCACAGGCGCCCTCGGGCTTCACGCCCATCGAGCAGGAGGAGATTCCCGCGGGCAAGCCGCTCGACGAGTTCCTCGGCACCATCGCATGGCCCGACGCGGTCGTCGGCTGCGCGCTCACCGTGGAGCGCCTGATGCTGCCGCCGTCCGCCGAGGCGGCCGTCCCTGAGGGGCTGAGCGAGGCCGGGTTGGCGAAGTGGGTCGCCGAGCACCCGGGCCGCCAGGAGGTCCGCATGACGGTCGCGGTCCTGCGCGACGGCACCCGCGACTCCGCCCTGCGCCTGCGCGAGAAGGACTCCCCCACGGAGGTCCTCACCGGCGGCGACCTGGTGCCGGGCCTGGCGGAGGCGCTGTCGGCGACGTTCGAGGAGTAGCCCCCGGGGCTATCCCTTGGTGCACTTCGGCAGGTCGGACGTCTTCTTCTCGCGGATGTCCTTGAGCGCGCCGAGGGCGTCCCCGATGGTCTTCACCTTGACGAGGGTGAGCCCGCTCGGGGTGTCCTTGGCGGCGGCCGCACAGTTGTCGGCGGGCGTCAGGAAGTACTGGGCGCCCTTGTCGCGCGCGCCGACCGTCTTCATCTCGATGCCGCCGATCGGTCCGACCTTGCCGTTGTCGTCGATCGTGCCGGTGCCGGCGACGAAAGTGCCGCCGGTCAGGCTGCCCGGGGTGAGCTTGTCGTAGATGCCGAGCGCGAACATCAGGCCGGCGCTCGGACCGCCGACGTCGGCGAGCTTGATGTCGATGGTGAACGGGAAGGTGTGGTCGGTCCCGGCGGCGATCCCGACGATGGCGCGCTTCTTGCCCTCGTCGTCGGACGCCCTGGTCGTGATGGTGACCTTCTCGGTCCTGGTCGCCGTCCTGTGGGCCTTCTCGGCGGCGGTCTGCTCCTTGACGGGCACGATCGTGAAGGCGACCTTCTCACCGGGCTTGTGCTTGGTCACCAGCTTGGCGACGTCCCCCGGGGCCTTCACCGCCGTACCGTCGACGGCCTTGATCACGTCACCGGCGTGGAGCCGGCCCTCGGACGGGGAGTCCTTGACGACGGTCGAGACGATCACCCAGGACTGCACCGGGACGTCCAGTTCCTTCAGGGCGGAGACCTTGGCGCTCTCCTGGGACTGGCTGAACTCCTCGGCGTTCTCCTGGGTCGACTGCTCCTCGGTCTTGCCGTCCGGGTAGAGGGTGTCGTGCGGTACGACCTTGTTGTCGTGTGCGAGCCAGCCGTACACGGCCTCGACGAGGTTCATCTTGTAGTCGGCGCTGGTGACCCGGACGGTGGTCATGTTCAGGTGACCGCTCGTCGGATACGTCTTGCGTCCCGAGATCTGCAGCACCGGCTCGCCGCCGTGGTCCCCGAGGGTGTTCACCGTGGGGCCCGGTGACATCTCGGCGTAGGGCACATTGATGAAGACTCCCGCGCAGAGAAGCGCGATCAGCATCAGGGTGGAGGCGAGCATCGTCGCGGTGCGGCGTGGCATGGCACGACAGTACGGGACGCACCTGTCGGAGCTTCGTCAGGGCGCCGCCGTCAGGTGGACGTCAGGTGCCGGAGTGCGATTTCTCCATCGCGGCGCGGAAACGGGCGTACCCGTCGAGCTCGGGGCCGTCGCTGCGCGCCTTGCGGGTCCGGTTGGCCCAACTGCCCCAGAGCCCGGCGACGACCGCGGCCAACAACGGAATCAACAACCAGACGAGCGCCCCCATGCCGACCTCCCGACCCCACACTGAGCGACCTCAGAAAACTGACGGATCAGCAGATTACCCATCCGCACTGACAACGCTCATGCCAGGGGTGCGGTTACGCAACCGGAGAGGTGAAGGAAGGGTTCAGCAGGCGCCGACCCATTCCTCCGTACCGTCAGAAAACGTCTGGTGTTTCCAGATCGGCACCTCGTGCTTGAGATCGTCGATCAGTTTCCGGCAGGCCTCGAATGCCTCGCCCCGGTGAGGACAGGAAACCGCGACGACGACGGCGAGGTCCCCGACGGCGAGATCCCCGATCCGGTGCACGGCGGCAAGGGCCCGCACCGGGAACTCGGCGACGACCTTCTCGGCGACCCGTCGCATCTCGGCCTCGGCACTGGGGTGGCACGAGTACCCGAGCTTGTCGACGTCGGCTCCCCCGTCGTGGTTCCTGACGGTCCCGACGAACAGGGCGGTCCCCCCGGCGGAGTCGTCCCCGACGGCCCGGAAGACCTCGTCGAGGGAGAGCGGGGTCTCACGGATCGCGATCAGCTTGACGGGGTCCTGTGCGGCCTGCTCGCCGGGGTGGTCGTAAGTGGGTGCCATACGCCCATCGTGCCGCACGTCCGAGACAACGGGGAATGGAGCTATCACCTGGCACACGCACGTGCGTGGTTGGAGACTCGTACAGTGGACCCACCAGGTGCGGGGAACTGCGCGACCAGCCACGACGACCCCGCAGCCGCCCTGGGCCCGCACCCGGCGCCCCGCAAGGCGCACTCTCAGATTCTCCGACGTGCCTTCCTGGCCCGCCGTACGACAGCAGCCGCACCCAGAAGAGCGACCGTCGCTCCCGCCGCTCCCGCAGCCGTCGCGTCCTTCCGCCCCAGCCGGCGACCGGCAACCGTGTGCCGCCCGGCGACCTCCTCCAGCAGTTCCGCGAGCACCTCCTCGTTGGTCCACCGCGGCCGCCATCCGGCGTCGTGCAGCCGGCTTCCGCTCACCACCCAGGGGTACATCGTGTACGCGAGGTCACCCGCGGGAGACGGCGTCAGACCGATCCGGTGCAGCCGGGCCGCGGCCCCCAGCGCCACCGCCGACGGCAGCTCCATGCGCCGGATGCCGCTGAGCTCCTCGATCTCCTCCTGCTCCAGCCACCCGTCGCACCCGACGGCGAGCTCCCCGTCGACCTTCTCCAGGACGGCAAGCTCCAGAGCGCTGCACAGGTCCTCGACATGGCAGAACTGCCAGGCGGGCCGGGACCCGGCCACGACCAGCAGCCGCGGCGACTCGAAGTACCGGGTCAGGGCGGTGTCGGTACCGCCTCCCACCAGCACGGCGGGCCGTACGACGGTGACGTTGAGCCCGGGGTGCGCCCGGGGCGCCCGCCGCGCGAGCCGCTCGATCTCCAGCAGGTCCCCGACCCCGGTCGCCTCCGCGGTGGCCCGCAGTTCGGCGTCCTCCGAGAGCGGCAGCTCGTTGTCCGGGAGCGCCCCGTAGACCATCGCGGAGGTGCACAGCACGGCTCGGTGGACGCCCGCGGCCGCCGCGGCGGTCAGCACGGTCTGCGTCCCACGCACGTTGTACGCCGTACGCGCCGCGGGGTCGGTCTCCAGATCGAGGTCGAGCGCCAGATGGACCACGACATCGGCCCCGCGCAACTTCTCCGCGATGGCCGGATCCCGTACGTCCAGGATGTGCCACTGCGCCGCGGCGCACTCTCCACGCCGCTCGTCGAGCGCGATGACCTGCTTGATCTCCTCCGAGGCGGCGAGCCGCTCGGTGAGCAGCGCTCCGATCCCGGACGCGGCACCGGTGACCGCGACGACTGGCCCGCGCGCGGCGGGATTGGTTGACTGGTTTCGCGCTGCGCGAACCTGCGGATCAGGGGAACTCACCGGGCGTCTCCAGCGGTTGTCTTCAGTAGGAACGCGAGTGACGCGTACGTACCAGGTGGCATCCATCCTGCCGCAGGCGGAGAGTCGGCGGAGCACCGAGGCCCTAACGGCCGTCGGTGTCTACGCTGGGGGGTGTTATCGGGCAGCCGCGCCGCCGGAGGCAACCGGTGGCCTTACCAGCCGAGGAATCCCGTGAGTGACACCCCATTCGGATTCGGCCTTCCGCCGGAGGAGCCGGACGACGGCGACGAGGGCAAGAAGAAGGACCAGGAGAGCGGTGGTGGTCAGGGACCGGCCAACCCGTTCGGTTTCGGCGGTCTGCCCGGAGCCGGAGGCTTTGGCGGCCCCGGTGCGGACAATCCGCTCGCAGCCATGTTCGGTTCCTTGAACCCCACCGACCTCGGCGCCGCCTTCCAGCAGCTGGGCCAGATGCTCTCGTACGAGGGCGGCCCGGTGAACTGGGACATGGCCAAGCAGATCGCCCGTCAGACCGTCTCCCAGGGCACCTCGGACGGCACCAAGGACGCGAGCATCGGCCCCGCCGAGCGCACCGCGGTCCAGGAGGCCGTACGCCTGGCGGACCTGTGGCTCGACGACGCGACGTCGCTGCCGTCCGGGGCGGGCTCCGCCGTGGCGTGGTCCCGCGCGGAGTGGGTCGAGGCGACCCTGCCCGCGTGGAAGGAGCTCGTCGACCCGGTCGCCGAGCGGGTCGGCACCGCCATGGGCGATGTCCTGCCGGAGGAGATGCAGGCCATGGCCGGCCCGCTGATCGGCATGATGCGCTCGATGGGCGGCGCCATGTTCGGCACCCAGATCGGGCAGGCCGTCGGCGTGCTCGCGGGCGAGGTCGTCGGCTCCACCGACATCGGCCTGCCGCTGGGCCCGGCGGGCAAGGCCGCGCTGCTCCCGGCGAACATCGACGCCTTCGGCAAGGACCTGGGCGTGCCCCAGGACGAGGTGCGGCTGTACCTCGCGCTGCGCGAGGCCGCCCACCAGCGCCTCTTCGCGCATGTGCCGTGGCTGCGCTCGCACCTGTACGGCGCGGTCGACGGGTACGCGCGCGGGATCAAGGTCGACACCGCCAAGCTGGAGGACGTGGTCGGCCAGTTCGACCCGCAGAACCCCGAGCAGCTCCAGGACGCCCTCCAGCAGGGCATGTTCCAGCCGGAGGACACCCCGGAGCAGAAGGCGGCCCTGGCCCGTCTGGAGACGGCTCTGGCGCTCGTGGAGGGCTGGGTGGACGCGGTGGTCCACGCGGCCGCGAAGCCGCGCCTGTCGTCCGCCGACGCGCTGCGCGAGACCCTGCGCCGCCGGCGCGCCTCGGGCGGTCCGGCCGAGCAGACGTTCGCCACGCTGATCGGCCTGGAGCTGCGCCCGCGCCGCCTGCGGGACGCCTCCCGGCTGTGGGCCTCGCTCACGGACGCGCGCGGTGTCGACGGCCGTGACGGCCTGTGGGCCCATCCGGACATGCTGCCGACCGCGTCCGACCTGGACGACCCGGACGGCTTCGTGCACCGCGAGCAGCTGGACTTCTCCGAGCTGGACAAGATGCTCGGCGAGGCGGCGGACGGCTCCGGCGGGAAGCCCGACCTGAAGAAGCTCGATCCGCAGAAGGACGACCTGAAGAAGGACGACGACACCGAGTGAGCCTGTACGACGACGCGGTCCTCGTGCTGAAGGGGTACGAGGACCAGGAGGAGCTGCGTCAGGCCTATCTGGATCACTTGGGGACCCACCCGGACGGCATGTGGAAGGCCTGTCACGCGGGGCACGTCACGGCGAGCGCTCTGGTGATCGACCCCGAGCGCGGCCGGGTCCTGCTCACGCTGCACAAGAAGCTGCGGATGTGGCTCCAGATGGGCGGCCACTGCGAGCCGGCCGACACCTCCCTGGAGGCGGCGGCCCTGCGCGAGGCGACGGAGGAGTCCGGCATCCCGGGCCTGACACTGCTGCCGGGCGGCCCGGTGCGACTGGACCGGCATCCGATCCCGCCGCCGTGCAACTGCCACTTCGACGTCCAGTACGCGGCGCTCGCCCCGTCCGGCGCCGTGGAGACGATCAGCGACGAGTCGCTCGACGTGCGGTGGTTCGCCTACGACGAGGTGGCGTCCGTGGCGGACGACTCGGTCGTACGACTGCTCGAAGCGACCCGCGCGAGGCTGTGAGGCAGGAGTCGCGGCGGTGGCCGCATGTGTAAGGGGCGCCCGCGATGGCGGGCGCCCCTTACATGTGCCGTTCGTCGTGCCGCCGGGGCGGTCAGCTGTTGCTGCCCCCGAGGTTGTTGCCGCGCATGCCGAACTGGCCGAGCACCCCGCCGTTGCGCATGCCCTGCGGCGGAAGCAGCTCACTGGGCTGGACCAGGACGTGGCCGGTGCCGCCGAAGTGCATCTCCCAGCCCTCGCCCGTGGTGCCGCGGCGGCGCCACACGCCGGAGGTGGAGGTGGGCGCCTGGAGCTGGGTGCGCAGGGACGTGGACCAGGCGATGACGGCGTCGGAGTCGACGCAGACGTTCTTGTCCGGTCCCACCTCGAGGACCAGCGGCTCGCCGGAGGTCATCAGCACGACCTGCCCGGCGCCGGACAGCTCCAGGTTGTAGGCGCCCGCGGCGGCCACCTCCACGGCACTGTCCACGGCGACGATGCCGACGCCGAGGGAGCCGTCGAAGGCCAGCACGTAGGAGCTGTCGACCGTGATGCCGGCGCCGACCTCCATGATGTGCAGGTGCTGGGCGAGGTTGGCCAGGTAGACGATGCCGTTGCCCTTGCAGCGCATGAGTTCGAGGCGCTCGCCGGTCATCCGTTCGGCGTTGCGCCAGTTGCGGTTGCGGTACTGGCTGTCGAACTCGACCTGTCCTTCGAAGGCCACCATGGCGCCCTGTCGGGCGAGGACGGGGCTGCTGCCCTGGGTGACGTCGGTCTTCAGGAGCTGCGGGTTCTGCAGGGTGTAGCGCCCGGTCGACTCGACCGGGACGTGTGCGAAGAGTGTGCTGTGCATGATGTGCCTGGTGCTCCCCTCAGCCCCGGATCTTGAATCGGTCGCCGGTGTCCTCGCTCGGCTGGACCACGACGAAGCCCTGCCCCTTGAAGCCGATCTGGAAGGCCTCGCCGCTGCCGCGGCCGATGAGGGCGCTCGCCTTGATGCTGCGGCGGGCCTTCATCTCCAGCCCGGTCGTCCAGGCGACGAGGGCATCCGGGTCGACGTAGGTCTCCCGTTCGGCGCAATCCAGGGCCATCGGAATGCCCCGGCTGACCAGGGCGACCCAGCCGGTGCCCTTGACGACGAGGTTGGTCAGGCCGGAGCCGGAGAGCTTCGCGAGTCCCTTGACCGGTTCGATGGCCAGTTCCAGCGAGGCGTCGCAGGCCAGCAGGGTGGCGCCGTTGACCGAGAGAGCCTCGCCGTTGAGGTGCAGGACGAGGATGTCGCCGCCGTAGTCGGCCAGGTAGAGGTCGCCGTCGCCGCGGGCCAGCATCAGCCGGCCACCCTCGCCGCTGACCATCTCCTCGGCCGAGCGGCGCAGGCTCGCGGGCGCCGCGTCGAACTGCACATAGCCGTCGTAGGCGATCATCGAGCCGGCCTTGGCGATCAGGTCCTGCCCGCTGACCATGGTGACCTTGAGCGTCTTGGAGCTGTGCACACTCATCCGGACGCCGGTCGCGGCGGCGCGGTGCGCACTCAGAGTCTGGGAGTCCATGACCTCACACCTCGAAGGGCTGTACGACGACGAAGTTGCCGGGAGCGCCGCGGAACTGGAGGTTCACGGCCTCGGTGGTCTGCCGGGCGTACCCGGAGCGGCGCAGCCTGAGCGAGGTCGTGGTGACCGCCTGCGCACCGGCGGACCAGGCGATGACGGCGTTGCCGTCGACGTATGTGGCCGCGCCGACGGGCAGGACCACGGGCACACCGCGTGTCTTGACGACGATCGCTCCCGTGCCGGAGAAGAGCATGCTGAAGAAGCCCCCGCCGGGCAGTCCCGCGCCCTCGATGCGGCGGACCTCGGTGTCCAGGGACTCGTCGAAGGCGAGCACGCCCTGGGCGCTGGTGTAGAGCTGCTCGCCCTGCAGGCGGATGACGAAGACCCGACTGGCCTCGTCGGCGAGGAACACCTCGCCGTTGCCGGTACAGCGCATCAGGGACATGCCCTGGCCGGTGAGGGCCCCGGTGAGCTTGCCGAGCAGGCCCGAGCCCTTGTGGGCGAAGTCGATGTCGCCCTGGTAGGCGACCATGCTGCCCTGCTTGGCGAGGATCGGGGCGTCCTTGGTGAGGGTGGCCCGCACCAGGTTCTGGTTCTGTTCCGTCCAGCGGTCGCCGACGGGGGCTTCCGCGTACTTGGTCAGGACGACCCGGACGTTGGCCTCGGGCGGCACGGGGGCGAGCTGGGTGCCTCCGCCGAAGGGCTGCGCCTGGCCGGGGAAGGCTCCGGGAGCACCGGGAGGCGCGAACTGTCCGGCCACGGCGCCCGGGGGCGTGAACTGACCCGCGGGTGCGCCGGGGGGCGCGTACTGACCCGCAGGAGGTGCGCCGGGCGGCGTGAACGTCTGACCCGGCGGGGTGAACTGACCCGGAGGAGTGAACGTCTGGGGACTCGTCGGCGCGGCGGGCGCGGGCGGGGCGGTCCCGGCGATCGTCGGAGCGGTGTGGACGGACGGGGCGGCCGCGGGGGCCTGCGGTGCGCCGAACGAAGGGGCCGGTGCGGGCGCGGGGGGCACTGCGGCCTGCGGCGGCGGGGCGAAGGCCGGAGCCTGGGACTGGGCCGGGACGACGGGCTGCTGGGGCGCGGACGCGGGCTCCTCCTCGGCGACCTCGCCGCCGAAGTTCTTCAGCAACGCGTCCAGACCGCCGTCGAAGCCCTGACCGACCGCGGCGAACCGCCAGACGTCCTTCAGATACAGGTCGCCCAGCATCACGGCGCGCTCGGTGGAGAACTCGCTGCCGTCGAACGGGTACCGGGCCACTTCCTCGCCACCGGCGACGATACGGAGGTAGCCGGGGGCGATCTGCGACATCTGGCCGTCGCCGTCGATCGTCGCCGTGAACGACAGCTTCTGGATCTGCGACGGAATCCGGTCGAGTGTGACCCGGAACGACTCCGTGTCGCCCGACTGCGCGCCCAGCAGCTGGATGGAGTCCTCGGGGGACTTCGGCTGGTTGAAGAAGATGAAGTACCGGTCGTCCGAGAGCCGTTCGTCGGCGTCGAGGCCGAAGCAGCTGATGTCGAAGGTCAGTCCGGGGCCCGAGATCTGTACTCCCACATACAGGTCCGTGCCCGCGGTCAGGTCACTGATCTTGGCCTTGTGGCCGCGTTGGAATTCCCTGGCCATGCGTAACGACCGTCCCCCATCCCGAAAGCAAGTGCGTCGCGACAGGCTAACGGCAAACTCCGACACCGGCTCAGGCCGGTACAGATCCGGTACAAAACCCGTTCGAGTCGCCGGTCATACGTCCGGAAGGTGCGGCAACCGGTCCGCGGCGACCACGCCCTCGAGATAGCCCTTGGCCCGCTCGGTGCGCGGATAGGCCTCCAGCAGCCGCCAGAAACGGGGCCCGTGGCCCGGCACGAGCAGGTGCGCGAGCTCATGGAGCAGGACGTAGTCGACGACGTACTCCGGCATGCCCTGGAGCCGGTGCGAGAGCCGGATGCTGCCCTCGGACGGGGTGCACGAGCCCCAGCGGGTGTTCTGGTTGGTGACCCAGCGGACCGAGGTGGGCCGCGCCCGGCCGTCGAAGTACTGGGCCGAAAGCCGCTGGGCGCGCTCGGAGAGCTCGGTGTCGCCGAGGACCCGTTTGCTCTCCTGGGCGGCCAGCTTGTCGAGCATGACGCTCACCCAGCGCTGCTCCTCCGCCTCGGACATCCGGGCAGGGATGAGCACGACGGTGCGATCGCCCTCGCGGTACGCGGAGACCGTCCGGCGTCGACGGCTGCTCCTGCGCACCTCGATCGCGCTCGCCCCCGAGCCGCTCGGCGGCTGGCTCGTCGTGCTGCGCTGTGGCGTTCCGGCGCTGTGCAGTGGGTCGGCGGGCACGCCCTGACGTTACCCTCTGCACACGGGGGAAGTCCCGACTCCGGGACGGTTCGGTTCCGATCGCCCACCATGCGTCTGATTTGTACGACGAATGGCCCCCACCTGTGGACAACTTTCGGCATCTGCCCCCGGGGTCCGGGCATGCTGGCATCGCCGCCGCAGCCGCGACCGATCGTGGCCCGGGCACCGGCGGCGGACGGGGACGTTCTACGAGGGCTACGGGGGCCTGTCATGCAAGCAGTGGTTCCGCTCGAGCAAACGATGGTTCCGCACGTGAAACCGGCGCTGCGGCGCGGCTGGCGCGATCTCAACACCGTGCAGTTCGGGATGGCCCCGGCGCACGCGCTGACGCTGGGCCCGGTCGACACGGCGACGGGCAGCTTCCTCGACCTGCTCAACGGCACGCGCGGTCTCGCGCTGCTGCGGGAGGAGGCACGCCGTATAGATCTGCCCGACGGGCATGTCGACCGGCTGGTGGGACGGCTGGCGCGGGCCGGACTCGTCGACGACGCCAGGGGCGGCGGGCCGGCCGCGGACGCGCTGCGGGGAAAGAAAGAGGTCCTCGACCGGCTGGCACCCGATCTCGCGTCCCTCTCGCTCACCACGTCGGAGCCGGGTGACGCGATGAGACTCCTGGCCGCCCGCCGCTCACTGCGCGTGCAGGTCAGAGGGGCCGGCCGAGTGGGCGTGGCGCTGGCCGCACTGCTGTCGGGAGCCGGCGTCGGAGAGGTCGACGTGCGGGACGGCGGGCGGGTCGAACCGGGGGACGTCGCTCCGGGCGGGCTCCCCGCCGGCTCCGTCGGCGACCGCAGGGACACCGCCGCACGCCGGGCCGTGTCCGCGGCGGCCCCGGAACGCCCGCCCCGCCACGGTTCCCGGGCGGCGGTGGAGGCGGACGACCCCGGGTTCTCCCTGGTCGTCCTCGCCCCGAGGGACGACGTCGACGTCCACGCGCCCGCCCCCGCCACCGGCGAACCCCTCGTGCGGTCCGGCACACCTCATCTGTACGCCGGTGTGGTCGATGCCACAGGAGTGGTCGGCCCCCTTGTCCTGCCGGGCGAGACGGGCTGCGCGGGCTGTCTGCACGAGACGCGGACCGACCGCGACCAGGCCTGGCCCCGGCTGGTGGCGCAGTGGCGCTCGGGCAGCAGACGACTTCCGGTGCGCCCCTGTGACCTGGCACTTGCCACTACGGTCGCCGGTCTCGCAGCCGCTCACGCGCTCGCCTTCCTGGACGGCCGTCTCCCGTCGAGCGCGGGTGCCCGCTGGGAGGTCTCGCTGCCCGGTATGACCTGGCACGCGCGCCCGGTCCGGCCGCATCCCGCATGTCCGTGCGGGGCCGCGGAGAAAGGTAAGGGAGAACACACCTCCAAGGAGGAGGCCGCGCACGAGACAATGATGGAGCAACGGTCGTCGGAGGAGTTGTGCCGTAAGGCAACCGCGCCACGGCCGGCTGGGACCTGGAGGGCGCATGTCTGATCTTCCCCGGAAGGCGGTCACCCGAACCGCCAAGCTCGCCGCGCTCCCGCTCGGCTTCGCCGGGCGGGCCACCTGGGGACTCGGCAAGCGGATCGTGGGCGAGTCCGCGGAGATCGTCGGCCGCGAGCTGCAACAGCGCACCGCGGATCAGTTGTTCAAGGTGCTCGGGGAGCTCAAGGGCGGGGCCATGAAGTTCGGCCAGGCCCTGTCCGTCTTCGAGTCGGCGCTCCCCGAGGAGGTGGCCGGCCCCTATCGCGCGGCCCTGACGAAGCTCCAGGAGGCGGCGCCTCCGATGCCGACCCGCACCGTGCACGCGGTGCTCGAGGAGCGGTTGGGCGAGGACTGGCGGGAGCTGTTCGCCGAGTTCGACGACAAGCCCTCCGCGGCGGCCTCGATCGGTCAGGTGCACCGGGCCGTATGGCGTGACGGGCGCGAGGTGGCGGTCAAGGTCCAGTACCCGGGGGCCGGCGAGGCCCTGCTGTCCGACCTGACCCAACTGGGCCGCTTCGCCCGCCTGTTGGGGCCTCTGGTTCCCGGCATCGACATCAAGCCCCTCATCGCCGAGCTGCGCGACCGGGTCTCCGAGGAGCTCGACTACGGCCTGGAGGCGCAGGCCCAGCAGGCCCATGCCGAGGAGTTCGCGGACGATCCGGACGTCGTGGTTCCGGCCGTGGTCCACCAGAGCGAACAGGTCCTGATCACGGAGTGGATCGAAGGCATCCCGCTGTCGGAGGTGATCTCGGACGGCACTCAGGAGCAGCGCGACCGCGCCGGGCAGCTCCTGGCCCGGTTCCTCTTCTCCGGCCCCGCCCGCACCGGCCTGCTGCACGCCGACCCGCACCCGGGAAACTTCCGGCTCCTGCCCGGCGGCCCGGACGGCGAGGAGGACTGGCGCCTGGGCGTCCTGGACTTCGGCACGGTCGACCGGCTCCAGGGCGGTCTGCCGGACACCATCGGCACCTGCCTGCGCATGACGCTGGACGGTGAGGCGGAGGCGGTCTACGAACTCCTCCGCGCGGAGGGCTTCGTCAAGGAGTCCATAGAGCTGGACCCGGACGCCGTTCTCGACTACCTCCTGCCGATCATCGAACCGGCCGAGGTCGACGAGTTCACCTTCACCCGTGGCTGGATGCGCAGCCAGGCCGCCCGGATCGCCGACCCCCGCTCCCCCGCCCACCAACTGGGCAAACAGCTCAACCTGCCCCCGGCGTACCTCCTGATACACCGGGTCACCCTGAGCACCATCGGCGTCCTGTGCCAGCTGGGCGCGACGGTCCGGCTGCGCGAGGAACTGGAGGAGTGGCTGCCGGGGTTCGTGCCGGAGGAGGAAGAGGACGAGCAGGAGTCGGCCGCGGAGGCGTGAGCCCGGCGCGCACAACGCCCCGCGGGGGCCGGTCC
>NZ_JBHVYZ010000006.1:87412-90934 GCF_042880295.1 Streptomyces sp. NPDC058307
GCCGTAGCGGGTGGGGGGGGGGGGGGGGGTGGGGCGGGTGGTGCAGGAGGTCGCGCTGGCGGCGGCGGGGGCGGGGCGGCCCGGGCGCCCCCCCCCCCCGGGGGGGGGGGGGGCTTGGCGGGGCCCGGCCCCCGCGGGGAACTACCGGGTCGGGTTACTGCATGACGGCCATGGCCAGCGCACGGCGAGCACGCATGGAGGCGCGCTCGGCCCGGCGCTGCATCCGGCGAGCGGTCCTCAGGCGGATCGCCCGGCGTTCCTGCTCGGCCTCCTGCAGCCGGTCGTGCATATGCGCACGAGCCAGGGCTTCTGGGATGAGTTGCATCTCTCGGGTCCTGTTCTGACGCGAGTCGTTCGCGTCGGTGGTGGTGAAGTCTGGGATCGCGGAGCCTGCGGGCTCGCTGGTGGACGGCTTCATCGGGGCCTGCTTCGTGGGGTCGTTCGTGAGAGGGCGGTCGATCGTTCCTGCGATGTTCATGCTGTGACCGGGTTCTTGCGCGGGCGGCCACGCGGCCGCTTCCGGGCGACGACGACACCCTGGACGAACAGCTCCCCACCCCAGACGCCCCAGGGCTCACGCCGCTCCTTGGCGCCGGCGAGGCAGGCCTCCATCAGCGGGCAGGTGCGGCAGAGGGACTTGGCGTACTCGACGTCGGCCGGAGACTCGGCGAAGAAGACCTCCGGGTCGTAGGAACGGCAGGGGACGGGTACGCCGAGGTTCTCGATGGCGTCGTCGAGCGCGGTGAGCGCCGTGAGCGGGATCAAGGTGGAGTCCTCCGTGAGGCCGGGCGGGGGGATCGTTTCGGAAGGCGGTACGGACGGGGCGTGCGCTTCGAGTTGCACGGTTCGTCTTCCTCGTCTGTTCGGTCCGGCCCTGTGGGACCGGTGGTCGCTTGGTACCGGGTTCTTTTCTTGTCCCGAGGCCCCTTCGCTCCGCTCTCCCCGTTCGGGGAAAACAGAAGGGCCGCGGATCCCGGATGGGGTTCCGCGGCCCTGAAGGCGCCGGCCTGATCGACGATCAGGCTGGATCACTCCAGGGTTCTGGCCCACGGAAGGCCCACATCAGGTGGTGCTGCGTCGTCTGCTTCCGGAATCCGGCACCGGCCGCCGCAAAGGCATAGACATGCGCCTGTGCCACTACCGCTTCCAGTGCCTTGGTCGGTCGCTCATTGCGCTCACGGACGGGAAGGTCCGCGAGAGACATGGAGGACGCCGGACGCGCGGCAGGAATGCCGGACAGACCGGTGCCCAGGTTCGAAACGCCGAGCATGCACGTGGAGACGACCGAGAGATCGGTCATTTTGGCGGTGCTGATGGCCTGGCTGCTGTTGATGCTGATCACTTCAATCGCCTCCTCTCGGCGTCTCTGGGGACAACGGCGCGAGCCGCTGTCCTACGGATATGCAAGTAGAGCACGGAATCAGGGCCTCCGAGAAGGCCTCCGTCCCCGTGGCTAAGAACCTATGGGGATTGCTGGGGCATGCGCAAACTATTTTTCCGACGAGTTGAAATCAGCCCTCGTCTTCGTCCTCCGCAACCTCCCGGCCTGCGCAGATGGTCAGCACATCGGCTCCGTAGCGCTTGAACTTGCGCAGGCCGACGCCCGGGATCCGCGCAAGCTCGTGCTCGCCGTCGGGCACGGCCTCGGCGATCGCCATCAGCGTCTTGTCCGTGAAGACGCAGTAGGCAGGCTGCCCGCTGCGCTGTGCCTGTACGGCCCGCCAGTCACGCAGCCGCTCGTACAGCCCCTCGTCCATGTCGGAGGGACAGTCCTCGCAACGCATGAGCTTCATCTCGCCCGCGTCGGTGAGCGTGCGCCCGCACACCCGGCAGCGCGCCGGGGTGCGCTGGGTGCGTCTCGGCGCGGCACCGACGGCACTGGTGAAGCCGCGCTCGACGCCTCCGGGGCCGCCGCCGGCGGCGCGCCCCGTGGTGGCGGTGGAGCCGGGGCGCAGCCCGTCGAGGAAGCGGCTGGGGCGGCGGTTGGGGCGGCCGCCGGGCGAGCGGGAGAGGGACCAGGAGACATGGAGGCGCTCGCGGGCACGGGTGACGCCGACATAGAGGAGCCGGCGCTCCTCCTCGATCTGCTCGTCGGTCTTCGCGTAGGAGATCGGCATCATGCCCTCGGCGACGCCGACCAGGAACACGGCGTCCCACTCCAGGCCCTTGGCCGAGTGCAGGGAGGCGAGGGTGACGCCCTCGACGGTCGGGGCGTGCTGGGCACCGGCCCGCTCGTCGAGTTCGGCCACGAGGTCGTTCAGGGTGGCGCCGGGTCGCGCGGCGGCGAAGTCCTGCGCGAGGTTCACCAGGGCGGCCAGCGACTCCCAGCGCTCCCTGACGGCCCCGGAGCCGGCCGGCGGCTGGTTGGTCCAGCCCTCGCCCGACAGCACGGCACGCACCTGCGAGGGCAGGTCGACGGCGTCGTCCAGCTGCGAGTCGTTGCCGCCGAAGCGGGCCGCGCCCCGGAGACTGACGATGGCCCTGCGCACCTCGGGCCGGTCGAAGAACCGCTCGGCGCCGCGCAGCTGGTAGGGCACACCGGCGTCGGCGAGGGCCTGTTCGTAGGTCTCGGACTGGGAGTTGGTGCGGAACAGGACGGCGATCTCGCTGGCCCTGACGCCCGCCTCCATGAGCTCCCGGATGCGGCGGGCGGCACCCTCGGCCTCGGTGGGCTCGTCGGTGTACTCGGTGTAGACGGGCTCGGGACCGGGCCGGCGCTGGGAGATCAGTTCCAGCCGGTGGTCGGCGGCGCGGCCGCGGGCCTGGGCGAGCAGGCCGTTGGCGAGATGGACGACCTGGGGGGTGGAGCGGTAGTCGCGGACCAGCTTGACGACGGTGGCGCCGGGGTGACGGGTCCGGAAGTCGAGCAGATGGTCGGGAGTTGCACCAGTGAACGAATAGATCGTCTGGCTGGCGTCACCCACGACGCACAGGGTGTCCCGCCGCCCGAGCCACAGGTCCAGCAGGCGCTGCTGGAGGGGGCTGACGTCCTGGTACTCGTCGACGACGAAGTGCTGGTACTGGGCACGGACCTGTTCGGCGATGTCGCTCCGGTCCTGGAGGATGGCGACGGTCAGCAGCAGGACGTCCTCGAAGTCGATGACGGCGCGGTCGCGCTTGATGTCCTCGTAGGCGGCGTAGAGCTGGGCGATCTCGGCTGCGGCGCGGGGGGTCTCACGGCCGGCCTTCGCGGCTGCGAGGGCGTAGTCGGACGGCACGGTCTGGGTGACCTTGGACCACTCGATCTCGCCGGTGACGTCCCGCAGCTCGCCCCGGTCGAGGCGGATGCGGCAGGCGGCGGCCGCGTCGGCGACGAGCTGGACCTTGCGGTCGACGAGCCGGGGCATGGAGCCACCGACTGCTTTCGGCCAGAAGTACTGCAGCTGCCGCAGGGCCGCAGAGTGGAACGTACGCGCCTGGACGCCCGCGGCGCCGAGCTGGCGCAGCCGTCCGCGCATCTCTCCGGCGGCGCGGTTGGTGAAGGTGACGGCGAGCACGCTGGAGGGCTGGAGGATCCCGGCC